>JAUQZC010000050.1 GCA_030587435.1 Candidatus Baldrarchaeota archaeon | reverse complement strand
TCTCCTAAGGTTACTTCTTTAACTTTTGAAAAGTATGTATAGGGGGTTTGTAGATCTACATCTAGGAAAACTGCTAATTCAACATGCGTTAACTCTGGGTAAAATATACCCATTATCCCTAGTACCTCGTCTCTCTCACTTAGCTTATCGACCCTCTCCTCAGCCAATTTTCTGAGTTCTGCTATGTCCATTAACTCCACCTACTGTTAAAAAATATATGAAACAAATATAAATATGAACTTTTGTAGTGTCCATGAATTATAAAGTTCAGCTTTACTAAATTTCTTTTTTAAAATTTTTAAATAAAGGGAGATCTTTATCTAAAAACTTGCTGCGCCTCCTAACCGTATACTTAGGATTTTAGAAGACTTTAATATTCAGAATACACTTACTATATTAAGACTCATCGTTAGACTTAGAACTGTCTATGAGTCTTTTCGGCTCGTTACATCTGTAAAAGACAATCGACTTAAAATCACATCACTGCAAAGTTTACTAACAATTTACACGCGTAATAATTTGATCTGAAGCCAAACATAATATCTATATACATTAAGGAAGTTGTGCAAGTGGTAGTTGACAAAGAAAGAACCAACAAATTGATTGCTTTAATGGAACATTTGAATTTAGAGGCAATCATTGCTCTTGATAAGGGGTTCAGCTTACATAGGTATTGGTAAGTCTATGTAAGCCTTGGGATTCATTAGGCTCAGTCTCCCTCTTGGGTTCATCGGGAGCTTATCATAGCCCTTATCCCCGATTGGGGTAACCCCTCTCCCTCCCCTCATCTGCGTCTTCCATAAAGGGATCATCTTTCTAATCACCGCTCTATAGAAGATGCTTGGAAAGGGAGGAAAACCCCTCATCTTAAGGTATATGTTTATTGCTCCACATAATTGTCTATCTAAAGTTACAGATAGGGTTATGAACGTGGCATTAGACGCTATACATGAAGGTGTAAGGGAGAACGAAATAGCGGGTATTGTTTTAAGGGAGGCTTTGGTCAATGGCGCAGATGGTGACTTTATTAAACCTATAGTTGCCTCTGGCTGGAGATCTTCTCTTCCACATGGTAGAGCTACCGATAAAATGATTAAAAAGGACGATATAGTTACTGTTGACATAGTGATTCCGTACAAAGGCTATTACGGTGATGAAACCAGGACAATAATGGTTGGAAATAATGAAGGAGAAAGAAGGGAAATCTTTGAGATTGTTTTAGAAGCTCAATCTAAGGCTCTTGAAGTTATAGGTCCAGGGGTTAAGGCTTGTGACGTGGATAAGGCTACCTGGGACGTTATAAGTAAAGCTGGCTACGGAAAATACTTTATACGTTCAACAAGTCATGCAATAGGTTTAGATATCCACGAACCTTTAAGACTTGCACCAAAAGTTGAGAGAGTGCTTGAACCAGGAATGGTTTTAACAGTTGAGCCAGGAGTTTACATTCCTGGCAAATTTGGCGTGCGAATAGAAGATGATATTCTAATTACAAAAAGCGAGGTCAAAGCTCTTACGAAGACGCCTAAGACCTTTTAGCGTAGGTGGGTGGTGGGATTGTTGATAAAGGTTGTTTTCTTTGATCTTGATGAAACATTGTATGATTATGGGTCGGTAAGGAAAACTGCTAATCAAAGGGTTGCGGAATTAGTTGAAAAACTGGGTATAATAAGTAGCGATGTTTTTATTCGAACTTTACGTCGAATAACTAAGGAATTTTACGAAAAATATCAGGGATTACCTGCGCTTTTCGATAGGAAAACTAGATTTCGAGAGGTATTTAAGGCTTTAAATATAGATGTGAGCGAAGAGATTGTTACTAGACTTGCAGATGAATATTGGAACTTTGTTTATCAGCGTATAAAGCCTTACCCAGATGTTGTGCCTGTTCTCGAATTTTTAAAGAAAAGGGGTTATAGGCTTGGAATTATAAGCGATGGTTTGATAGATGTTCAACTTAACAGGATTAGAGCATTAAAGCTGGAAAAATACTTCGATATGTTTACGTTTTCCGAAGAAGTAGGGAAAAATAAACCTGCATTGGAGATATTTCAACTAGCTTTAAGAAAAGCAAACTGTAGTCCTTCCGAGGCTGTAATGGTCGGAGATAATGTGAAGACGGATATAGCTGGAGCCAATAAGATAGGTATGATATCTATATGGATTAGAAGAGGGATCTTCAAAAACGTAGAACCAGATAGCCAATTAGAGACCCCAAATTACACAATTTACACTTTGAATGAACTTATCGATATATTGAATAACATAACAGCTATATGATACTTTAAAAGCTATTTCAGCCGCTTTCTTTAAGCCTTCGTGATTTAAATTTGTGGTTGATTGAAACCCCCCACGCTCCGTTCGCAAGTATCCTTATTCCAGCACCTCTTTCTCTAATTACGATGTGTTTTTCGGGTACGCTATTCATAACTTCAATTGTTTCATCGTAGTGTTTTTCAATTCTAACATCTACGTAAGTGACTCCAAGTTTAGAAGCATAATCCACTACAAATTCAGCTAAATCTTCCAGTACTCTCTCACCCCTCTATGGCTAAAATTAAACATCTTAGATATGAATTTTCCGAAATAAATATTTCAAGCCAACGATAAGCCGTTACAATGCGATAGAGCTGCATTTTGATGCGTTACTAAAATATATAAACTGTAGTAAGTGATATTATTTCAAACTGAGGCTTAAAAATGAAAGTGTGGAAAGTTACTTTAAGATCAAGTAACGGCGAAAAGCAGGTTTTCAATTTAATAGATTTACAGGACATAGTTGGGCGATATCTTGTTTTCAAATCTGAATGGTATAATAAGTTTCTTGA
>JAUQZC010000025.1 GCA_030587435.1 Candidatus Baldrarchaeota archaeon | reverse complement strand
ACGCCAAAGAAAGAACGGATAAAGAAAGCTATTCATCTTCTCAAGACATTAGGGCTAGGTGATACCATTTATAGAAAGCCTAAGACATTAAGTGGTGGTCAGCAACAACGTGTAGCTATTGCTAGAGCGGTGATCAATGACCCAGATATTATTTTAGCTGATGAACCAACAGGAAACCTTGACTCCAAATCGGGTAGCGAGGTTATGATGTATTTAAGAAAAATGAATGAAGAATTGGGGACAACGGTGATCGTTGTTACTCATGACAGGGAAATTGCTGAAATGACCGATAGAATAATTCACATTAAAGATGGAAAAATAATCGGAGAGGAGGTTTTAAGGAGGAATAAAATATGAAAAAAGAATACTCTCTTCTAATCATTGGTCTTTTAATGATATTTATAATGAGCATAAGCTCTATAAATGTAGTTCACGCTCAAGCATCCGTGAATTTCGAAATACTCAGAGTTGTTTGGGGAACCCCTCAAGATAATCCTATAGCCGTTAACCCAGGAGATACAAATGTACCCTTAACTATATATGTGAAAAACAATTCTAGTGAAAGTCTCGTAGGCGTATATGGAGAATTAAATGTTACTGAACCATTTAAACATACTGAAAACAACAACTATACTGCTAGAACCTATGCTACACCCATTGAAAGCAGTAACGTTCTAGCACCTACAGGTGAAGTTCTACCGTGGGGTACTTTCACCCTAACATACCATTTAAACATAAATAACACCGCTAAAAAGGGTACATATACATGTACGTTGACAATCTACTACACAGTAAACTCTAGCGGCACATATATCCCAGGTGCACCCAAAACATATTCTGTGACAATTATTATTTATAATAGGCCGCCAGAAATCGAATCCTACAGACCTGCTGATCTAAACATCGCTATTTATGTAAATGATAGTGTAGAGTTTTTTGTTAAATGTAGCGATCCCGATAATGATACTTTGAGTTATGAGTGGACCCTTGATGGTGAAGTTGTTGCAACTACTAACAACTATACTTATATTCCTACGGAAGACGATATTGGAACCCATAATTTAGAGTTTGCAGTTGATGACGGTGAACTTAGAACAACGATGACATGGACCATTACCGTTACAAAAACAATTATAACGCAAGTTAATGTGAGCACCAATTATCTTTTTGGTGGTTTTGAAACAGAAGTAAACATAGCAATTAAAAACAATGCTTGGAACGGTACTGTTCAGATTTCCTTTGGCATTCAGTCTCCTTTGGTTATTCACGGAAATAGTTCTTGGACATTTAAGTCTGTGGTTCCAAATCAAGAACTCGCTGTACCTGTAGTTATTTACGCACCAAAATCAGTCATAGGCAACACGTTTACAGGAACCCTAACGATAAGTTACAACGATGAGTATGGAAACAGTTACATGGAAACTCGGAATATCGGGTTCGTAGTCAGAGGACAAGTTTCCATTGTTGTGTATGATTGGACAATTATGCCTAACCCTGTTTCGCCAGGTAAGAAGGTTTCGATTAGTGCAACCTTGCTAAATAAGGGTACAGCGACAGCTATGTTTGTCAATGTATCAATACAGCCAAACGAGATTCTAATTTTATCTCAGGAAAGTAGTAACTATGTTGGAGAAGTTGAAGAAAACTCTCCCACACCCTTCACGGTCTCAGCTTACGTGAAACCAGATGTGCAAAATGGGACCTATCCGATAACAATCGTCGTAACCTATATGGATGACCTATTTGAAGAACGTGTATTTGAAATTACAGTGAAAATAACGGTACAAAAAACATCTGAAAATAATACAGGAAGTGAAGAAGGACCCAGTTTTCTTGATTTTCTTTACCGTGGAGGACTAACTATTCTAATAAGCACGGTAGCGTTGATTGCAATCATAATTATTTATCTTAGGAGGTCTTCAAAATCTTTGTCTTCGGCGTTCTTGTAGGATATCCGTATGGTGATCACGGTGAGCGTCGAGAAATATCTTTCTCTTCTACCTCTTTCATTTGAAGCGCTTAGGGAACGTAAGTTGCGTTCTATTTTAACTATTCTTATGGTGCTTGTTGGTAGTGGTCTTCTTGTTGCAGTTGATGGAATTAGCACGGGAACATTAGCTTATATTGACCAGCAATTTTCAAATTTGGGTGCAAATTTAGTGATTATGACTCCTCGAGGAACAGATTTTGAAATCGATGATAACATCGTTAAGGAAGTTTCTTATATTGAAGGTGTAACTGACGTTATTCCGTTTATACAATCAATGGTTCGTATAGAGTCTAGAGGGGAAAGTCAATCAGTAGTTGTATTAGGGGTGGATCATTCTAAGCTTCATTTAATATTTCCGACTCTTGAATTAGAGGAAGGGAGTCTTGTATCTTACATGGACAGCTTGGGAATTGTATTAGGAAACATAGTTGCTCACGGCTCAGGTGGAGAAACTTTTGCAACTGTTGGCCAAACAGTGAAATTAAAATATAGTGCTACTGTTGAAGGAAAACAAGTTGTGTATGAGAAAAGTTTCATTGTTCGAGGAGTGTTAAAATATATAGGTAGTGGTTTAATACCTGTAGACCAGATGGTTTTCATTTCACTGCAAGCAGCTAACTCCTTTTTCAATCGACACAACAAGTATGACGGATTATATATAATAACGTCTGATCCATCTTTGAACGAAGAAATCATGGATAAGCTAAAAGATATGTACGATGTAAATGTTCTTTCGCCACAAACCATTGTTGAAGTAATTAATCAGGTTAGTGATGCTATTTCTTTCTTCGTAGGTAACATAGCTACTGTTTCGCTTCTTGTTGCTTCAATTGGGATTATTACAACCCTTTGGACCTCTGTTCTTGAGAGAATAAGGGAAATAGGTGTACTTAAATCTATAGGGTTTAAAGAAAAGGATATTCTTGTTCTTTTCTTAAATGAAGCTGCCATAATAGGTATGATTGGAGGAACGTTAGGTTTAGTTTTCGGAGTAGTACTTGCCCGCATTCTTATGTTAATTATATCACCTGAATATGCATCTATTATAAAACCCATTTTTACGGTTGAAAGTTTTGCCTCAACGTGGTTTCTCAGCGTAGGTTTAAGCATAATTGCTGGGCTTTACCCTGCTTGGAGAGCGTCAAAACTAGACCCAGTAGCAGCGTTAAGACACGAATAAAATATAGAAACAAAGGCTTCGTCACAAATGCACAAATTATCCTTTAGCACAGCTGACCAAGGATTCAGGGTTACAATTAGCATAATTTTTATCAATACTTTACAATAACATCTAGTAAAGAACATGTAAGTGAGTTTGAATAGAATGAGGGGAGAAGAAAAAATAGTTAATCTTGAGAAGGTGTTTAACCCTAGGTCTGTTGCTATAATAGGTGTTTCCAGCGATCCTAGGAAACTGGGTTATCAATGTCTTAAAGCACTGCTAATGGACGGTTATCAAGGAAAAATTTACCCTATTCATCCAAAATTGAAGGAGTTAATGGGGGTAAAAGTTTACAATAGCTTGGATGAGATAAAAAATTCTGTGGATTTAGCCATTATAGCTGTTTCTGCCCCAAAAGTTCCAGACATATTAAGGGAATGTGCAAAGAAGAATATAAAGGCTGTAATCATAATTTCTTCTGGTTTTAAAGAAATCGGTGAATACGGAGAAACGCTTGAAAAACAGTTAAAGGAAATTGCCGAAAAGCACGGTATTTGTGTTGTTGGACCAAATTGCCTTGGAGCAGCAAACATAAAAACAGGTTTAAATGCAACATTTTTCCCCAGCTTTGTAAAAGCTAAGCCAGGAAATATTTCTTTGATTAGTCAAAGTGGAGGCATAACTGGAACTCTTCTATACCATGCCGTTGATTTAGGTGCTGGAATTGCAAAATTTGTAAGTATAGGAAATAGATGTAACATGGATTTTGCAGATTACATTCAATATTTTTACAAGGATCCTGAAACAAAGGTAATTGGGATATTTTTGGAAGGAACCGAAGATGCTAGAAGAATGTATGAAGTTGCAAAGCAGGTTACTAAGGTTAAACCTATACTCGTGTATAAAGCAGGTAGAACGGAAACTGGCGTTAAAGGTGTTAAAAGCCACACCGGGTCTTTAGCTGGGAAAGCTGAACTATATAGTGCGGCTTTTAAACAAGCAGGCATCATAGAGGTTCAAAGCATAAGAGAATTAATAGAAGCTGCAAAAGCTTTATCCGTAGCTAAATATCCTCCAAAAGGTAGTCGCGTAGCGATAATAACTCATACAGCTGGACCCAGCATAGTTGCAACAGACATATTGGAAACACGTGGATGTAAATTGGCAAAACTGTCGAAAGAAACAATAGAAGGGATACAAAGTCTTTTGCCGTTTCCCATACCGATAACGAATCCTGTGGATATTTTAGGGTTTGGATATGCAACGCCTGAACTTTACGGTGAAACTGTGAGGAAAGTCTTGATGGATGATAATGTTGATCTTCTTTTGGCTATTTATTCACCTTCTTTTCAGCCTGAGATAAGAGTCCCTGCGCAAGAGATGATAGAAGCTGTTAAAGAATATAAAAAACAAATAGTGGCGGTCTTAAATTCTCCGTTAATAAAAAAGCCGAAGGAAGTTTTTGAATTGGAGAATGCTGGTATACCTGTTTTCTTTGACCCGGAGAGCGGTGCAAGAGCCTCTGCAACTCTTGTGCATTATTATACGAAAATAAGATCGACAAAAATGTTAAATAACTTCTAAATTGAATTTTATTCTATAGAAACCTTGAAGTAATGATTATACTTCACATTCTTAGTAGTTTCTAGGTTTTGGAGTAGATTTTAAGGTAGAAAATTAAAAAATTACCGAAACATGCTGAGCCAAATAAATTTGTTTCTAATTGTTTAGTCTAAAACGTTTAAACATTGTTTAAAGTGAGTTGAGTGCCTTGTTTTGTAATTCAACGTAAATATTATAATATTGTATGTAAATTATAGTCTATATTACAACAATATCTGCTATGTGAGGTTACCCCCTTGACGAAAAAAGCGTTCTTTGTCTTAGCGATTTTAACTATTGCATTTTTACCATTAATGAATGTTGCCGCTATGCAGCAGGTAAATCATGAGCATAAAGTTTCAATCGATAATGAAAAAACTTCGCCAGCTTTTGGAAATAGTGTCGGAGTATCAGATATCAAGCAGCCACTTGAAAATCTTACAAGGGAACGAATTCAAATTGTTAATTCATTTTACCGCGTGTTTGGTAACTTTAATGAATATGAGGGTCCAGATATCGCTTCAATAGCACACGAAGATGGCAGAATATACTTTTACGATATTTTTAACCGAAAAACCTATGCGATCAATAATGACACAAAAGGCTCATACGCATATAACGGTTTAGCAATCGACCGTGGAAACTTCGACTCAGATGTTTTAGATGAAGTTATAACCATTAATCGTACAGGCTTCATAGCAATCATAGATGGAAACGGTGAAACTATTAACCTCATCAACTTGGATATCACAGAAGAAATCGTGAATGTTGAGGTTTTTGAAGTAGCTGATTTAGATTCAAACGGATACTCTGATGCAGTTATGCTTCTTGCAATGAAAAGCGCTTCTCGGCTTTTTGTTGTTATTAATGGTACTCCTGGAATTAGCGAGGCTATTTCAGTTAATTTAACTTTGTCTGACTTGTCCCTTGCTTTAGACGCAGCTGTAGGTAACTTTTCAAGTGATACTGGGCTAGAAATTGCGATTGCCTTTGCTAATGGCTCATTGGTTGTATATAATTGTGCATTTCAACGTGTTGTAAACCAAACTATTTCTGACCTCTATAGGATAACTACTATAAGCAATGCTTCATGGTATTATGATGCTTTACTCGTCTTTACCTCATATGAGCCTCCTATCATGATGACAATTTACAATGCAACTACGCTTACACCGCTCAGCTACTCAGCAAGAGTATATTTTTACCCGTATTTAGAGCCGGAAACAGCTGATTTAGATGGAGATAGTTCAACGGAGATAATAATTCCTACATCAAACGGGTTCGTAATTTATGACCCAGATGTGAATGATCTTACATGGAAAACTGTTTTGTTTTCGAATGCTCCTGAATATATTGTCACGGGGAAAATTACGAGAGATGACGTGGAAGATTTCGTTATTAGTGATAGCGACGTCATATTTATGGTTAAAGGAATGAAAGGCGATGAAGCAATTCCCGCTATTTTCAGGAAGATAAGTGAACCAACGTTTATCTGCGGATTCGAAATATTGCAATATGATACTGGTTTGCCGGATCTTTTCGTTTTAACAACTAGCTATCTTTATGTTTATAAGTCAGATTCATTTGCTCCGCGCCTTAGCGATCTAAGAATCTATCCTCTTAGACCGACCGTTGAAGACGGTTATGTAGCAGTTTCAGTAAAGGTTGTAGATGAAACAGATTTTAGCAATCCAATTTTAACATATAATGTTACCAGTCTTAGCGGCGCTTCTCTAGGACAGGGAACTGTAATTATGGTGCAAGAGTCTCACATGAGTGATACGTATGTGGCTTATATTTCAAATTTAAAGGCTGGAACATATAGTTTCAAAATTAACGTAACCGATAGCTATGATAATGTGGCAATCTACGATAATAATGGTTCTATGTTTAAGTTTCAAGTTTATAGTCAACTACTGTTTCGAAGAAAAATCCAGAAAGTCGCTTTGGCCATTCCCTCCATAGATAGTGACCATCCAATTGATGTGGGTAAAATAGATGAAGATCAATACGATGATGTGGTTGTTGGTGTTTCAACTCACGCTGAAATCATATGGGGCAATAATAGTGCCAACATACTTGATACATGGGTCGATGTAAACGCGAAAACATGTAACGTAAGCTCCGTGGAAACGTATGTTGCAAATATGCTAGTTGGAGCAAGCGACGACATTTTAATTTATTATTACAATAATACAAGTTCACAATCGCAAATTAGAATTTATGATGGGCAATCACTAAAATTAGCGAGAAAATATGTCTTCGGCGATGAAATTTCTAATTTTGCGTTTGGTGACATCAACGGTGACGGATATGACGACCTAATATTTAGTTTACGTCTAAATGATGCGCACGATAAAATCATTGCATATGATGCAGTAACAAATCTGACCTTAATGGAAAAAGAAGTTTCAAAGATCGTTTATCTGGGGGCGTTTAATCTTACAGGAGACGCGTTTATGGACGTTGTTGCAGTGTCCTATGATTCTTCAACCTTTACCATTAATTTAACTGTTTACACCGGTGGACAAGAACCTACCGCCATGTATTCCTTTAGCCGAACGTTAGAAGGAAAATTGCACAAGGTTTTTGTTTTTGTTGACTATTTTACTGCAGTTGACTCCCTTCAGATAGCATTCATCGTAAGTGAAAATTCAGATAGAATTTTTCTTTTAGATGCAAGTAGCGGCAACCTTTTAAAAGAAGACACTATACCTTATGTAACGGGGCTAATTCCGGTTGATTACCAGTTCGATGGCATCAAAGAACTTGCCTTTCTTCTATACGATAATTCGCTCATCATAATCAGTCTAGCTACCGATGAACAACTTTTTGATAAAAAGCCCTTCCTTCCAAGTGAACCCATTGCAGTGTTTCTGGATAAATTTGATGAAGATGAGTATGAAGATTTACTATATGTTCTTTCCGATGAAATTGTTATATACTCTCTTGCTAGAGATAGCATGGAGGTCCTAGAATATCCATTTAAGATGATTTCCTCAGTTAGTATTGGAGACTTCTTTGAACTTCCAAGTAAAGATGTTTGTTTCCTTACATATGATCTATTCGTTGAAAAATATATAAATATAAACATGTTCTATCGACCAAACATCACGATATCACTTAGTAACACCACTGTGGTTCAAGACGGATCCATCAGGGCTACCGTGAAAATTAGAAATATTTTTGGAGACCCAGTTTCTAAAAGTAGTGTAATAAGTGTCCTTGAGCAAAATGGAACAGTTTTAAGGGTTAGTAGTTTTACTTCATTTGAAAACGGAACATACAGCCTTATCTTTACCGCCACACATCTGCGCGCTGGATACTATAATTTCACGATAATTATAGAGGACTCGTATTATGGTACGCATGAATTCAGCGAGTTAATAACAGTTTTAGGTAAGATAATCGTAGATGTTTCCTTACCTGACTCTATTGAGCAAGGTTATACGATTGGAGTAAGAATAAGAGTTTACGACGAATATTATTATCCAGTGACAAATGCAAATGTAACAGTTACTTTTGCAGGCGAAACGTTTATCGGGAAAAAAGCAGGGGAGAATTCCTATGTTGTGGAAGTAGAAATAGGATACGTCCCGCATGGGGAATATCCGTTAATAATAAAGGTTGAAGGACCTT
>JAUQZC010000159.1 GCA_030587435.1 Candidatus Baldrarchaeota archaeon | reverse complement strand
GAACACATTGCTCTGGATCCATTTTTTCCGTGTCTACTACTACCTCTGGATTTTCCGGTTCTTCGTAGGGATCTGATATTCCTGTGAAGTTTTTTATTTTTCCTCTTACTGCTTTTTTGTAAAGGCCCTTCGGGTCTCTTTTCATACATGTCTCTACGGAGCACTTTACGTAGACTTCTATGAATTTTTCTATTAGGTTTCTTGCGTAGTCTCTCATTGCTCTATATGGTGAAACTAAACTTACTATAACTGCTACTCCATGTTTAGCTAACATCTTAGCTAGGTAAGCTACTCTTCTACCATGTTTTAATCTATCTTCCTTTGAAAATCCTAAGTCTTGACTTAAACCTTTTCTTAACTCGTCTCCGTCAAGTACTTCCGTGTCCCATCCAAGTTCCTGTAACTTTTCTTCAAGTTTTCTTGCAATTGTTGTTTTACCTGATGCAGGTAAACCGGTTAACCATACAACAAAACCTCTCATCCTATACACCTTTTACAGCCTTTCCTTCCATATCGCTTGGAGGCTCCATATCCAAAAGATGAAGAATAGTGGGAGCTACATCAAGTATATCTATATCTATTTTCTTTCCACCAAGGTTCTGAGAAGGATCGTAGACGATGTATATGCCATATTGGCTGTGTACGGCATCATCCGGTCCTGTATCGTTTTCTGGCAGGTAAACTGTTTTGTGCCCGATTGTTCCAGCCGATCTCCAATATAGGTCGTCGAAGAAAACCATTAGGTCTGGGGGTTCCCCGTTTATTTCCGGGTAGTATTCTTCTGGTTTTATTACTTTTGTTTCTAGTTTTTCTCCGTTTGGCCCTGGTATGTTCTTTATTTTCTCTGCTAGCTCATCTCTTACGTCTTCATATTCTTCTGGTTTTATTATTCCCTGTGGTTCTCTGCCTTCCACGTTTAGAAATATTCTTGCGTAGTAGCCTCCCCATCCCCATGCTATGGTTTTCTTCCAGTCTACCTCCGCTTTCTCCAATCTTGTTTTTTGTTTAGGATATTTTTTGAGAGTTAAATACCCTTCTTTTATTAGCCATTCGTTTATGCATAGAGCTCCTTTCATTCTTTTTGCTCCATGATCGGAGACAACGACAATCTTTGTGTTTTTGGGAACTATTTTTAGAAGTTCTCCTATTTGCTGGTCTAAATACTTGTAGTAGTTTTTGATTACATCGCTATATTTGCTGTTAGGCTCATATAAGTGGTGTTCTGGGTCGAAAAATTTCCAAAAAGCGTGTTGAACACGGTCTAAACCTATTTCTACGAACATGAAGAAGTCCCATTCCTTATTTTTAAGCAAATATTTTATTATTTTGAAACGTTTTTCTGTCATTTCGTAAAGTCCTTTTATTAGCTTATCTCTTTCCTCTGTTCTAAATACTACGTCAAAAATATAGTTTCCAACAATTTTCTCGATTTCTTCTCTGAATTCTGGAGGATATGTGTATTGTTTTGCGTTTGTAGGGGTGATGAAACAAGATATAAGGTAGCCGTTGAGGGGTTTTGGAGGATAGGTTGGCGGTACTCCAATAACTATTGATTTTTTACCCTTCTCGCTTAAAATGTTCCATACAGTTTTTTCTTTAATTTTCCGATAATTCGCTATCCATATGTCTGTGTAAGAATAGTTTTTTCTATGTCTAAAACCGTATATTCCTAGTTTCCCAGGGTTTTTGCTTGTTGCCATCACCATCCAAGCTGGAATCGTAATCGGGGGAACACAGCTTTTCATTCTTCCATATATTCCATTTCCAACAAGATATTTTATGTTTGGTAGCTCGTCTAAAAACTTGTTAAATAATAGTTCGGGAGGTGCTGCATCTAAACCAATAACTAAAACTTTTGGTTTGTTCATTTTTGTTCCCTTAACTTTATTTGATTGAAATCTTATTGTCTGGCTGTTATTATATGAAGATTTTTATAAGAGTTATTATGCCAAGTGTAATGGACGCGTAACCGACTAGATTTTTAAATTTCTTTTCCCCTATTTTTTTAACAGTATAAGCTGAAAAAGGCGTTGATAAAATGCTTCCCATTATTAGTGGCACAACTACATCCCAGCGAATCATAACGCGAGTAGCTATGTAAATTAGACTGCTTGCGAGACATGTTACTGCTTCTGCTAGGGTTGTTCTTCCAATAGCATGTTTACTTTCAGTTCCACTTAGTATCTGTCCGCACATAAGTATTGGACCGTATCCTCCACCGCTTATCCCTTTGTTAAAAGAGCTAATTAATCCTAGGCTAAGGATTTTCTTCCATGAAAAGTTAGTTTTAACTTTGACCGTTAAAGTTAGGATTCCAACTGTTAAAACCATGCTTCCAATGTATATTCTTAGTATGAAGCTTGACAGTCTTATAGCTACTAAGACTGCTGTTGTCGCACCTATTATGCCGCATATTGCGAGAACAAAGGTTACTTTAGTGTCTATGGATCCAAGGTTGAAATTTACATTTTTAAATTTGTGATGGAAGAATGATGCTACTAATCCTGAGGAGAGTTGAGATATGAGAACTGCTGGTACAGCTTGTAATGGTTGAATTCCAATTATTAGGAGAAGTGGAGTTAGGGTGGTTCCGTAGCCCATTCCTATCGATGAATCTATATATTCGCAGATAAATGCTAATATTGTGATGATTAAGAAAAAGGTTGTTTTAGTCATATTTATTTGCCTTCTATTATTCTACAAATGGGTTTTCCCACTTTAATATTATTTCTGCGATTTCCGGTCTCATTATTTCTTTTGGTGGTTTTTTGCCTTGTTGTAAAAGTTTTCTTATCATTGTTCCGCTGAATCTTACTCGATATTCTTCGGGATGCGGACATGTTTTTTCGTTTGCCATGCCGCCGCATTTTTTGCACATGAAGAATTCTTTGAAGAATATTGGAACTATTCCTAGGTCTGGGAATTCATCAAATATTTCTTGGGCGGCATATGGTGGGTAAAAGTTTCCTACTCCTGCGTGGTCTCTTCCAACTATGAAGTGGGTGCATCCGAAGTTTTTTCTTACGATTGCGTGGAAGATTGCTTCTCTTGGCCCTGCGTATCGCATTTCTGTCCGCAGTATTGCGAGTACTGCTCTGTCTTTAAGATAGTAGTGTT
The DNA here is from genome assembly GCA_030587435.1 of Candidatus Baldrarchaeota archaeon. Next base: position 535 of record JAUQZC010000159.1, on the reverse strand, counting down.
TTATTAGTTCTTCGTAGGCTGCTAAAATAACTTCGTCTTTGAAGTCGCCTTTCTTCTTTTTTCCGATTACTGGGTTTATGAACAAACCGTCTGTAAATGTTAAGGCTGTTTTTTGCACATATTCGTGTCCCATGTGTGGTGCGTTCCTTGTTTGAAATCCTACTACCGTTCTCCAACCCTTTTCTTTGAAAAGTATCCTTGTTTCCACGGGCCACAAAGTGTACTTGTAGTAAGGGTTTTTTGAATGGTCTAATAGGTCTATTTTTCCTCCTATGAGTTTTTCCTTCATTTGGTATGTTTTTGCTACTCCTGGGTGCGTTGGATCCTTTACTCCAAATACTTTTTCTGCATGTTTTTCTTTATCGTAGCCGTAGATTTCTTCTATGTGAAGTATAGCAATAGGTTTGTTTTCCTCCAAGGATAATATTGTTATGTCGTCTCCTTCTTTCACCGATTTTATTTCTTCTTCGCTAACGTCTATTACGATGGGAATTGTCCATGGAAGATCGTTAGATAATCTCATGTTTTCTAGAAC
>JAUQZC010000142.1 GCA_030587435.1 Candidatus Baldrarchaeota archaeon | reverse complement strand
AAATTTTAGCAAACGGAAAATCAACAACACCAGACCTAGCAGCTAAAAGAAAAAGACTAATAACCTCATCAACAGGCAAACCGACAATTTCTGCAATTTCCTCTAAACTTCTCTTACCGTCCGCAAGCCTTAAAACTCTAACTAAACGCATTTTCAATGCATCAGGAACCTCAAGACTTTCAACAACACTAATGCGTTCGAGTCTTGCCCTAGGTAGTAAACGTGGATTGATAGGTTGTTCAGGGAAAGCTATTAAAACTTGAGACAGAAAACTTTGAAAAGGCGTGACATCCCTAGATTGCTCCCAGCGGTCAAGATAACCACCATAAATATATTCGAAACGTTGAAGCAGGCTTTTAAGTTTTTGCCGTACTTCTGGTGTATCTTCTTCAGCAACTAGAACAGCAAAAACTTTTGTCCCCTTCTCGATCATAATTTTAAAGTCACCGCGATCAATAGTTCTCAAAAAACTTTTTTCATCAGGTATTAATTGCTGAGCGAAGGATCCAATTGCTTGAAGAAAACCTGAAACAAGATTAGGATCAATAGCCACACTACCAAACTTAAAATGAAACAAACACTCACCACTCTCAGCCTTAATAAAATAAATATCGTAGAGTTTACCCACTTTCCTTACCCTCCTCCCTTGCACCACCGAACTTAATGCCTAAACCTCTCCATAACTTATTAACCTTTTCGCTAACAATGTCTCTTCTACTTCTAACATCGGCGACGGCTTCCAGTGGAATCCTTTCGCCTTTCTCAACTTTACTAATAATTTTATTCAAAGTTCTCAATACCTTTGGAACTCTAAGGTAACGATATACGTAAAATCCAGCTATACCAGCAATTGGAACTCCAATTCCAATAATTGATGCAAAGAATATAGTTCTCGGAACAGAAACAGTTCCTATCTTAATTACTTTTTCAGTAATTTGCAAGCTTATGGAGCGTTCAACTGGTTCGTAGTTAGCTTTTTCAGCATAAACTTTTACCTCATAAACACCCATACTTAAATTACTAACTGGAAGGTCATATACATACCATCCAGAGTTCTCTTCATCCAGCATCATCTGATAACTCTGATTTTCTAACGTTAATATAACACTTGCATTTACAATACTAGCATTATGAAAGACATCCTTGTAAAATACACGGATACTCACATAATCTGAGCCAACAGGAACTCTAATTCTCTCCTTTTCCAAAATAAGTTCCGTTGGTACCTTCGAGATTTCCACCACTACAACAACCTCAGTAGACGGCGGCGGATAGGACGCTTTACCACCGTAAATTTTCAAAGTATAACGTCCAGCAGGTACTTCACTCGAATTAAACGAAACAATGTAAACTTCATGTCCTTCATCGTATGAGCCAAAGCCTGAGAGTACAGTATTGCCTTGCATATCTACAAGAGACCAGTTAATCCAACCATAGGCTATGAAAGTATTTGTTTCAACAACATAAAACGTAAGCTCAACGGTAATATTTTCAGTCCAAATCGCATTGACGTATGGGGACGATGGAGAAGTCACGCTTAGCCTTGTTGCGATTTGAGCATACTTAAATGGTAAAACGAAGTGTAAGGCAGAATTATTATAAACATCAAAGACCTTAGACCACGATTTTTCAAGGAAATAAACAGTTACATTATATCTGCCAACTGGAACAAATTTCGCAATAGCATAGCCAGCAGCATCAGTTGCATTGGTTACCAAATCCATTTTACCTGTGATATTAGCGTAGACAACAGCACCACCAACACCATACCTCCAATAGTCAGACATATTATACTGTTGTTCAGTCAGCACATGAATAACCATATCAGTCACAGGTAACTCGACGTAAATATATTTTTGTGGCGAATCTAGAGGAATTTCATCTAGAGATTTCTCGATAGTTTCTCCTTTTCCTCCAAAAGTGTCAAATGAAATACGAATATCCCAAGTTGCACCGTACAATATTCTAGTAAAGTTAACCATACCCGATTCGTCCGATACACCAAAATAGTAAATTACCGTTGAGCCGCTTCTATTTTGAACACTAACAGTAACATCAGGGATACTAACATTATTTACATCATCAACAACAACATGCAAGGTAGCTAAAGGCAAACTAACAACAATGTTCCTATTAGACAGATACCAAATATTTACAACGGTGGGCGAGAGTTTATCACCGTACTCAGATCTCGCCAAATACTTAAAGGTTAAAGTAAAGTTTCCAACTGGTAACTCTTCGAAAACAACCATACCGTTACCTGTTGTTATTTGATCTAAGGGGTCTCCAACGGGCTTATCACCTTGATATAAATAGGCTGTATATTCGTTTACAACCTCGCCAAGTAAATCAACAGCGGTAACATGTAAATCACTCATCGGAAGCGTAACTGTTACATTCTTACTACTCTGATCCATAAGTACACTATATGTATCGTTTTTAACACCAAAACCCAAATTGGTCGTATACGTAACATTAATTGACCAAACTTTTCCCTTCAAAATTCTATAAAAGTAAACAAAACCTTGAGAATTTGTTACATTAGAAAGAACATAACCAGAACTTGATATCTTTACTGTAGCTCCAGGAACATCCTTCTTATCTAAACTCTGAACGCATACATAAAGATCAGCTAAATCTAAAGTCACTACTCGAGAAACAGATCTACGTACGTCATCGATATCCAAACTTACGGATGTACTTTTTTCGACATAAATTTCACTTGTAGTAGTGTAGTTTACCTTAATACCAACGGTAAGAGATACGTTACGGTAAAATTTGATGACCGCTTCACCTGAAGAGGATGTCAAATTAGTACCAAAAATATCATTTGGATTACTTGAATTATAAACAACAATCTTGGCACCTTCTATCTTCCTAGAAACAGCATCCTCAACTGTGATGCTCAGAAGATAATATGCCTCCTGTTCAACGTCAACATAATAGTTATTTGAAAGAGGATAAGCAATGGCTATGGTGGTTTCATTAACAGGGTCCCAGGCATCACCAATTATGGGAACATCGAAGAAACGATAATAATACGTGCCAGAAGAGCCATAAATATAAGCAAAAATAAATGTATATCCATAAACCACGTCACTATAGGTACTTTTAACAGCTCTGCTAACATAGAGGGGATAGTATTCTGGTGTATAATCTTTATGAACTATAACTCCGACGCCATGCTTCCCTGGTTCATAAAGTGTAGCCCAGGTCCAACCATTCATATCATGCAAATAACTTTCACGCTGCCTATAGTTGGATATGCCAACAGTACCAACCGTTACAGGATCCGTAAAGAATGCATATTTATCGTCATCTACGTCTCCTTCAACATCCATAATAGTTCCCCAAACACCCCTTGTTGTGTAACTTCCAGGTTCAATTTCCATATCAACTCTTACAATCGGGGTCCTAGCGTATATTGTGAGCGTGATCTTGTAATAATTATAATACTTCTTTGATGCCCAACTATAAACTTGAACTTTATATCTGTATAAAACCTTGGCATAAACGGGACCTACTACAAGTGTGCCATTGTATAAGAGTTCAACATAAGTTGGGTTGTTTAAGTCGGCTCCATACCATTGTGGGTATCCTATCCATCCGTTATCAATGGTGTTCCAATCTACTCCTGTATCGTTTGGATATCTGAATATTTTAGGTGGATTTATCCACCAAGTAAAGTAAGAATTAGAGATCATCGATTCATTAACGTGTAAATCTGTAGAATACGTTTTTTCCTCAACCGGGTAATCCGTGTAATAAATATAATATACTTCTGTCTTTCCTTTTGAAACATTTGCTAGAAAAGTAATTTTTACAGATCTTATATAATCTGAATTCTCTGAATCATAAACTATATCGTCTATCTGTATAGGTAGGGGGCCTATCCATGTATTTCCATCATAATACAACAATCTTAAACTATTTTTATGAGCTTTTAAGGAGTCAAATGTTAACTGCACCTCTACGGGTTCATTTTCTCTATCCACACGGTTAGGTTCGGTTATTACTATTGGTTTGCGATAGTGATAAGTTAAATTCCACCATGGAGGATCATAGCTGGAAGCTTTTACACTAAAACCTTCAGATGAACTAGATTGTTTGTAAGAACCATTTATGGGCGATGCTTTTCCAATTTTCGCCTTAAATGGGCTTGAAGATAGCGCAATACACATCAATATAACAGAAAACAGTAACATTATGACAATTTTTTCCCTCTTTTTCATAACTAATTCCTCAATCCCGATTTGAAACCAAATTTACATAATTTTTGATGCACGATTCTAAAATATATTGCGGCAGAATGTTATTTCCCTTTTATCCGTGTTTCTAGTTCTCTTTTCTTTGCTTCTAGTTCTCTTTTCTTTTTCTCGTACTCTGCAGCAGTTATAAATCCACTGTCCTTTTGAAATTCTAAATCGGCAATTTGTCTCTCTATGGTTGACAATTCTTCCTTAAGTAGTTCTATTTCCTCGCTTAACATATCCACAGGTTTTGGTATAGCTGGTTCTAAGGGCGGAGTTGGTTCAACAGTTGTCGGAGCTGGAGTTTTTGTAACTGTTTTTGGCGGAGTCATGGGAGCTGGAGGAGCTGAGGCGCTTGTTGATGTTATGCCTAAGGTTTTCATTTCCTCTAAGAATTTGGCTGGTAGCCATTCAGTTAATATACGTATCAATAAATCCACTTTTCTTTCCACTCTATCGATTCTCTCTAATATTTCTGCGGGCACTTCCTCTTTTTCTTTCATGGATTCTATAAGGTCTTTTAGGGCTCTTTCAAACATTTTTAGTTTTTCTTCCAATTTTTAACACCTCTTCTTAACTGAGCAATATTTCTTTAATCATGTTTAGGAGGGAGTCTCTATAGGCAGGGTCTATGGCAACGCATCCAAATGTTTTTAGTCCTAATATTTGTTCTACTCTATATGCGGGGAGAGCCATGGCTAAATCTTGTTTGTTCGCGATTGCAACTATTCTAGCGTATTTAGCTGTTTCTCTAACTATTGGCAGCACATGTGTTTTTGTTCTTTCAACGTTTTCTGGCGTTGAATCTGTCACTACAAATATTACATCGCTTCCACGTATAAGTATGTCCCATATAGGCATAAACCTCTCTTGGCCGCCGACTGTGAACAAAACAGCTTTATAAGGTCCTACAGGTATGACAAGCATAGCTCTTTCGCCAAATATTGTAGGCTCATATCTTAATGGGATTTCTTCGTATCTTAAAAGCTTCAGTATTGTTGTTTTGCCTACTCCGCCGAAGCCCACAAGGCATATTTTAACTGGAATTAAACTTACTGTTTCCTCACTTATTTTTTCTAGAATCTTTGCTTCTTCTATAGATAGTGGTAGATTTAGGTTAAGTGTTTCTAAATGTCTTGAAAAGTTTACAAGGGCCTCTTCAACTCTAGCTGTTTCACTTGTTCTGTCACTAACAAAAACGTTTGTGAATCTTCCAAGTCTCATATAA
>JAUQZC010000101.1 GCA_030587435.1 Candidatus Baldrarchaeota archaeon | reverse complement strand
GTTATATAGTGGGAGAAGGGCTAAAAAATCTTTTAAAATTGCCTGACGAAGCTTTAAAAGCGTTTATTGCGGGTTGTTTAGATTCTGATGGCTGTATTTCAATTAAAAGAGGAAGGAAATCAAATAAAATCTATGAAACTGTACATATAGAGTTCCAATTATCGAACAACGAGGAAGAGAACGAAGCATTCCTGCTTGCTTTAAGACGATTTGACTGTTTTGCAAAACTCGTAAAGGACAAGAAAATAAACAAGATTATAATAACGGGAAGGGAAGATGCCATCCGACTTTTGAATGTTATTAAAAATTATAGCGTTAAAATTAAATCTATTCCCGCTAAGAAACACATGGTTTCCTCTTTCAGTGACAAGCTTCCAAATGTTCCGGTTGCAAAAATAAGCGATCAGATAATATCCTCTGTAAATAAATCTGTTCTACTTGAAAGAGGCATATGGAGCACCCTCTACGCCTACAAAAATAAAAAATATCAACCCTCCAGACAACAGCTTCTAAAAATTAAAGATAGAATTTCCGATCTCCTGGATAAAGAATTACTGCATCAAATAGAGTTACTAGTGTCTCGAGACTACTTCCTGGACAAGATAGTTAAAATAAAAGCAGAAAAATACTCAGGATACGTTTACGACCTCTATGTCCCAAAGTACCACAACTTCGTATGTGACGGAATTATAGTGCATAATTGCATTGACGAATTTGACAAAATGAACCCACAGGACAGGGTAGCTATCCATGAAGCGATGGAACAGCAGTCTTATCATCCTTTCTTTGAAATTACTTTGGCAGATGGAACTAAGGTTAAAATCGGAGATTTTGTCGATGATCTTTTCGAACAATTTCCAGATAGGAAAATAGATGGAATAGATTGTGAAATTCTTCCAGTATCGGATCTAAATATCGAAATTCTCACTACAGACTTTGATAAAATATTTAAAACGAAAATCAACAGGGTTAGCAGACATAAAGCACCGAGTCGATTTATAAAAATACTATATTCAAATGGTAGAGAAGTACTTGTGACTCCAGAACATCCTATATTTGTTTTTGAAAATGGAGAAATTAAAACTATAAGTGCGGATAAAGTAAAAACCGGGGTTTTTGTTCCAGCGGTTGAAGAAATCGAGTTTAAAGGGAGTTACAGGCTGGATACCGATATAGCTAACGGAAGAAAAAAGGTTATACTCCCAGAGACAATGCAGGGTCCAATTGCTAGGTTTTTGGGCTATTATGTGGCTGAAGGTTATTCCTATAATGGAACCGCTGCAGAAGTTGGACTGAGTAATACAAATCAAGATATAATTTCAAGCATGAAATCTGTTGTGGAAGAAGTTTTCGGAATAAGTCCAATTGACTATGTTAATGTTAATAGAACACTACGTATCGTATCTAAGTCTCTTTACAACTATATGTCTAAAAACTTTCCAGAATTAATGAAAAGAAGTACTGATAAACGAATTCCACAAAAAATATTTGTAGCGGGTACAAGGGAGAGAATAGAATTTTTAAAGACAGCATTCGAAGGTGATGGATCCATTGAAAGCGAAGCAATTGCGTATTCAACCTCCTCAAAAGGTCTTGCCGAGGACTATCAGGACTTACTTTTAACTCTCGGAATACATTCTCGAATATGTAAAGATACTTATGATGCATCAAAAGGGACATTAAAACGATGTCGTTACAAAGTTTACATAACCGGGGATAGCTTGAAAAAATTTGTAGACATAATCATTCCTGAACTCAAATCACACGAAAAACTGAAAAAACTTGTTGAGAGAAGTGAAAAAACTAATAGAAAGCACGATGTCCTACCACCGTACGTTGGAACGATGATAATAAAATGTCTAAAAAAGCTTGGTATGCCTTATAACGGTTACTTTAACGAACATATAAACAGAAATTACGGGATAACAAGAGAAGTTGTGAATAGGTATTTGGACATCATCGAAAGTAGAATCAAAGAGATTGAAAAAATCATCAGAGATATAAATGATCTGCGTAAATTAAGGCAGATAATTGGTTATTCTCAAGCTAAAGTCGCGAAACTGATTAATGTAACAAGAAGTACAGTTGACTACATGGAAAGAGGCGGTTATGACCCAGAGAAAAGAAATAATTTACTGTGCAAGTTTAAAACGACTGTATTAAGGGAAATTGAAGAAGCAAAAGAAATAGTCAATAAGATCAAAAGGTTAAAGAAATTTAGATGGCTAAGAGTAAAAAGCGTAGAAGTAATGAACAACTGTGGAGAATTAGGAACAGAATGGGTTTATGATGTTACAGTGGAGCCAACAAGGAATTTCATAAGTCATGGACTTGTGCTTCACAATACAATTAGTATTGCTAAGGCTGGTATTGTTGCTACTCTTAATGCTCGTACGGCTATTTTGGCTGCTGCTAATCCTAAGCTTGGTAGGTATGATCATTATAGGCCTCCGGCGGATAACATTAATCTTCCACCGACTATTTTGTCTCGTTTTGATTTGATTTTTATTTTGACAGATAGGCCTAGGGTAGAGGTGGATAAACAGGTAGCTGAGCATATTCTTGCTTTGCATCAAATGAGAACCGTTGAGCCACCTATACCTCCTGACCTTCTTAGAAAATACATTGCATATGCTAGGAAAAATGTTCATCCGGTGTTAACTCCTGAGGCAGCGAAAAGAATTGAACAGTTCTATTTAGAGCTTAGGAGTATAGGTGAAGCTCCAGCATCCCCTGTGCCTATAACGGCGAGGCAATTAGAAGCCTTAATTAGATTAGCTGAAGCTCATGCAAGGATGGCTCTCAGAGATAAAGTAACCGTTGAAGACGCTGAGGAAGCAATACGCCTTATGAAACTCTCCTTACAACAAGTAGGAATAGATAGCGAAACGGGGCAACTTGACATAGACCTAATAATGACAGGGCACAGTAAATCGCAAAGAGACAAAATGGAAAAAATATTAGATTTAATAGATGAACTGGGTGAAGACGTAGATAAGGCAGTTCCAGTATCAAAGCTTATTGAAAGAGCAAGCATAGAAGGTATTGATGAAGAATTTGTTAAAAGAGCTATAGAACGAATGAAAAAAGAAGGTATAATTTTCGAGCCAAGACCAGGCCATGTCAAGAAAGCTTAGCAAACGGGGGAAATAAAGAATTAAAATAGAAGAACTAGACATACCACAAAAAGTAAAAGAACTACTCATCTCACAGGGAATAGTGAATTTATATCCTCCACAAGAAGAAGCCATCAAAAAAGGAGCTCTTAATCATGAGAATTTAGTTTTAGCCATACCAACAGCCTCTGGAAAAACTCTTGTAGCAGAGCTGGCAATGTTAAAATCAATCTTAAATGAAGGTGGCAAAGCCCTATATTTAGTACCATTAAGAGCTCTAGCCAATGAAAAATACGAAGAATTCAAAAAATATGAACAAATAGGGGTAAAAGTAGCAGTATCCACAGGCGATTACGATTCATCAGATAAATGGCTCGAAAACTACGACATTATTGTTTGCTCCGTAGATTATAATGAACCCGTAGTAATTAAAGAAAACAAAACGGTCAAAATCGTTAAAATAGGAGAATTCGTAGATAAATTAATAGAAAAATCAAATAAAGTAATCTATTCAAGTGTATATGAAATTTTGGACATATCAGATCTTAATTATGAAACCCTAGCATTTGATCCTGAGAATTATCGTATAAGTTTTAGAAAAATCAGTAAAATAGTTCGACATAAAATAACAGAGCCACTCTATAAACTGCAGCTTGAAACTGGAAGAGAAGTAACTGTAACTGGTAGTCACAGTGTGTATGTTCTTGAAAATTTAAATATAAAAGCAAAAAAGACATCTGAAATCCAAATAGGAGACTATGTACTCATTCCTAAAAAGTCTCCTTTCAAAATTACTAATCATAAGGTAAAATCAAATTATTCAGATTCTCCGCAAATACAAGAAACGGACACTGTTTGCATGTTACCCATAGACCAAATAAAACCCGTATTGAGACATTTAAGCAATAAAAAGCCCAATTACCCCACAGAGAGAATTAGTAGAGAAGATGTCATCAAATTAATAGATTCTGAGGAAAATTCTACAAAAATCAGAATTCTTAATTTACTAGCAAATCGTAGAGAACTCGATATCAGAGAGATATCCTCGTTCTTAAGGATTGACGAGTCAAAAGTTAATTCTCATCTAAAAATTCTATTAAAAAAGGGACTAATAAGAAGAAAAGACAAAAACAAATTTTATCTCTATGATATCTCCGAAACAGGACTAACATTACTTAAAGAACTTGAAAAAATAAAAAGAATCTTGAACTCGGACTTTGCTTTTGCAAAAGTTAAGAAAATCATTCGAGTACCTCCATCATCAAACTACGTATATGACTTATCCGTTCCCGGGTGTGAGAACTTCATTGCGGGTATCGGTGGGGTCATATGCCACAATACAAATGAAAAAACTGATTCACTTCTACGTCATCACTCTCCATGGATTAACAAGCTTACTGTAATAGTTGCGGATGAAATTCATTTAATTAATGATCCTCATAGAGGACCAACCTTGGAAGTAGTTTTATCTAGACTAAAACAGGTAAATCCGAATGCGCAATTCTTAGCTTTGAGCGCAACAATAAAAAATGCAGAAGAAATTGCTGACTGGCTAAATGCCAAATTAGTGCTAAGTAACTGGCGGCCAGTGATTCTAAAAGAGGGAATATTTGACGGGGAGGTAATAGAGTTTAATGATGGTACTATAAAAAGACCCAAAATATTTGACAGTAACCCTGTGGTATCATTGGCCATAGACACGGTATACGAAGGAGGACAATCCCTTGTTTTCCTCAGCACTCGTAGGGCAGCTGTAAGCATGGCAACAAAAATAGCAAAAATCCTACCAAAGCTTCTGTCAAAAATACAGCAAAGAGCACTCGCGGAAGTAGCTGATGAAATATTGAGGAGAGGAACTAGAACACAACAGAGCGAGAAACTTGCCGAGCTAGTTAAACGAGGAGTCGCCTTTCACCATGCTGGACTACACTATGAACATAGAAAAGTAATTGAGAACACTTTCAGGCAAAATATTATCAAAATAATATGTGCAACACCCACCCTAGCGGCTGGAGTAAACCTTCCAGCCAGACGCGTCATAATAAGAGATTATTATCGCTACGAATCAGACCTAGGACGTTACCCTATTCCAATACTAGAATATAAACAACAAGCAGGAAGAGCAGGAAGACCAAAATATGATAAATATGGGGAAGCCATACTAATAGCTAAAAGCGAAGAAGAAAAGAAACAACTATTCGAAACTTACATATTCGGTGAACCCGAAAAAATCTGGTCAAAGCTTGCAAATGAACAAGTACTCAGAACACACGTGCTCTCAACTGTCGCTGCGGGTTACGCAAACAGCGAAAGATCCCTTTTAAAATTCATAAACGAAACTTTTTATGCTTACCAATATGATCCTGAAAACATAAAATCCGTTATAAGAAGAATTTTAAACTTTTTAATTACCGAAGAACTCCTAGTAGAGAGAGAACAAGTATTCTTACCAACACCTTTAGGTAAAAGAGCATCTGAACTCTACATTGACCCCCTCACAGCCGTAATTATACGTGATGGTCTACTAAATGCTGAAAAAGAAAAAACCACCACACTATCTTTCCTCCACTTAATTTCCCATACCCCTGATATGGTAAAATTGTATCTTCGCCGCAAAGATTACCAAAAATTCATGGAAATTGTAGATATGCACTACGATGAATTTTTAGTTGAAGTACCGGACTACCTAGCACAACCCACCGAGTATGAATGGTTTCTTTCAGAGGTTAAGGTAGCTCAACTTTTACAAGATTGGATAGATGAAAAGACAGAAGATGAGATACTTGAAAACTACGGAATAGGATCGGGGGATCTCCTAAGAATAGTTGAAACAGCGGACTGGCTTCTCTATGCTGCCGAAGAAATAGCAAAAATAATTAAAAGAGACTATCTAATTTCGGAAATATGGAAGGTAAGACAAAGAGTAAAACACGGTGTAAGAGAAGAACTATTAGAACTGGTTCGTTTGAAAGGAATTGGAAGAGTCAGAGCAAGGATACTTTACAAATACGGTTTCAAGACCATATTTGACCTACAAAAAGCAACAGTAAGGGAACTATTATCCCTACCATTAATTGGACCAGAAATCGTGAAAAACATTAAGAAACAAATTGGCGGAGAGATTTCTGAAAACGATGTAGTTCTATTGAAGAAAGAAGAGAAAAAACAAAAAAGACTAACAGACTATAGCTAATATCTCCTAAAACCTGATCTATTAAGTCTTACAAAACAAGTCTTTAACTTAAATAGGTGTAAAAAATGGAAGATGAAAGGTTCTTCTTAATTCATCCAATCGATTATCGATACGGCAGTTACGAAATAAGAAAAATCTTTGACAGAGAAAACTGGCTACAAAAAATGCTAGAAGTAGAAGCAGCACTAGCAAAAGCTCATGCAGAAGTTGGAAACATCCCAAGGAAAGCAGCTGAACATATATCAAAAATGGCGACAATAGAGCACGTAAAACTTGAAAGGGTAAACGAAATAGAAAAAGAAATTAAACATGAAACAATGGCTGTCGTAAAAGCCCTTACAGAAGTATGTGGCCCCTATGGAAAATACATACACCTAGGAGCAACAAGTTCAGATATCCTAGACACAGTGCTAGCTCTGCAAATCAAAGAAGCCATCAACATAATTGAAAAAGACCTTATCGAAATAGCACTCCTACTAATAGGTCTAGCAGAAAAAAATAAAGAAACAATCTGTGTAGGACGAACGCACGGACAGCATGCAATACCCTACATATTAGGCCACAAATTTGCCATCTGGGCAAACGAAATCAAACTACACATAGAGAGACTAAGACAATGTAAAGAAAGAGTATGCGTTGGAAAAATGAGCGGAGCAGTAGGAACGCAAGCCGGATTCGGACCAAATGCGCTAAAAGTACAAGAACTCACCATGAAATACCTAGGCATAAAACCTGCAGAAATATCTTCACAAATAGTACCAAGGGACAGACTAGCAGAATTCATATGCCTACTAGCACTAATATCAAGCTCACTAGATAAATTTGGAAGAGAAATACGAAATCTTCAAAGAACAGAAATTCATGAACTGGAAGAACCATTTAAAGAAGAAGTGCAAGTAGGATCAAGCACAATGCCTCAAAAAAGAAACCCAATAAGCTCCGAAAAAATATGCGGACTGGCAAAAATACTAAGAAGCCTAGCTGTTGCTGCATTAGAAAACGTAGTGATAGAACATGAGAGAGATCTCACAAACAGTTCGTGCGAAAGAACAATGGTACCGGAGGCATGTATCCTCCTAGATGAACAGTTAAAAACTATGAAAAAAGTACTCAAAGGATTAAGAATTTACCCAGAAAACATGAAAAGAAACCTTAATTTAACAAAAGGACTAATAATGGCTGAAGCAGTTATGTTAACACTAGTCAAAAAGGGAATAGGACGCCAAGAGGCACATGAAATAATTAGAAGATGCGCAATGAAAGCATACAAAAACAACATAGACTTTTTTGATGCTCTAAAAACCGACAAAACTGTTCAGAACTACCTAACAGAAGAGGAAATAAAACAAGCATTAAATCCATACAACTACACTGGAACAGCAAAAACCCAAATAGAAAACATAATAAAACAAGTAAGAAACTACCTACAAACAGCAAAATAACAAAATTTCAATAAGCCATTAATGACGCAGTAAAAACTATGATTACATGCAATTAATTTCTAAGTCAGATGCTAATACAAATTTCTTGCTACTTTGGTACAAAAATCTCAAACACAATTTTTCAAAACAGGTAAACAGATTACATCGAAGAAAACTCACTTTTCATATTCTTTAACTTAATTTGGTGGGGCCGCCGGGATTTGAACCCGGGACCACCAGCGGACTGGCCTGCTTTTAGTTTTGCAGGTCCCCAGGCTGGCATCCTACCAAGTTCTCCGGAAAGCTTTTGCTTTCCTCTAGACTACGGCCCCAATCTTTGCTTTAGTTTTGAAAATCTATGTAAGTGAGTTGGATGGTTTTTGGCTGGCTGTTATATCTGTGTTGTATCTACATGTTTGACATTTAAGGTTTATCTTGCATTACGTGAAGCTAGTTT
>JAUQZC010000097.1 GCA_030587435.1 Candidatus Baldrarchaeota archaeon | reverse complement strand
TTTCTGAAACTACCTGATTCCCCCGTTTTTCTTAAGCTAACCTGAAAGGTGTTTATTAGGTAGGGGTAGTTTTCTAAATTTATGCATCAAAAATTAAAATTATTTTTGTTTTCTAAAAAACAATTAAGAGACACCTAGCGTTGGGGTGCAGAAAATTTGTTGATACTTTCATATATGTATGCAGAGGATATTAATATTCGAAGTTAAGTTATTATGTTGAGGGATAAGTTTGGAGTTCCATGAGGTAATGGAATATTATTCTAAGCCTCTTGTTCGGAAAGAGATGGTTGAGTACTCAAGGGGTAGATGGATTGCTATACATACGGTAAAAGGCGGATTAACCGGGTTGTTTGTCCGATATTGGAGCAAAACTGGGCCACCACTACACGTTTCTAAGGAAGAGGATTTGGAAGAGTTGATGCGAAGGTTTCGAGGTTTAAGGCCCAGAACCTTCTACGCGTCTATAAACGTTTATTCCAGGGTTTTGAGGAGAGAGGATGTAGAAAACCCTGAAAATATTTTGTATACTACTCCTATATGGGACATTGATGGATCATTAGAATATTGGAGTAAAATTGTTGACGTGGCGAGAGTCATAGTTGAGGAACTTGAAAAAGAAGGGGTAACAAAATCGATTTATCTTAAATGGTCTGGAAGAGGAATACATGTTCATTTACATGAGAAAGCGTTCTCAAGCGATGTTTTATCGAAATACCATCCTCTCGACATAGCCTACTCGATTGTCGACTATATTCTCAAAAAATGCACAGACAAAATTATTGAAATCATAAAGGATGTTACAGGCGGAGAGAGACCGCTGAAAGTTGAAAATGAAATGGATCTCAAAAGAGTTTTTACAGTTCCACTTTCGCTTCATAAATCCTTGGACTACGCTGTTGTGTGCTTTAAACCTAATGAGATAGATGATTTCAGCCCTGAATGGGCTAAACCAAACGTATTGAAACATAATACTGATTGGAGAAATTATAGTGAAGGAGAAGCTGATCAACTTGCTTTAAAAGCTGTAAAGGAAGTCGGCGGCTACTTCAAAAGGGTTGGCGAGGTTAGAACCGTTGTGCAAACTGTTAAACCTACAATTACTAGGAAGGCTGGTAGAAAGCCTGTTATGAAAGTAGGTAGATTTCAAGTTATGGCTCTTCTTCAAGCAGCGAGATACTATCTTCTGACAGGAGATCTTGAAAAAGCAAAGTCTTTTGGTCTCAATAGAGCTATATTTTATGCTTGGGCTAAATATCACGGTAGAGATAGAATATTTAGAAGAAAAATAACAAGTGTAGAGAAACCGGTTGAACATGTTGTTGAAAAAGGTAGGAAACTTACTTATGTTGGTGATGAAGGGTCTTTTATATCTGAACGCGGATGGTTTATAATTGGAGACAAAGAACAGTTGCCCAGCGACTACGATAAGGAAATAGCTAGAAAAATAGACTCTGTGGTGCCCTACGACTTAGCTTGGAAAAAGGCGATAGAATACTTGAAAAAATACCCTAAAAATGTACTGTTAAGTCAACGGAAATTTTACGAAGCATACAAGAAAGTTAGAGATATTTTCATAGACAAAATTGTTAAAGGAGAAGGTTCTGACTCAACTCTTTCGTAATATCATTTTTCTGTTTTGGGTATCGGCGGCATTAAAGGTACTTTTACGGGTACTGTTTTTCCCGTTTCCTTTAATGTTAGAAACAGCAGTGCAGTTACTGCTCTTAAAATTACGCTTATTGATAGCACTGTGTTTAAAGCTTGTATTTTGCTTTGAAATGTTTGGAAAAACGTGCCAAGATATCCACTAAATATCGAGCCTGCGAAGGTAGCTAAACCATACAATGTATTATAGGTTGCAAAATAGGTTCCACGTTCATGATCTTGTGAAATATCTAATATGTAAGCTGAGATAGCAACTATAGACAATCCATTGGATATACCGCCTATTATGTTTGCAAGATAAACGTAATACATATTTTGAGACAAAATGAATAGAAAGGGATACAGTGGAAGCATTATACGCGATAATACTATTATTGGCTTTCTTCCAAATTTATCTACGAACTTCCCAAGGTAAAATTGGCTTAAAGAAGCTGTAGCTCCAAAAATTATTGAGGCGACAGCTATCTCAAATTTCGTGGCTTCCAACTTCTTCACCATAACAACCGAGAAATAAGGCCACGACATGCTCATAGCCGTTTCAAAAAAGACCTCTAAAGAGCAAAATCTCCGAAAATACTTATTTCTAAGAGTTTCCCTTAAGGCTACTTTTAAGCCTCGATAAACCGTTGTATTTCCATTCTCAACGGGTTCCTTAAACTTTAAAATAAGTAGTGACCCCAATATGCCGAAAACAGCAGCTGCCGTAAAAACAAATGTATATTGGGATTCCAAAGTTTGTCCCAAAACCCATGTCATGATTATTCCAGCTATAGCTGTTGCAAAAACTCTTCCAGCAAAAGCTATAGCATTTACTTTGCCTAAAACCTTTCCTCTAACTTTTTCAGGTATTATTTTACCTAGTAGAGCATTCCATGTAGGTGTCGAAGCGGAAAGTACGATAAAGTGAGCAGCTAGAAATAGTGCAAACAACATAGGATCTTTCGCTAGAAGAAACAGAAATATTAAAGCACTTCCTGCAAAATATCCTAAAAATATGAAGGGTTTTCGTTTACCCTTTTTATCTGAAAGTGCTCCCCATATTGGCTGTAATATTGTTGGAGCAGCATTACTGACAGAAGTTATTATACCCATTTCACTGTAGGTTGCACCTATTTCAACTGCATATATATTAAGGTAAGGCTGATATAAGCCTCCACTAAAAGCTGTTAAACCTGCAGTAGCATATATTATTGGTGGAACATCACTGTTTTTGCTGTTCCCTGTGTTCATTGTTCTTAATCCTCCGCAACACAAGCAACAAACCATTAAGATTTAAACTTATCGACAACAGCTGGGATAATTCATCAACTAACGCTTTTTAAATGGAAACTTGCTAGGTAAAATTTACATGTTAAGAGTTTACAA
>JAUQZC010000073.1 GCA_030587435.1 Candidatus Baldrarchaeota archaeon | reverse complement strand
TACAAAATACTTATATTTAACTAATCATAACATTTAGCAGTAAAACAGCAAATAATGAGTTAAAATGGTGGAGTGGGATGAAGGAGCATATAATTGAAGCTTTGAAAAACATAGTTGGCCCCGAAAACGTATCAACAGCAAAACCAATCAGAGCAGGCTACGTCACAAAAGGTATCATGGACATACATTCACGAGAAGCCGCAGTAATAGTAAGACCAAAAAGCGTCGAAGAAGTAAGAAAAATATTAATCCTAGCCAATAAAGAAAAAATCCCTGTCATCCCTCAATCAGGAGGACTAAGTGGAGGAGTGGCAACACCCGTATACGGAGGAGGCATACTAATAGACCTCCGTAGAATGAACAGAATAATTGAAGTTGACACAGACGCCAGGTACATGGTTGTAGAATCAGGAGTCACCGTTGCACAAGCATGGAAATACATGCAAGAACACTACCCAGACTACAGACCTGGAATCCCAGACGGAGCACCACCAGCCGCAACAATAGTCGGCGACCACCTTGACCGAGGATTCCACTTCCTAGCAACAAAATACGGACCAGCAGCAGACGACGTACTAGGCCTAGAAGTCGTTTTACCAACAGGAGAAATAATAAGAACAGGCTCAGCAGCACTACCAACCTCAAAATGGTTCTACAGATGGATGTTCGGCCCAGATCTCACAGGTCTATTCCTCGGATCACAAGGAACCCTTGGAATAGTAACCAAAATGGCTGTCAAGATATTTCCACTACCAAAATACAGAGAGGTTCTAGCCTTCGGAGCAAGCGACTGGGAATATCTAATTGAGCCTTGCCTCGAAGTTATGAAACATGAAATAGTTGACCTAGCACAAGGAGGAAACTACCATTTAGCAACCTGCAGAAGAGCTAAATACGTGTGGCCTCCAAGACCTAAACCAAAAGGATTGCCGCAAGTCTGGATGAACTTCGAACTAGGAGCAGAAACACAAGAAGAACTAGAAATAATAAAGAAAAAAATTAGAAACGTTCTCGAGAAATATCAGAAAGAATACGGTGAAGAAAATCTCTTCGAATGGAAACTAGATATAAAACAAATAATAGCAAGGCTAACAAAGCCCAACAGAATATCAGTACCATACGCAGGCCATAAAGGCGGAGGACTACTCTTCATAACCTGGTATATTCCATGGAAAGAATCCGCTAAATTTGCAAAAATCGCAGAGCAGCTAATGGAGAAATACAAGTTTTCACCCGTAGTCTGGCTAGCAGGTATCGACCACGGCAGACAAGGATTATTAATGCCAATTGTGCTCTTCGATCCAAAAGATCCACAAGAATTTGAAAAAGTTGAACGTCTCGACACCGAAATGACCGAAATATTCCTAGACATGGGAGGAATACCCTACAGACCAAACGCCATGGTCCACGCGCCTCTGGTGATGTCAAAAGCGGCAGGGTACTATAACTTACTTAAGAAGATAAAGAAGGTGTTAGACCCAAATGGTATTATGCACCCAGGAAGACTTGCACTTCCATAGGAGGGGAGAAATATGAAGTATAAATATCTTGAAAGACTAAAAGATGACATATATAATTGCATACACTGTAGATTATGCACGTTCACATGGAAATGGCCAACCAAGGAAGGGTGGCCTCCAGGAGCCTTTGAACCCTCGTGTCCAGCAGGAGAAAAATTCAAATTCGAAACTTTCTTTGCTGGAGGGAAATCTTGGTTAGCAAGAGCCGTACTTGAAGGAGAGGTAGACATTAAAGACCCAGATATAGTTGACATACTCTTTGCATGTCCAACGTGCGCAAACTGCGAACAACAATGCACACTAGAAGAGCCAAGAGTCGGATATAGACATAGAATTGTTGCAATAATTGAAGCTTTAAGAGCGGAATACGTAAAAGCTGGAATGGAACTACCTGGAAGACAAAAAGCCTTCGGAGTGCATACCGGCAAAGAACATAACCCTTACATGGAAAAACATGCAGACAGATTGAATTGGCTTCCAAGCGATATTAAACTTCCAGAAAAAGCCGAAATCGTATACTTTGTTGGGTGCACATCATCCTATAGGCAAAAACAACTAGCTCTAGCTACCGTGGAAGTATTCAAGAAACTAGGAGTAGACTTCACAATTCTAAAAGACGAATGGTGCTGCGGCTCTCCACTTCTAAGAACAGGACAATGGGAAACAGAATGGGTTTCGGTAAGCAAAATAGCTCAACACAACGTTAACGAAGTTAAAAAGGCTGGAGCAGAGAAAATAGTAACAACATGCGCTGGATGCTACAGAACATGGAAAATAGACTACCTAGGAGATGTATATGGGGATATGCTAGGAGCAAAACATGATTTTGAAGTTTTACACACAACAGAACTACTAGAACAACTCATAAAGGACGGAAAACTCGAATTCAAAAAGGAAATTAACATGAAAGTAACTTACCATGATCCATGTCACCTAGGAAGACATTCCGGAGTATATGATGCACCTAGAAACGTATTAACCGCCATTCCAGGAATCGAACTGGTAGAAATGCCCAGAAGCAGAGAAGTTTCCTGGTGTTGCGGTTCAGGAGGAGGAGTAAAATCAGGCTACCCGCAGTGGGCAGTAGAAATCGCTTATGAAAGAGTAAAAGAAGCAGAAGCACTAGGAGTAGATGCAATAGTTTCTGCGTGTCCATTCTGCTACAGAAACATCGGCGATGCCATAAAAGCCTATGGTTCAAACCTCAAAATGTACGACATAATAGAACTAGTAAATCAAGCACTAGGATAACAATATACTATAATAAATCTATTTTACTCCCAATTTATTTTGTTAAACCAGTTTTCAGGTTAATGAATTCTAATAACGTTCTCTGCGAAGATAAATCAATTAAATTTGAGAATCTCACACCAATTAGCCTTAATTTTTGCTCGTTATCGTATGCAGTCAGGAATAAATCTTTAACTTTCTTAAATATCTTTTTTGAGTTAAGTTGTATCGAATTAAAGGTTTTACTTTTTGTATGTGTTTCAAAGTTTGAGTATCGTAGCTTAACTGTTATTGTTCTGAAGGTCAATTTCTCTGATTTAATTCTTCTAATAAGATTTTCAACGATAAAAGACAATTCCTCTAATATTTTTTCAATGTTATCGGTATCTTCTTCAAATGTGATTTCCTTACCAATAGATTTTCTTGCTTTCTCCTTTACTTCGCTATAATCCTGACCGTTAGCAAGCATAATAAAATAGTAAGCCATGTTTTTCCCGAAAGTTTCCGTTAATTTTACAGCGTCAAAGTTTGCAAGGTCGCCTACCGTCTTTATTCCCAGTTCCTTTAAGCGTTCAGCTGTTTTAGGTCCAATTCCATACAGTTTCTCCACTGGAAGAGGATGCAAAAAATCTTTTACTTTATCAGGCTCCACCACTGTCACTTTGTTAGGCTTATTCATGCTTGAAGCCATCTTAGCAACTAGTTTATTTGGCCCAATACCAATTGAACATGTAATTCCAAGTTTTTCCCATATTTCGCTCTGCATTTTTTTAGCTAATTTCTCTGCTTCCTGAAAGTCTTCCACTACATCAGTTACATCCACATATGCCTCATCAATGCTAACTTTCTGAATTTTCCTCGAATATTTTCGTATAATCTCCATTGTTTTTTGCGAAAATTCACGATACCTATCAAAATGAGGTCTAACATATATTCCATCAGGACACAACTTGTATGCCTTTGAAATGGGCATACCAGAATGAACACCGAACCTTCTCGCTTCATAATTTGCTGTTAAAACAACTCCTCTACCTTTTCCACCTTTAGGATCAGCTCCAACAATCAAAGGTTTTCCTCTAAAGTCAGGGTTAAGACTTTCCTCAACTGAGGCATAAAATGCATCCATGTCAACGTGAAAAATTATTCTTCTTTTCACATTCATCACTTAAAACCACAGTAAGCACTTTCTCTGCATTTCATTTCAATTATTTCCAAATTCAAACTACTATAATACTTCAAAATGTGTCCAATTTTAAATATGATCTTACTGTTAACTCTTGCAAAAGGGTTTCTAGGATCCCAACTACAAAAAATTCTGTAGATAGCGTATAAGATTGAAGCCAGACCATTGACTTCAATTATTTAATTTAGGTATGAGCTATTTCACAGTTATTGTAGATGTTTACGTATTAAATATATACTATTTCCCATGTGTTGTCCTTAAGCACATATAACGGTATGTCGTTTTCTATTACCTCTTTTAGGAATCTTTCTGGTTCTATAACCGCCTCAGGAGGGTAAACACCGGGTTTTTCTATTTCATGCTTTGCTAGGTATTTTGCTCCTAAAGCAGCTGGCAAACCCGTTAGTTTAAACATTCTATCCACAGATGCAAACACGATTCTCTCTTCTCCACGAACTACATCAACTCTTACAGCACTAGCTTCCACGCCGCCACTTCTAAAAATACCCTCTATAGAATGGATAAACTTAGCTAGTCTTCTTTTTCGAGTAGGTGTTTTAGTAAAACGCAGTTTTACAAAGAATTTAACTAGAGTGTTTTGCCAGTTAGGCACCAATGCGCCTTTTAAAATAACGGTTTTCAAACCTTCCAAGTATCTGGGAATAGTTACGGGCTCCGGATGCCCTACATAATACGTGGAATGCTCTTCAAAGGGCTCTGGGAAGAGAACATCCTCCCTTTCACTCCCAGCTTCCACCATTTTCAACTCGCCTTCTAAGTATTGAGGAACTTCTCCTGTCATAGCGTGGAAAACATGCATAATAACCGCTAAACCTTTTGAATCGGCTGCAGAACCCAGCCAATATATTTTAATCTCATCTGCTCCCCCTAATTCTCGATAACCCTTTAACGCAAGAATATTAGATAGACCGGGAGTCCATCCCAACCCCGTTATACAAGTCACTCCTTTTCTTTTAGCCTTTTCATTAAGTTCTAGAGACTGTTCAGCTCCGTCAGAATCATCACAAATATCTAGGAAAGGCTTTCCAGCTTCAATGGCTGCCTCCATTATTGGTTTAGCAAACTCGTAAAAGGGACCTATGGTACTGACAACCGAATCCAAATCCCTGCTAAGGTATTCCATTAAGGAAGACTTATTTCTGGCATCAACCTTTACCAGCTCTATCTTCTCCCCAGCTTCGCCCAGTTCTTTAATCACATCTTTAACTCTATCCGGATTTATATCGCCTATTAAAATCTCCTCTACCTCCTTCATCTCCGATAAAAACGTAACTATGCTAAAACCCATATCCCCGGCTCCGCCAAGAACACCTATTTTCACAACCCTACCTCCAACATAAATTCTAAAAGCCTATTTTTTCAACTAATTAAATTTGGAAGAATAGCAATAAAATAATTTAGGATGTCACGATTTTATTTGCTTTTTGCAAACCACGAAAACTGCCTATTAGTCACTAAACTCTAACGTAAGAAGTGTAAAAGAAAAAATAAGAAGTCTTAGGAAACGTATACATTACTGCTGGATTAAAAACGCATTTCTAACTGGTTATTTGCTAGTTCGTAATTGTTATGTTGATTTTGCTTTCTTTAGTTCTTCTTCTCTAAGTACTCTTCGAAGTACTTTTCCAACTATGGTTTTGGGTAACTCATCTCTGAACTCAACTATTCTTGGATATTTGTATGGTGCCATTCTTTCCTTGGCCCATTCAATAATATCCTTCTCGGTAACCTTGCCCTTATACTCTTCTTTTAGTGCAACAAACGCTTTAATAGTTTCTCCTGCCTTCGGATCGGGTACACCAACTACCGCGCATTCTTTAATCGCTGGATGTTCATATAATACTTCTTCTACTTCTCTTGGATACACAGAGTATCCCTTATATTTAATTAAGTCCTTCTTGCGGTCAATTATGTAGAAGAATCCCTCCTCATCTGCCTTTGCTATGTCTCCGGTTCTTAGCCACGTTTCGCCATTAATAGTCATAAATACACTCTTTGTCTCCTCGGGTCTATTCCAATAACCTTTCATCACTTGAGGACCTTTAACAATAAGCTCTCCGACTTCACCCGGTGGAAGGAATTCATCTTTTTCCAAATCGGCGATTGCTGCATCTGTATTTGGCAAAGGTACGCCGATGCTTCCAACCTTTCGTTTACCTTTCAACGGATTACAGTGTGTAACTGGTGACGCTTCAGTTAAACCGTAGCCTTCACATATTTTTGCACCAGTCAGTTCCTCGAATGTCTTTTGAATAGCTACAGGTAGCGGACCAGCTCCGCTAATACCAGCACGTAAAGACGACAAATCGTATTCTTTTACTTTTGGATGTATATTTATGGCATTATAAATTGTTGCGACCGCTGGGAATAATGTGGCTTTATATTTTTGAATAGCTTTCATTACCTCTTCAGCATCGAAACGTGGGAAAACTATTACTTTTGCTGCCGCTGCTGTGCCAAGGTTCATAACGACAGTTTGACCGTAAATATGGAACCAGGGTAAAACTCCTATCACTACTTCTTTTCCTTCCTCAAAGTCGGGTATCCAAGCTTTTGTTTGAAGCGTATTTGCAACCAAATTATAATGTGTTAACATTGCACCTTTCGGTAAACCGGTGGTGCCACCTGTATATTGGAGAACTGCAATATCTTCTTTTGGATCTACTTCCACTTTTGGCGGTTCTGGTGGATATTCTTTAAGTAAATCCATTAAGTAATATATACCGGGGCCTTTTGGTACTTTTAATGTTTTAACCTTGCCAAGTAATTTTCCTAAAACTCTTTTTATTGGAGGCAAGTAATCAGCTATAGAAGTTATAATAATGTTTTTTAAAGCTGTGTCTCGTTTGGCTTGTTCTACTACGGGGTAAAGTAGATCTAGAGCCACTATTGTTTCTGCACCGCTGTCCTTAAGTTGGAAATTCACTTCTCTAGGCTTATAGAGAGGATTTATCGCTGTGACTATTGCTCCAACTTTAAGTGCACCATAATATGCGATTGCAAATTGGGGGCAGTTTGGAAGGAAAAGAGCAACCTTGTCTCCTTTCTTTACACCCATTTTACTTAAGGCTGTTGCAAATCTGTCACTTGCATCATCGAGTTCTTTAAATGTTACTTCTCTTCCAAGAAACACGTATGCAACCATATCTGGGTATTTTTTGGCAGTTTCTCTCAGTAGTTCAAAGAGAGGCACTTCAGGTATCTCTATTTCTTTTGATATACCCTCTGGATACCACTGGTACCAGGGTTTTTCTTCTTTAAATGTCAAGTTTCCCTCACCCCTTCCAATAATTTATTGTTATAATTAGTTAGTCATGTGTCAAACTATTAATATTTTACTCTAATCCTTAAGTTCAAGAATCTTCTACAAAACTTCATAAGTTAATGACATTAGGTAAAGCTATGGGAGGCTTAAAATTAAGGCGCAACCCAACTAAAAACGAAGCTAATTAAACAAACAGTAAATTTATTTTTTTAACAAAAAACAAATTATAAAATTCTAGACAAGAAAATCGTAAATTTAGATTTTATTTTACTGAGTAAATCTTCTTACCCTTTTCCCACCTATAAACTATTCTTCCTTTCTTTTCCAAGTCTTTCAAATATGCTTTAACAACATTTAACAACCATAGCAATCTATATCGATCTTGTTCATTATACAACGCTAATGCCAATTCTTCTACTGTTCTCGGTTTTTCTTGGAGAAGTCTAACTATTTCCTCTTCCCTCGACAGTTTTCTCCGAATTAACTCCTTTATCCTCTTTTTAGGATCATAAATTACTGGACCATGTGCCGGTAAAATCAATTTTAACTTCATTTTCAAAAGTTTTTTAAGAGAATCTATGTAGACGGCAACATCGCCGCAAGGTAAGCCTATCCACGTGGCTCCTTCGCCTACTACAACGTCTCCACTGAACAGCACTTCCTTTTCCTCTAAATACAGACTTATGTGACATGGTGTATGACCAGGGGTGTGAATAACTCTTAACGAATATTCTCCAACCTTTATCTCATCATTTTCGTTCAGTACAACGTCTACATTTATTGGTTCTGCTTTACAAAGGCCTTGAAGAAAAAGCTTAATAAAAGAAGAAACATTATTTTCAAACCCATAGTAATTAATTGCTAATTTCTTTAAATTCGAGAGGACCGGAACAGCCAATTTATGCGCTGCAACACTAACATTTAACTCTCTTTTTAGTACGGCAGTACCAGCAAAATGGTCTGGATGCGCGTGAGTAACAACTACCTTCTCTAACCCACGGCTCCCGGTTATTCGCTTAATCTCATGCAAAAGTTTTTCCGTAGATTCTTGAAAACCGTATCCAGCATCTATCAAAACAGGTTCATCACAATTTATAAGGTATACGTTAATATTTGGTAAAAACATTTTTCCTGGTAGCTCTATTAAATAAACAGAATCCATTAGAAGCACGGTTAATCCCACAGACACAATGGATATGCTAGAATCGCTTAAATCGTTAGATGTAAATAAAATGTTAACTCTTAGGTAAGAAAGAAATTGTGGTTAAGTTTGTGCCGTTTATCCTATTGGTAGAACCCCTGTGGCAAACGCGAATTTCATTAAGACTGGTATTTCATGTGCTGAACCAATGATTAACAATTTTCCTTCTTTTAACAATTCACTCCACTTCTTTTTACCTGTTGCCATGGCGCTCCAGCTTTCAATATCTGTTCTAATTACCAAATCAGGTGCTGGATATTCTCCTTCTTCAAATCTAACTTCCTCCGGTGTAAACACGATGTAAAATTTCTTTTCTCCAAAGTCAAAGGCAAATATTTTCCCATAATATCCCTTAAGCCACTCCTGTACCATTTTCTTAGCAGTTTCCTTCGTGTTTAACGCCTCTACAAATTTTTTCATTTGTTCAATTAATTTTTCTATGCTTGCCATCTTAACCCTCCTCCGAAACTTATTTTTCACACCATTCTTTTATTGCTTGGAGCGCCGCTTTTCTAATGGTTGTAGCTGTAACTTTACCGAACTTCTCAGCTACTTTTGCTTCAAATTTTTCCCTCAGTTCTGGTGATAAAACTACGAATATGCGCATGTTGTTTTCTTCAAGAAACCACTTTGCAATGCTACCCATAAACGCGAACTCTTTACTTGTTAACCACTTTGGCAAATCTTCCTTCGTTATTACGGATTTTCCAAGAAACTCACTCATTTACATCCCTCCTCCATTTACTCCCAATAATCTTGTTCTAATACAGATTTAGAAAATATTCCAACCTTCTTCTCAACTTCCTTTAAGCCGTCCTTAGTCTTCTCAAATATCTTAAAGCCCATAGGGAAGTCCAAGGCAAATCTTTGAACACCATATTTAACTCTGCCAACCGTTAAATCTCCCCCACCTTTAGCCCAAGACTCCAAAACCAATTTGCAGAACTCGCTGAGACTTAGCCCCATTTTCTTGGCCCAGTTTTCCAGTTTGTTCTTAACTTCCGGATCAAGTTCAAACGAGACAGACATAGCCGAACACCTCTATTTCTTCCTTTTTCTTAAAGCTTCTCTAACGTATGGTCTACCCCAGTACTCCTCAAATGTAACAGCCTCAAGCGGATATCTCGCTGGGCCAAGTTCCCTCTCCCTCTTAGGCCAACCAATACAGAAAGCTGTTATCGGCCTCCAATTTCTTGGTATCCCGAAGAACCTAGCAACCATTTCTCTTCTACGTTCATCTCCAATACAAACGAAACTGTCCCATCCTGCTCCTAAGCCCAAAGCCGTGCAGGCAAGCCACATGTTTTGCATAGACATAGCAAAAGCCATGTCAGTAATTTCTTTGATTGATGCTGGTACATAAGGGATGTCATACCATTGGTCACTTGTGCATGCAAGTATAACAACATCTGCCTCTTCGGGATATCTGAAAAGTCTCCCATCAAACATACGCTCAACAACATCGACTCTAGCTTCTTTGCCTATATACCATAGCCTATCTGAGGGCATTTCATATTTTGCCATACCAAATGCCATTGAACTGGTTTCCTGAGCCATATCAGCGAGAAAACGCTTGCTTTCTTCGTCTCTGATCACTATAAACTTCCATGGTTGTACGTTCTCTGGGGATGGAGCGTATCGAGCCGCGTCTATAACTTTCTCAATCATCCAGTTTGGGACTTTTTTATCTTTTTTGAACTCCCTAATAGACCTCCTTAAATATATGGCATCAAATACATCCACGCCATTCATCCCCCATTCAACCTTTTAGCGAACATAAAATAAAGTAAAACTAACTATATATAATGTACGTTTTTCAAAATTTTAATATGAGAAAATTGTAAACTAATGTGACCAAACATGACAAACATAGATCAAGACATTCTTAAAGCAGCAGAATTGATCAAAAAAGCCAAAAAAATAGTTGCGTTAACAGGCGCAGGTATATCAGTTGAAAGCGGAATACCAGACTTCCGAGGACCATCAGGATTATGGAAAAAATATAATCCTGAAATAGCCTCAATATCTTTCTTCTTAAAGAACCCTGAAGAATTCTGGAAATTTTCCTTAGAAGTCTGGAAGACCCTGAAACGAGCCAAACCAAACCCAGCCCACAAAGCCCTAGTAGAACTAGAAAAAATGGGAAAACTACATTGCATTATAACCCAAAATATAGATGGACTTCATCAAAAAGCTGGCAGCAAAAAGGTATTGGAGATACATGGATCAGCAAACTGGCTAATCTGCACTTCTTGTAGAGCTAGACACCCAAGTGAAGCTGTAATCAAGCAGCTTAAATCGGGTATGAAGGTTCCTATTTGTGATCTCTGTGGAGGAATGCTGCGACCAGAAGCGGTGCTTTTCGGCGATATGTTACCACAAGATGTTTTCAGTGAAGCGGTAGATGAAGCTTCTACAAGTGATCTAATGTTAGTAGTTGGTTCCTCTTTAGTTGTTTTCCCAGCAGCTCAACTACCGATTTTTGCTAAGAAAAATGGTGCAAAAATAATTTTAATTAATCTAGAAAAGACGTGGTTCGATGAGAAGGCAGATGTGGCCATTCATGGAAAAGCTGGAGTCATTTTGCCAAAAATTGTAAAAAATCTCAAGAAACTTCTAAAAAATAGAAGATAACTATTAGCTTTCTTTTAATGTTACATTTATGTCGCTGAAAAACCGTGGTCTTCAATAGTTAACATTTTCCACTGTATGATACTTATGTGGTTTCTAAAACGCAACTCTACGTTTGCCTCCTGAACATATGCTTTACACAGCAAAACACACCGGAGATGAAGTCTTAGTCGTAAGAGACGAATTTCTACCACTTGTAGAGAGAGTTAAAGATCTGCTGCCTAAGAGTTTAAAACTGTTTTTAATAACGTCAGATACAAGTAAAACAGTAGAAACAAAGTTAAAACCCGCGTACAATTACGAACATCTCGTAGAGAAAGCATCAGCCAACCACGAATTTCCAGATCCCGATGAAAATACTGATGCTACTCTTTTCTACACTTCTGGAACGACAGGACTTCCAAAAGGCGTTATATTTACACATAGGCAAATAGTTACACACATTCTCTGTCGTTATGGCTTCCGCATTCTCATTTGTTTTACCCGGCAGGTATGAATGGGACTATATACTTGAGCTTATGCGAAAAGAAAAGGTTACATACACCTACGGCGTACCTACAATACTTCACGCACTCGTAAATCGTCCAAAAGCCGAAGAATACAGAGACGTGTTTTCCAGACCGTTCTCTTTCGTAGAATCAATGGACAAGACGAGGACTGGAAAAATAGACGTAATGAAGCTAATAAAAAAGTATAAAAACCTTAAACTCGAGTAACAGGCTTTTTCATTTATTTTCTTTTTATTTTGTTAATTTTTTTGACTTCGTTTTGTGCATATGTTCATAATTAAATTTAAATATGTTAGGTTATCCTAAATATGTTAGGACAACCTAACATAGTGAGAGAGGATGACAAAAGAACTAAGACTATCCGAGGCTACCATCGGAAAGACCTACCAAGTTGAGAGAATAGAGGGGTCAGGTTTCATCAGAAGAAGAATCATAGACATGGGATTAATACCAGGAACCAAGATCAAAGTTGTTGGAACTGCTCCTCTAGGTGATCCCATAGATATCGTCGCAAGAGGATATAATTTGACCATTAGAAAAAGTGAGGCTTCAAAGATAATTGTTAAGGTGTTAGACGAATGATACCACTAGCCTTCGCCCGTGAAGGAACACAGGTAAAAGTCATAAAAATAAATGCAGGCAAAGGACTTTCACGGAGACTAACTGAGCTAGGAATAATTCCAGGAGCAATTTTAAAAATAGTTAAGACCCAAGGACCAGGTCCAGTAATAATAGAAGTCTGCAACAGCAAATTATTGTTTTCTCCTTGTGATTCATGTACTTTAGGATGCAGTTCATCGTATGGTTGGAGAATTGTTTTGAGTTTTGGCATGGCAATGAAAATCTTAGTTCAAGAACTAATGTGAGGTAATAAATCTTGAACACAAAGACAAAAAAGGGTAAATCAAAAGACTCTAAAAAAATTAGAGTAGCATTGGCAGGTAATCCAAATGTAGGTAAATCCGTCATTTTTAATGAACTCACCGGTGGGAGAGCATGGGTCGGTAACTGGCCTGGAACCACCGTTGAAAAGAAAGTTGGAAAAGCAAAAATAGGCGAATATGAAGTTGAAGTACTTGATTTACCTGGAATATACAGTTTAACTGCTTATAGCTTGGATGAACTGGTTGCTAGAAACGGAATAGTTGAGGAAAAACCAGATGTAGTAATTGACATAGCTAACGCTGCAAATTTTGAACGCAGCCTTTACCTAACAATATCTCTTCTCGAAATGGGGGTAAACATCATAGTAGCGCTAAACATGATTGACCTCGCCGAAGCTCAAGGCTATAAAATAGATGCAGAAAAGCTCTCAAAGCTTCTTCAAGTACCAGTAATTCCCACAATAGCTATTAAAGGCTATGGCTTGGGCAAACTGAAAGAAGCCGTAACAAGATCCCTTAAAATCAGAAAAATTCCTGAGAAAATAGTTCATTACGGAAATCTAGTTGAAATCGAGATACAGAAAATTGAAAAATTAATAAAAAGAGATACAGAACTTTCATTAAAGTATCCTCCTAGATGGCTTGCCATTAAACTACTGGAAAAGGATAGGGATGTCGAAGAAAAAGTTAAAAGCTCACCTTTCGCTGAGGAAATATTGAAGCAAACTAAAAAATCCCGTGAAATACTTGAAAAACAGCTCAAGAAAGACCTAGAAGAGTACATTGCGGAGAAAAGATATGAAAAAGCACTGGAAATAGCTAGAGAATGCCTTAAAACCGTTAAAGCAAAACCTTTAACACTAACCGACATGGTTGATTTCGTAACCACGCACAAGGTTTCCGGAATACCTATAATGTTAACAATGCTCTACATAGCTTTCAAATTTGCTTTCGATGTGGCAGCGCCGCTGTGCGATTTAATAGACTGGTTCTTTGGAACATTCCTCTACGATTTAACCATGAGCAGCACCCTTCCCCCCTTAATTAAATCATTCCTCGGGGATGGAATAATAACAGGGATAGGGTCAATACTAGTATTTCTACCTAACATAGTTTTCCTCTTTCTCTTCTTAGCTTTTCTTGAAGATGTAGGCTACATGGCGAGAGCAGCCTTTGTCGTAGATAAAATAATGCATAAACTAGGGCTTACAGGGAAATCGATCATACCTATGATTCTTGGATTTGGATGCAATGTTCCAGCGATAATGGCGACCAGAGCGATTGAAGATAAAAATGATCGAGAAGTAACAGCTCTGGTCAATCCATTAATGTCCTGCAGTGCAAGATTACCAGTATATCTAATTTTTGCAGGCGCTTTCTTCGCAGCATATAAAGGCACAGTAGTTTTAAGCATGTATGTTCTCGGTTTAATACTTGCTATAGTAATGGCACTTCTTTTCAGAAAAACATTGTTTAGAGGTCCTTCAGTCGGTTTTGTAATGGAATTGCCTCCATATATGATGCCAGTCGTTAAAAACATGTTAATTAAAACATGGGAACGCTCAAAGAGATTTCTATTCAAAGCAGGTACTATAATTCTTATCGCTGCGATACTAATTTGGATACTATCAATAACAGGGCCTTCAGGATACATAGGGATTGAGGCGTTGGAAGATCCATATCTGTTAGAGAAAAGTTGGATAGGTGCTTTGGGACATTTTCTCGAGAAGGTCTTTTCTCCTATGGGATGGGATTGGAGGGCCGCAGCGGCACTGTTCTTTGGTTTTGTGGCAAAAGAAGTAGTGGTCGCCGCTATGGCAATGCTTTATGGTGCTAGTGGCGAAGAGATGCTTCCAAGTATATTGGCTGGGATATTTACACCATTAACCGCCTATGCTTACATGGCATTTGTACTGATATACGTTCCGTGTTTAGCCACGCTAGCTTCTATAAGAGGCGAATTGGGAATTAAATATGCGCTGCTCGCATTAATATATGAAATATTGTTGGCTTATTTTGTTGCATTAGGCATAGTGTTCGTAGGTCACGTTCTGGGAATAAGCTAAAGTTGAGGTGAATGTTTTGAAGGAAAAAACACTTCTTATTTCGGTTGCAACAGGAGTCTTAGGAATATTATATTTTGTTTACGCAGGGATTACGCTGTATAACTGGATTGCCGAGACCTTTATCCAAGAAGCGGGAAGTGTAAACAATGTTTTAG
Organism: Candidatus Baldrarchaeota archaeon; assembly: GCA_030587435.1. The sequence continues at coordinate 1,761 of JAUQZC010000073.1, read as the reverse complement.
GACTATTTGTGTCAAGTGATCCAGGTTGCGCAATAACTTTAATAACTGTGGGCATGCTTATGTTAGGTTCACTATACTACAAGTTAGATGATGCTAAGGGTGTCTCATGCATTTTCTTAGGTTCACTGCTTGGGGTAGCCCTGCTAGTAATTCAATTACTCATAGTGATTGCAAATGTGGCGAGCATCGGAGTTTCGCTTCTTTCAGGAGAAGCAGCTGAATACGTGTTGATTGAAGATGTTTTAAGACCTGAAATAGTTTTAGGCGTAGGATCCGTGCTATTGTTCTCCTTTTCCATACTTAAGGTTCGCCAAATTACTGGCAAATAACATTAATCAGTTTTCCTAATTTTTAAATTAATTTGAGAAAGTTTCAAGAATTGATTTTTTGAGAACAAAAACTATATTTTGAGGTCTTACAACAATAACTGTTAGAACTACTGACTACACGCAATTTAGTTGCCCCTAAAACTCCCATTCATACGTTTGCCTGTAGGAGTTGGATTTATGAAAAAGAGAAGTAAAAGGGAGGAAGAATACCTAGAAGCATTATATATGCTAGCAATGGAGAAAAAACCCATTAGAGTAAAAAACCTAGCCAAAATACTTAAAGTAAAACCATCCAGCATCATAGAATACCTTGACAAATTATCTAAAAAAGGGTTAGTTCACTACAAGAAACATGAAATAATAGCATTAACAGAAAAGGGAATTGAAATAGCTAAACAAATATATAGGCGGCACACAGCGTTAAAACAGTTCCTTACGTTACTATTGAAAATACCTGAGGAAATCGCTGAGAAGGATGCATGTTATATAGAACATGGAATCCATGAAATTACGGTTACAAGAATCGTACAGTTCATCGAATTTGTTATGAACTATCCAAATAAAACATCAGAATTTTTAAAACAACTAGAACATTACTATACACATAGTACCCGTCCAAAATTAAAATCCAAATCAATGACTAGGACTTAGCATCGCAAACCTAAATTTATGTCTCCATCGGTATTTAAATTAACCTAAAAACTGATGTAAATTAAAATCAAAATATTGTTATGTTGTTTCTGCTGAAAATTGAAATTATACATTGCTATGTTGATGCCTCATCAGCTTCCAATGCTGCTGAGCTGTAAAACTTGATAAACCTGAAACCAAACACTATTTACAAGGGTTTAATTAGATTAAAAGTAAATTTGACATTAATGAATATATGAGTTTAACACGTGGTTCTTATGGGCATTTCACGAAGCAGAGAAAAAAGAAAAGGGTTTCTTTTACTGTTTGGTAGCCGAGCAATTGGAAAAGGCAGAAAAAATAGCGATTACGATTTTTTAATGTATATGGTGAAAGTGATGAATCATTGGATTTAATTTTGCTTTCAAAAAAGTATAAAAGACGTGTTTCGGTAAATGAGATTCCTTTAGAGAAATTTACTGAAGGCATCAGAATCGGAGCACCAGACATGCTGATAATAAGTGAACAAGCAGTTACTATATTTGGTGAACAGAATTTTAAATTACTGATGTATCAGAATCAAGGCATTACTTCACTCACAATCTCACTATGTCTTGGAAAAGCAGATAAACTAATCAAAGTAGCCCAAGAATATTTACAAGAAGGCTTTCTTAGAGAAGCAGCCCATAGATTAGCTATGGCAGCTTTCTGGATTGGCGCTGCATACCAGTTTTTACACGGGGAAATCCCCAGATGCAAACATGACACTTTTCTATTTTTACATAGAAACTTCGATGTACCA
>JAUQZC010000047.1 GCA_030587435.1 Candidatus Baldrarchaeota archaeon | reverse complement strand
CACCTATATATATAGGGATATCTCCCTTCGGCTTAAAATTGAATTTTGCCTTCTGAACGCTGAAAATTTTCCCAGAATATTTTGTTTTACCGGTAGTTATTAGCGATCTAATTATTTCTACACTTTCTCTGATTGCTCTAAGGGGGCTTTTAATTTCTACCCCTAAAAGACTTAGTGTAGTTTTATCTCCAGCACCGATGCCAAGAGTGACTCTGTTTGGAGCTATTTCGGATATTGATGCAACGGATTGTGCAGTCATGACAGGGTTCACTAAATATGGATTTGTGACACCAGGCCCCATTTTTATTCTATTCGTGTGTAAAGCTATGCACGTTAAAGTTACGTAGACGTTTCTGTTGTTAAAATGGTCGGTTATCCATACATGGTCAAAACCTGCTTTTTCAGCTTGAATGGTGTAAAAAGTAGTCCTCCAATATAAATCCATAGGCACAAATTCTATTCCAAATTTTACCATATCCACCACCCTCTTTAAGCTTTAAACTTATTTCTTTAACTCCTCAGCTACGTCATTTAGACCGGCGTTGTTTAATAATTCTGTAGTTTGTTCAGGCTCAATTGCATATGCTGCTTCAAGTAGTTTTTGGAAGCCCTCATCCGATGTAAGCTCATCATGTTGCCAGTAATGAAGAATCAAGTTGGCCGTACTGCTTGAAAGCTTAGTGGCGTTGTTGGACCGCAGCAATATATCAATTAGAGAAGTCATCAAATTTTCTCTTTTATCGACAGGGATTTTTTTTACAACCTCCATTGCGCTTCACCTCTAGTTATTCTTGTCTTTTTGGTTTTTCGATGAGTTTTCTCTTAGTTAGAATTTCTCCGGTTTTGTGATGCGGCATTCTCAATAGGTAGTCTCCATACTTTTCTATTTCTCTAGCTTCACTGGCGAGCGCTGCAGCTATTCGGATCATTTCATGTGCAGCCGCTACAATCGGAACATATCTCTCCATTTCTTTTATTACAAAGCATCCTTCTACGGTGAGACTTGCAGCATTACGAGCTATTTCATAGGCAGCCATAGCCTTCGCTAGTGCATATGGATTCTGAAAACCTGCAGCCTTCACTGCTGTCTCCTTATCGATAATTATTCTTGGAAGTTCTGGTTTCTCTCCTTTTTTTATCTGTTCGACTACCCTAGCTATCTCCCTGTAAACTATCGAAAAAACTCCAGTTACTGAGAGAACCTTAATTAGATCAGCATTAAATATGGCCATTTCTATTGGATCGAGAAACTCTCGTCTTGCACCAATCATGGCATCTGCGAGAATAATAAAGTAGCCCATATTTTTTCCTTCAATGTCCTTTACAGCTTTCTTCCCAGGTTGATCGCTGATAACTATGGTAGGGATGTTAGATTGAGCCAATATTTCTCTTGCCTTGCTAGGTCCCGGTAAAGCTGCATTCGGACTGATAATTATGACAAGGTCGGGGTTAAAATCTAAAATCTTTTTCGCGACTTCTTCTGCTTGTTCTGGACCCATTTTAGCACCGCTACCAATCACGCGAACATCTAAATCTTCCCTATCAGCCCTCTCATCAAATAAGAATTCAATAAGGGGCGCCGTACCAATGTTGCCACATTTTACAACTCCTATTTTTACTATTTGCCCTTCCATTACTATCCCCCATATTATCTTTCTCTCATGCAATATTAAACAAATATAATTTAAACTATATGCCTCTTACAATATCGATTTGCAGGAACGTTAGTAACTGCTCCTTATCTTTTGTCAACTCTTTTTACGGTTTGAAGTTCAGCCGTTTTAAGTCCAAAATTTTTATACAAACAAAAATACATCAATACATTAAAAGTCCTCCTCGCCCCTTAAATTTAACCTTAAAAGTTAAATGTGTATGTTATTAACATAACTCTGAGTGAAGAACTACTATCTCTGACACCTCATTAAGGAAAAGAGAGGGCTAAACATGATTAAAGTAATTTTAATAACAGGTAGAAGTTTAGATCAAGGAGTATCTAAAGAACTGGGAAAATTCTCCAAAGAATATATGGAAAAAGTAGCTGTGTGCGAACTTGATCCAGAAGATCTAAAGTTGCTTGGAGTAAGTTCAGGTCAGAATGTCAAGGTAAAAACGAAGTATGGAGAGGTCGTAGTTAAAGCTACCGAGTCCACACAAGCACCACACAAAGGTATAGCTTTTATACCCTACGGTCCGTGGGCTAGTATTTTAATGCCCTCAGCCACAGAAAGCACAGGCATGCCTTCGCTTAAAGGAATAGAGGCAACAATAGAACCAGCTAAGGACGAAGAAATTTTAGACCCTGAAAAACTTATAAAAATGGTTGTGGGGAGAGAGCCTTGAAGACCATACGTAATGTTGTATGTCCATTCTGTGGAAGTTTATGCGATGATATAGAGGTAGATGTAGAGGACAACCGAGTAGTAAAAGTGAGAAAAGGCTGCGCAATAAGTGTGACAAAATTCACGAAGTACAATGAAGAGAGAATATATAAACCGAGAATTGACGGAAGGGAAGTTTCTTTAGAAGAAGCTATAAATGAAGCAGTTGAAATACTTGCAAATGCGAAATATCCAGCTTTATACGGCTGGAGCTGTACTTCGACGGAGGCAATAAACATAGGCATAGAAATTGCAGAATTAGTAGGAGGGGTAATGGATAACACAGCATCTGTATGTCACGGGCCTACTATACTAGGGGAACAGGATGCAGGAATATCTACATGTACTTTAGGGCAGGTGAAAAACAGAGCGGAACTCATAATATATTGGGGATGCAATCCGGCGCATGCTCATCCAAGACACATGGCTAGATACTCCGCAGCAAGTAGAGGAAGATTCGTAAAAGGTAGAAGGGAAAGAACAGTAATTGTAGTTGATGTAAGAAAAACGCATACAGCGAAAACAGCAGATATATTTATCCAAATTAAACCAAACTCAGACTTCGAGCTATTAACAGCTCTTAGATGGGCAGTGAAAAACGGAGAATTAGAGCAAGAAGAAATAGCAGGAATACCTGCAGAAAAGATAGAAGAACTAGCAGACATGCTGATTTCATGTAGATTTGGAGCACTGTTTTTCGGATTAGGATTGACAATGTCAGCAGGCAAAGCAAGGAACATAGAAGCAGCAGTAAATCTTGTTAGAGAATTAAATAATTATACAAAGTTCGTAATGGTGCCCATGAGAGGCCATTTTAACGTCACTGGTGCCAATGAGGTTATGGCGTGGGCTACAGGATTCCCGTTTGCCGTCGACTTTAGTAGAGGATATCCATTCTATAACCCTGGGGATACAACTTTCGTTGATGTACTTACCCGAGGGGACTGTGATGCCGCATTAATAGTAGCATCAGACCCTGTCTCAGGATTCCCCGCGGAAGCCATAAGAAATCTTGCAAAAATCCCGGTAATAACACTTGATCCTCATGAAACTTTGACAACAATGATATCAAAGGTGGTTATACCGACAGCCGTCGTAGGAATAGAGGCGGAGGGATCAGCGTATCGAATGGATGCAGTTCCATTAAGACTTAAGAAACTTGTTGAGCCGCCGCCAGGGATACTGTCAGATGAAGAAGTTCTAAAAATGATTCTTAAAAAGTTAAAGGAGAGGGTGAAGTAATTTGGAGTTACTAATAAAAAATGGTTATGTTTACGACCCGATAAACAAGATAAACGGAGAAAAAATGGATATAGCGGTGAAAGATGGGAAAATAGTAGAATCAGTTAGTTCAGACGCTAAGGTGATAGATGCAACGAACATGCTGGTAATGCCCGGAGGAGTAGATATACATTCCCACATTGCAGGGTCAAAGGTTAATTCGGGACGAATACTAAGACCAGAAGACCATTATAAAGATGTGAAGCCAAGAACTGCAATAACAAGAGCTGAAGTCGGTCACACGGTTCCATCAACATATACAATAGGTTACCGATATGCAAGACTTGGATATACAACTGTAATAGAAGCGGCATCACCTCCGCTAAAAACGAGACATACTCACGAAGAGTTGAACGATATACCATTGATAGACAAATCTTGCTACCTTGTGCTCGATAACAATTGGATTGTCTTAGATTACTTAAGCCAAGGGGAAATCGATAAATGTGCAGCTTTCATAGGATGGATCTTTAAAGCATTAAAAGGATATGCCATAAAGATCGTCAATCCAGGTGGAGTGGAGCTCTGGGGATGGGGGAAAAACGTAGAAAGCTTAGATGACCAAGTACCTCCCTTTGATATAACTCCGCGAGAAATAATCAGAGGATTATGCAAAATAAACAAAATGCTCAACCTACCCCATACAATACATCTCCACACAAATAATCTTGGAAAACCTGGTAACTATCGTACAACTATAGAGACCATGGACGCTGTAAGCGACCTAGCGGATGGAAAACCGAATATACACGTAACGCACGTACAATTCTGTGGATATGGTGGAGATTCTTGGATTACACTTAGATCTGGAGCACCAGAAATAGCAAAGTACGTAAATAATCACGACCACGTTACAATAGATCTAGGACAGGTGGTCTTTGGAGACGCCACAACTATGACAGGTGACGGACCATTCCAATTCATATTGCAAAACTTAACTGGAAACAAGTGGAAAAACGCTGACGTAGAGGCAGAAGGAAGTGCAGGAATCGTTCCATATAAATATAAGCGTAAAAACTTCGTAAATGCGGTACAATGGACAATAGGTCTCGAATTAGCTCTTCTGATAAAAGATCCTTGGAGAGTGTTTCTAACAACAGATCATCCAAATGCAGGGACTTTTATGAAGTATCCAAGAGTAATAACATGGTTAATGAGTAAAGTTGCGCGAGAAAAAGTATTAAATAAAATTAATAGGAGAGCAAAGAAACGAAGTACGTTGCCCAGCATAGATAGGGAGTATACTTTCTATGAAATTGCTATAGTAACGAGAGCGGCAACAGCGAAAGCTCTAAACTTAGCAAATAAAGGACATCTAGGTGTAGGGGCTGATGCGGACATAGCAATATACAACATAAACCCCATGGAAATAGACCCGTCCAAAGAGTATAAGAAGGTTAGAAGGGCACTTAAGAGAGCAGCATATACAATAAAGGGAGGAGAAATAATAGTTAAAGACGGGGAGATTGTCAAGTCCTTCATAGGAGAGACCTTCTGGGTAAAACCAGCAATACCTGAAGACCTAGAAAAGGATATGCTAAGAGAAGTTTCAGAGAAATTCAAGGAATACTACACGGTATCGCTTGAAAACTACATTATAGGGGAAAATGAGTTAGCTTCTTCAAAACCAATAGCGGTAAAGACCAACCTTTAGAGGTGAAAAACATGGGAGAAATAACCCTAAAACCAAAAGTAACATTTAAAGTACCAATAATTGCCGAGACCATAACTCCAGATAACTTTGCAGGAAAACCCATTGAAGAAATAGAGAAGTTAGAGATGTGGGAGGGGAACAGAAAAACAACCCTTGGAGACCTATTTGAAGCCGCCGGGTCATCAGGAGAAGCGCCAGCGGATACAAAAATAATTATCGAGGGTGATGTAAGGAAAGTCCGAAGAATAGGCTACAAAATGACAGACGGGCAAATTTTGATCAAAGGAGCCGTTGGAATGTATCTAGGTGAGAAAATGGAAGGCGGCAAAATAATCGTAGAGGGAGATGCTGATTCCTGGGTTGGAGCAGGAATGAAAGGAGGACAAATAGAAATTAAAGGCAATGCTGGGGATTACGTTGGAGCGCCTTATCGTGGTGATACAAAGGGAATGAAAAAGGGTACTATAATAATTCATGGAAACGCTGGGAATGAAGTAGGATGCTGGATGAGAGGAGGAACAATAATAGTAAAAGGCAATGCTGGGCTTTTCCCTGGAATTCACATGAAAAAGGGTACTATACTAGTTGAAGGAGACTGCGCGGGAAGATGTGGAGCAATGATGAAAGGCGGCAAAATAGCAATTCTAGGCTATGTTCCATCTGTACTGCCAAGCTTTACTTTTGAAGAAATCAAAAAATCATTTAAAGTAAAGGGAGAGAAGATCAAGGGACCATTCTATCTCTTTACTGGGGATCTAAATGAAAATGGAGCAGGAAAGTTGTACGTTTCAATAGAGAAGAATAAGCATCTTCAATTTTATGAGAAATATTTAGAATGATGGATGAGGGGGTTAATGTGCCTAAGTTAAGCGTAAATGTGGAAGCGAAAAAAATCATCGAAAAAATGATTGAAAATAGAGAAATGTTAAACATTAAAGTCGAAAAGACATCATCAGGAGCGACAATTATAGATGCGGGAGTTGAAGTTAAGGGAGGCTTACTTGCTGGAAAGTTTGTGACCGAAGTTTGTCTGGGAGGTCTAGGAGAGGCTCAATTGACCCAGATGCCTTTTGGCGATGTAGAACTTCCCACCATATTTGTTGCAACGGATCATCCAGCTGTTTCAACACTCGGTTCACAATTCGCAGGTTGGAGAATAAAGGTTGGCAAGTACTTCGGAATGGGTTCTGGGCCAGCTAGAGCATTATCATTAAAACCGAAAAAGCTTTACGAAGAAATTGAATACGAGGACAAAGCAGACGTAGCTGTAATAGTTTTAGAGTCTGATGAAAAACCGACAGAGGAAGCATTGAAATATATTGCAGAGGAATGTAATGTATCAATAGAGAACGTTTATGCTGTTGTAACACCGACTTCCAGTATAGCTGGTTCAGTTCAAATATCTGGCCGTGTCGTCGAGACAGGTATACATAAAATCTCCGAGGTTGGTTTTGATCCCAAGAAAATTCTATATGCCTCTGGATATGCACCAATAGCTCCCGTACATCCGAAATCTATAAAGGCTATGGGAAGAACAAATGACATGATCCTCTACGGTGGAGTTGTTAAATTAATCGTAGAACATGACGATGATGAAAAATTAAAAGAATACGTAGCAAAAGTTCCATCATGTACATCAAAAGACTATGGGCGCCCCTTCTATGACATATTTAAGGCCGCCGAATTCGACTTCTACAAAATCAGTCCAGACCTATTTGCACCGGCAAAAATAATAGTAAACAACGTAAAAACAGGGTCGACATTTGTAGCTGGATACGTTAACACGGAAGTTATACAGCAATCAATAAAATTACAAAAATTATAAAATCCTCTTTTTATTTGTAGTTTTGAGCATAATTCATATTTTATTTTTATTGACGTTTCCATTTTTAGCTACCTCCAATCTTTTTACATGGGTTAAGTGCCGTTAAAATAGGAAACAAAATAAACAGTAAAAGTATGCTATTCTTTGGGAGGCATCAAAAACATGGTAAAGATCGGAATACTAACCAGGAACCCGGAAGCATGGTGCTCGATGAACCTCATAAAGGCCTTCGAAAAACTGGGGGCAGAACCAGTATGCCTTAGGTTTTCAAGACTTGTTGCGAAAGTAGGAATCAAACCGGCGGTTCTTCACGAAGATATTGATGTACTTAAGGAACTAGGAGCAGTAGTTATTCGCCCCATAGGAAGAGGGTCGCTAGATGAATGCATATTTAGAATGGACGTCTTACATAGACTTACACGATTAGGGTTTCCAGTAATAAATCATCCGTCAGCAATAGAAAAATGCATAGACAAATTTTATGCTTTAACCATTTTAGAAGAGCATAATATACCGGTACCGAGAACGGTTGTAACGGAAAACGCTAAAGAAGCACTAAAAGCATTTCATGAATTAGGAGGAGATGTAGTAATAAAGCCTTTATTTGGTTCAAGAGGTGTTGGAATAACAAGGGTTTCTGACCCTGAAATAGCAACGAGAATATTTAGAGCTCTACAATTTACACATAATGTTCTTTATATTCAAGAATTTATACCGCACGGTACAAGAGATATTAGAGCCTTTGTAGTAAATGAAGAGGTAATAGCATCCATGTATAGAGAGGGAAGAAGTTGGAAAACAAATGTGGCCCAAGGAGCGATACCAAAAGCCTTAAAACTAATGGAAGAAGCCGAAGAGATAGCTATAAAGGCCGCAAAAGTTGTTGGGTGCGAAATAGCTGGGGTAGATATACTAGAAGGCCCAAATGGCCTTCGTGTGGTGGAAATAAATAGTCAACCTGGATGGCGTGGAATACAAACCGTAACAAAGGTAAATATCGCGGAAGCAATAGCAAAGTACGTAATTGAAAAAGCCAAAAAATGAACGGTGCCCAAAAATGTTTAAAAATATCGAAAATATCATTAACAGAACAGTGCAATCAGCACAACTTGCAATGATTCTTGAAGTTAGTGCTTATCCAAAACCAGGGAACGTACATAGAACAGCAGACTTTGGTGACACGAAATATGAACATTTTTTAGCTTCAACGGTAGCAGTTTTACCTCACTTACGAAAGGCAGCTCTTATGGGAGTAAAAGTAGCTTTAACTAAAGTAAATCCTCCTCAAGTTAGAATAGGTAATTTAATAAAAGGAGGAGTAATTGAAACGGCGAAATGGCAAAGGGGAGGAAATACAAATTTAGGAATTCTTATACTCATAATTCCGCTAACTGCAGCCTCATCCTATACACTTATTAAATATAAAGACATAAGGAGGCTTAGAGAGAATATTAGACTATTTACTACTGCAACAACGCATATAGATGCTGTAGACCTTTACGAAGCCATTAATATCGCTAAACCAGGAGGATTGGGAAAAACTGATTATTTAGATGTAACGGATCCTAACTCCATAAAACAAATCACGGAGCAAAAAATATCGCTGTACGAAATTTTTGAAAAGGCATCTAGCTACGATAAAATAGCAGGAGAATGGGTCACAAACTACAGCGTAACATTTGAAGTTGGTTACCCGTATTTGCAAAGAATTTACAAAGAAACAGGTGACGTAAATACAGCGATAGTACATACTTTTCTAAAAATCTTATCTATGTTTCCAGATACATTGATTGTTAGAAAAACGGACTTAAATACAGCCCAAAAAATTTCTAAAAAGGCAAAACAAATATTGGAGTTGGGAGGGCTAACAACTAAAAGGGGGGTAAAGCTTCTATGGGAGTTTGATAGAATGTTAAGAAATAAAAGCAACAAGCTTAACCCCGGTACAACAGCGGATTTAACAACATCAAGCCTTATGGTCGCAATACTTAACGGATTTAGACCATAATAATAGATTTTTAAACATCATTTAATTGACGTAGAGTTCTGATTGTACTACAACACTGTGGTCAACGCGCTTTAAACACTTGAGAAAGAGGTTTAAAAACATTTGCGAAGGACTTTTATAACAGTTTTGTGTAATGGCCTCCCTAAAATACGAATAAGTGACATATCTAGGCATTTAACTTTCATTTTTATACTAATAATGCAATAAAAATAAATTAAAAATGCTATAAATAGTAAAATTGGATATTAAGAGATAAAACCGCACTTATAAGGAGAAAGGTAAAATGATAGAGCATTACAGTTTTGGGCGAATAGTTATAGATGGTAAAGAATATACTAAAGATCTTATAATATACCCTGACAAAATACGTGCAAATTGGTGGAGGAAAGAAGGACATAAGTTGCATATAGAAGATATAAAGGAAGTACTTGAGTATAAACCGGAGATACTTATAGTAGGAACCGGATATTCGGGTTTTATGGAAGTTCCCAAGCAAGTCAAGGAAGAAATTGAAAAAAGGAACATAAAATTAATAGTGGAAAAGACAAAAGAGGCTTGTAAAATTTACAACCAATTGTACAAAAAACATAAAGTAGTGGCAGCACTACACTTAACATGCTGAAATACTTAGCGATAAATTGCGCCAAATCTTTTACTTTTCTTTTACTTTCATCATTTTCTATTAACATCGTTATAAAGGCAAAACTAACAAGATTAACATTTTTCCGAGCTTTTACTCCGACATTATAAATGAAAGGACTGAACAATGTCAAAAGCAAAGAGAAGAATTTAAATAGGTAAAAAAACTCAACAATTAAGAACTCAAGATCACCAATTCAATGGAGGCATGTAATTGAAGAATAAGGAAGAAGCATTAATTCTGTGGTTTGAGGAACTAACAAAAGAAGATACCCAGATAGTGGGAGGAAAAAATGCAAACCTAGGAGAACTCATGTCTAAGGCAAAAGTACCAGTACCACCAGGTTTTGCTGTAACTGCCGCAGCCTATAGAAAATTCCTGGAAGATACAGGAATAGCAGATGAAATTTACCATATTTTAAGAAAAACAAACATAAACGACCTAGAACAGCTGGAAAATGCGTCACAAAAAATACGGAAACTAATAGAAGAAACATCGATGCCAGAATATATCCAAAAAGCAATAATTGATGCCTACAGAGATCTATGTGAAAGAACAGGTCAAGAAAATGTAAGTGTAGCAGTAAGAAGCAGTGCAACAGCAGAGGACCTGCCAGGTGCCTCATTCGCAGGCCAACAGGAGACATATCTAAACGTATCAGGAGAGAAAGAAGTAGTAGAAAAAGTACAAAAATGCTGGAGCTCCCTATTCACTCCAAGAGCAATATCCTACCGAGAATCTAAAGGATTTCGCCATGAACAGGTCCTAATTAGCGTAGCCGTACAACAAATGGTGGATGCAAAGGCTGCGGGAGTCATGTTCACTCTACATCCAGCCACAGGAGACCGAGATAAAATAATGATAGAAGCAAACTGGGGATTGGGCGAATCCGTTGTATCAGGCGCAGTGACACCAGACACATACATAGTAGATAAAAAGACTCTAAAAATTTTGGAAAAACATGTCGTAGAAAAAAAGGTAGAATATATAAGGGATCCAAAAACAGGAAAGACAATACATGTGGAAGTACCACCCGAGAGAAGAAAAATACCTGCATTAACTGATGAGGAAATTATAGAGTTGGCAAAATATGGAATACAAATTGAAAACCATTACCAACACCCACAGGACATAGAATGGGCAATTGACCGCCATACCGGAAAAATCTTTATTTTACAGGCAAGACCAGAAACAGTATGGTCTTTAAAAGAAGTACCTGAAAGATCGATCGAAACACAAGAAGCTATGACAACGGAAAGACAAGTGTTAGTAAAAGGATTACCTGTATCGCCGGGAATAGGTATAGGAAAAGCATTAGTATTCCTTGATGCGAAAGAAGCGGTCGAAGCCATGGAAGAAGGCGCAGTCTTGGTAACGAGAATGACTACACCAGACTGGGTTCCAGCGATGAAAAAAGCATCAGCAATAGTAACAGATGAAGGAGGATACACGTGTCACGCAGCTATAGTATCACGAGAACTAGGAGTACCTTGCATTGTAGGGACGGGAAACGCAACTCAAGTGCTTAAAGACGTCGGAGTAGTGACCGTGGACGGAACACATGGCATAGTATATAAGGGAGCTATAAAAGAAGAAGTAGAAAAAGCTGAGGCAGCTGCAGCAGCACCAGCAGCTGTAGCGATAGCACAGCCAGTGACAGCAACAAAAATATACGTAAACATTTCCATCCCGGAGATAGCAGAAAAAGTAGCAAAAGAAACACAAGCGGACGGAGTTGGTTTACTCAGAGCAGAACACCTCATGTTATCCATCGGAAAACATCCACGAAAGCTCATAGAAGAAGGCGGAGAACAAGAAATGATCGATAAATTCGCCGAGGGAATCAGACAAGTGGCACAAGCTTTCTATCCAAAGCCAGTGGTATATAGGGCACTAGACTTTAAACCGGATGAATTCTTAGAACTTGAAGGCGGAAAAAAATACGAGCTTGAAGCAGGACATGTCGGACCAAATCCTATGATTGGCTACAGAGGCTGTTACAGATACATAAAGGAACCAGAAATATTCAGGCTTGAACTTCGCGCCATTAAAAAAGTAAGAGATGAATATGGATTAAAAAACGTGTGGCTTATGATACCTTTCGTGAGGACACTAGAAGAATTTGAGGAAGCAAAGAAAATCATAAAGGAAGAAGGGCTAGATCCGGAAAAAGACCCAGACTTCAAGCTCTGGATAATGGTAGAGGTACCCAGCACAGTATTTCTCATAGAAGAATTCTGTAAAGCCGGAATTCAGGGAGTCAGTTTCGGAACAAACGACCTAACGATGCTCATACTGGGAATAGATAGAAACGATGCCGCTGTACAAGAACTTTACGATGAGAGAAACCTAGCAGTTTTACGAGCCTTAGCATATGTTATCAAGATTTGTAAGAAATACGGAGTGACTACAAGTATATGCGGTCAAGCTCCATCAGTTTATCCAGACTACCTAGAGTTCCTAGTGCGTATGGGTGCAACAAGTATTTCTGTTAATCCAGATGCTGTCATCGAAGCCCGACGCATGGTTGCCATGATCGAACAACGTATTCTAATGGAGAAAGCAACTGGCAAATACCGTAAAAGAGTTGGCAAAAACTTCATGGACGAAGTAGAATTTTGGAAATTCGTACCAGAAGACGAATAAACTAAGTTTTCTTTACTATTCAAACCTTATTTTTAATTTCTAAACAAAAACTTACTAATACGATAACTCCGTAGTTAATTTTCTCACTTTTTAAGTAAAAATAATACATGGTGTAACTTATACCAATTACTTAATGGGGCTAGAGGTTAGATATAAATGGAGAAGGGAAGATGTTCAAATAGTTTTACATCCCGACGAATTACCTAAAAAGTGGTATAATATCTTACCAGATCTCCCTGAGCCACTACCCAGACCAAAAGATCCTGAAACTGGGCCTAGTAGAGTTGAACCCTTGCCTAAAATGATGGTAAACAAATGCTTAGAGCAGGAGTTTTCTGAACAGCGCATATAGCATTGCATGTGCAATCGATGAAGCACTAAAAGCCAAGAAAAACAATGAAGAAAAGGTCATAGCTTTCAACATTAGCGGGCATGGTTTTGTAGATCTATCGGCATACCAAAAATCTTTTTCGAGAACTAAGAACAAAATTAATAAGGTATAATGCAGAAATTATCAATAAATTCTTTTAATTGTATAATCAAAACCATAACTTTACAGAAGTTGTATAGAGAGTTGATTTGGTGACTTTTTGATGACTTCAACTTTTCCTCCTGGTGCTATTATTGTAAGTGAAGCAAACTTCCCTATATTTTTCTGCATAATTGATCCATTAAAGGAGATTATATCTATTCCAATGAATCTTAATGGGTCTATTTCTTTCATAGTTTCCTTTAAGAGCTCTATTTGTTCTTCTGGCGATAATCCTTCTTCTAATACTATCATTACACCTCTTTTTATCATTTTCAATATCAGTTGGATTTTATCTTTTGTTTTAAGATGCTTTGTGGCATTTATGGAGATAAAGTCTATTTCCATGTTTTATCCCCTTACACAAGCTTTGATAATGTTTCGTAAAGATTTTCGATGTTTTTTCCTGTTAAAGCTGAGATCGGGATTACTCGATGATTTGGGAAAGTTTCCTTTACTAGATGCGGCCTAGCTTCCGCTAGATCTATTTTGTTGGCAGCAATAATTATTGGTATACCTTTTGCCTCTAGGGTTCCAATTAGCATGATGTTGACCTGATCATAGGGTACTTTTGTTGAGTCTACAACGGCAATAGCTACGTCAACCCTATTTAGCCATTTTACGGCCTCAATAACCCCTTTTGTAGCTTCCTTGGCTCTTTGAATTGCTTCTTCTTCCGTTAAACCGTATTTTAAGAAATCTCGATAGTCTATTTTTGTTGCTAAACCAGGCATATCTAACATAGTTATCTGAAGTATTTTGCCATTAATGTTTAAATGTAGCTTTTCTATTTTCTCTACAACTCTTGTCTCGTGGGGAATTTCTGAAACTACGCCCTGCGGTTGAACACCGCAATCTTTTGCTATTCTGTTTGCTAATGTGGTTTTTCCGACGTTTGGGGCTCCATATATACCCAGTGTTATCTTTTTCTCTTTTTTCTTTCCGAATATTTTTAAAAGCCAACTCAACCTTTGAACCCCTACTAACATTATTGTAACCTTTCTTTTAAGGTGGGTAAATCCTCAGTAGCTTGTACGTATTACCTTAGTTTATATTTAAACAATCACGTAATTGAGTCGATGAATTAATGGAAGGTGAACAAATTGTTTCAACGACAAGTAAACGAGGATGGTGTGAAATTATTCTATAAATGCTTATATTGTGGCACGTTATATCCAATGGTTTCTCGAATTAATTTAAAATATTGCACAAATTGTGGAAATGCAGAGTTCTTGCTTCTAAAATTTAAGGTACCCAGCTCTTTTAACTTAAAGAAAAATTTGAGTTGCTGTGTTAGTGATATTGATAGGATAGAGACTATCAGGGAAAGCGAAAAGGGAGTTTTTGAGCTAAATTTCGAGGCGATTGTCAAGGGCGCACCTCTCATTGTCTCAACTCGGCCTGGAGTATATGAAATAAATTTAAAATATGAACTTGAAAAAATAAAGGATTTATAGTTCTAAAAAGAAAATGTTCTAGCTAAAATTAAATAGAAAAACTCGTTTACTTTTTGCATTATTCTATTCTACTATATTCTTTGTTTTTACCTATAATTTTGCATAATCTAGAAGAATGCCTTTTATACTCTTGTTAAACGTCGTCCTGGCAAAAATGTGCTACATAGAACGATACCTGAACAAAATTACCATTATTATCCTTTGTGTGTTAATATTCGTAGTTTCCTCGATCTTTTGTAAATATTTTATTAGCAGTCCATTTTTATTGCGATGTTCCTATGGAAACAGAGGAGTTTTTACACACGGCTTAGAGGATCTATGGCGTGTTTGCCATCGACATTTTTGACAATTACTAAAAATTGTTATAATTTAACTCCAGCGGCTTGTATGTCACTATGATTATTCCAAATTTTCTAAATAAACTCTTCTTGCAGCAAATTCGACGTGGTATGCAAATACTTTAATTAATAGTGAATTTCTTTTATTTTTCATTTTGTTAAACAAAAATTTTATTAAATGCTTTTTCCTAAAAATACACGGTGCTCTAAAAATGAGCACAGAATTATCAACCTTAATACCCATTAGAGAAACTCTCCGAAAAGTTCTAAATTCTGTGAAAAATCCGAGAAGGCGAGCAATTTTGCTCATTTTAAAAGAGTATAATGGCTTAACGCTGGAAACTATTCAGGATAAGCTAAAAGGTAAAGGTTTTTACCACAGTAAAAGTACGATTGAGACGTGTTATTTGTCTCCTTTAATTAGAGCTAAGCTTGTTGTAAAAAAAGGACAATTATATAGTTTATCTTCTCTTGGCGAGAAAATTTTAACGGAAATTGAAGGCTTTGAATGGCCTCCAGAGCTTTCAAAAATAAGAAAATGTTATGAAGAACTTTTATTAATTGCCCTGAATAATGGACCCCTAACTTTTAAGGATATAGCCTTATTTATACCTAGAAATGAAATATCCAGAGTTATCGGAAGAATAAAGAAGTTCCTAATGAGAAGTAAAGATAGAGTTTATTACTTTGTTAGTTCTCCCTTGTACGGAGATGTTTCTCCCTCTGAAAGAAAAGTTCTTGACATTATAAGAGAGGCAGGCGAAATTTCTACATCTGAGATAATTAAGAAGGCTCCCTTTAAGACGAGAACTGTTTTTAAACGCCTTAAAAGTCTTAAGGAAAAGGGGATCATAAACAGCTTTAAGCAACCTTTACTCTATAGTTTGACGCCCGAAGGGAAAAAAATTTCGGATTTTTTGCTTAAAATAGCATCTATCATTAGAGAGGAAGAAAAAGCTAAGGAGGAACTTAAAAACGTAATAATCGACTATCTATTTAACAAGAGTGAACCAGTTTCAGAAATAGAACTCATCGAAGAATGCATATCTCCTTTCTTTGAAAACTATTTCAAAAGACCTATAGAGCCCGATGAATTCCAAAAGATAAAAAGGGAGCTCAAAAAATCGGGTATCATTACGGGAGATCCGTATAGCGGTTACCAGCTTAACAAAGAATTGCTGCAAAAGTATCCCCTTCCAAAAACAAATTAACATTAAGAAATCATATTGTTAATATTGAAATTTGTAATTTTAATCAATTCACGACCGTATTTCGTAATTTTATATGTTTGCGGACCAACTTTTTTCACTGGTGGTTTTTCCCAAAGATCTGTTCTCGTTAACTCTTGGCATATCTCTTCTACAACATTTTCTACAAGTTTTAAGTCTTTTGCTATTTCATTAACTGATGCTATCTCGTACTCAGCCAATTTCAGAAATATTAATAATTTCAGTGGCGATCTTCTAATTTTTTCTAGATCTTTGGGAAAATCTATTTTCGGAGAAACTGATTTGTCTAGATTTTTTGACATTTGGTTAATGACTTTTAATTCCTGAAGTCCTGTAAATATGTGTGTTTGTGTAGGTGATTGAATGTGCCTTTTTAGCTTTTCCACTTCATTTAAACTAAAGATCCTAACTGGAAGATGGTGGCCATTAAGGTATCTTTCAGCTGTTTCCTTATTTTTATCACTCATTAAAAGTATTACTTCCTTACCGCCTCTTTTTTTAGCCTCTCTTACTAATTCTAAAACCCTACCTAAAAACTCATACTTACTTTGTATCTTGTGTATTATTGTTATATGTTGCTCGTTAATTGTGGAAAGTATAAATGGGTTATCATCAGGTATGCAAAGTTCATCAAGTAATCCTGTAAGTTTTTGTTCAATAGCGTTCTGGTTTACGTGCTTAAAATTTTTTGTATATATGTTCGAAAAATGTTTTATGTTGTTTTTTCTAATCTCACTGACTGATACTTTGGGTATGCTAAATTCTAATGTTCTGATTCGGTAAGGATATGGAAAATTGGGATGTAGGATGATAGCTTCTCTTTTCGGTAAAATTCTTAAATACTTTTCCTGATTTTCATTTAGATTCATATATTTAGCTACGATGTGCGAATCTGTTTGGGTTCTAAATGCGATTTTTACTAAAGTGTTTGCTAGAATGTGTTCACTTATTATTGGTCTTACTGCTGAGAATATTAATCCCTGACCAGTTGCTCTTTCAAGCATGATCATATCTTCTATGGGCGTTCCTTCTATCGTAGTTTTCTTAACTAACAATTGTGGTACAAGGAATTGTGCTTCTTCAACTACTATTAAATGTTTTAAGTCTTCTTGTAATCCTCTACGTAGCGCTGCATCGAAGAAGTATTTAACAAGAATATTCATAAGCAGTCTAGCATCATCTCTTGTTCCTTTAAGTCTAACCTTACTTA
Source organism: Candidatus Baldrarchaeota archaeon (assembly GCA_030587435.1). The sequence continues at coordinate 37,767 of JAUQZC010000047.1, read as the reverse complement.
AATCTATAATTACTTTCTTATCCAATAAATTATCAAAATTGACATTAGGTGGGTTTGTGAAAATTTCCCCAAGAGGGGGTTTTGTTAACTTGTCTAACCTATTCTTTAAAGCTTCTATTGTTGCAGATACCGTGGGTATGTTTTTCTGCCATTTATCTTGAAGAACATCTAATTCCCTATAAAGACCCCTAAAATTTCTCTTTTTCGGATCAATGATAACCTTTGTTAATGCTTCTCTTAGCACTCTTTCCATTTGTAACGACAATTGTGTTTCATGGGCTTCGAACATAGATGAGTAAATTTCTCTTATTATTGAAAAAAGTTTATGTGCGTGCTCTTCAGGATCAGCACCCATAGGATCAAATAAATTAACATAAAGCGGGGCATAATCTGTTAAAGGTCTTAAAACAAGTATTGGTTGGTCAATGATCTTTATTAATCCTGCATATTCACCCTTCCAATCAAACACAACCCATCCAATGTCTGGTCTCAACTTAGATAGTTCATACAGTAGCTTTTGTATGCACCTTGTTTTTCCAAACCCAGTTTGTCCGATTACCGCCATATGCATAGTTAAATCTTTGGGAGTTATCCCGATATTGAAGATTTCTTTATCTAAGTACAAAACTTTTCCTAGGATCAAAGGTCCTGTGACTAATGATTTAGGTGGGATCTCGAAGGTAGCAGTTTCAACACTTGTTGCAGATGTTGGGAAAGGTTTTTCTGGTAAATGCAGATATGCTGCCAATCGAAAACTCGATGCTAGAGTCGTTTTACCACCTCTGAGTGGTAATTTAAAAATTATTCTTCCGATATTTTTCTGTACTTCACTAGCTTTCAAAACCCTGATTTTCACCGTTGATGTTTGACCACCATAGATATTAAGAAGTGCTGTTTTCAATTTTTGTGTTTCAATAAAAACTCTATCTTTTTCTTCGCCTAGAACTATAGCATACGCCTGTACCTTCCATTCTCCTGTTTTTTTGCTCATCTCTATTTTTTCTAAATATTCTTCTTCAATCTTAATAGCGTCATGTTTCGCTTTTAAATCAGTTTTTTCTTTACTTTTCTCCTTAAGTTCCTTATAGGCGGCTCTTATTCTATGTTCATCTATTTTTTTCCCTATTAACTGTTTTAATCCTCTACTTGGTCTTAATGTGAATATTATTGTTATTTTACTTTTCATTTCAATCAGACACTGGATTAAATTATCTGTCTGAGTTTTTTTGCTTAATGCCTTAATTTCAGGTATACCTGAAATTTCCAAAACAGTCAAGTATATCCTTCCGTCTTCGTTAGTAACTGCCAACATTTCTTTTTCTTTTTTCATTTCGTATATTTTTCCACCAACCGGGCTCCAAATGGCTTCTACGAGTTCCTTATCGTTTAAGTTTCTGAATTTAACTTCTCCGTAGACGGATTGAAAAGCCGAACATACTTTACTTCCCTCAACAATCGTTTCTGTCTCAGATGTATTCTTTCCCTCACAAACAACATAAAATCTGAGTTTTATAACCCCGTTTTTAGATGATATCTCAAAAGCAATGCAAGTTTTATCTGAAAGATTTCTGTTCAGCGACATCAAATAGGAGTATTGATAAATTTTCTTGTGGATATTCTCGATGTGTTTTAAGTTCATTTCACGTCGTTGTTCTTCACTGATAATAACTCTTGGCATATTTACCACCTCATTACATGTTAGAATTATTTTACTTTTTCTTCGCCTAACAATTGCACATGGCCCTCTGATTTCCAACGTCTTTATATTATATGTCCTTAAGTCCCTAATAACTGTTAGAACTATGAGAATTATGATAATTGTCATAGATATGGACCAAAAATCAAAAACTGAAGCTAATTCTAAATTAAATTGTAAATTCAAGAGTTCAAATAATGAAAGAACTGTATTTCTTCTTATAAAAGAGTTGAATAACATAATGAGGAGCATTGAAATGAAACTTAACATAAAAAAGACTTTTTTCCTTATATCAGTAGTGGTATCTTCTACTTCTCTTCTAGCCATAAATATTACCCTTAACTACGCTTTTATAGAGTTAAAAGTTTGAATGACATCATTAAGGCATGATCATTGATGGAAGCTTTAAGGTGGCTAAAAATTTAATTATTATCGCTAAAATAATGCCATAAAGAAGCAACCGTTTACCTCCATTTGGGTCAAAGCGGGAAAGCCACATAATGCAACCAACAATGATAGTTATAATTGCAGCAATGTTTCCAATGAAGATTAAAACTCTTAATACTTCTTCAAACCTATTCGCAATATATTCCATAAAGTATTGGGCATCTCTTTCAATTACCACATTTAACCCATTTATCTAGTTCGGATTAAAATATTTAAACCACAACATCAAAATAATTTCGTGATAGAATTATTCTATTAAAAGTAAGCGACGACCTAATTAATATTTACGAGAGAGTAACAGGAGATATAGTCTCCGTCGTTCCAATAACCATGCAAGATATAACTCCGTACATTGACAATATCCATCATATCAACAGCATAATGCAACCTTGGCTAATGACCAGCGCACCAGTCGTAGGTGTTGCAACTACAGCAAGATCTCCTGTTCCGCACCCTAGAACGGGAGCAAACTATGTCTTAGGATTAGAACAAGCAACTAGATTTTTGCATAGAAGTAGTAAAAGAGTTTACTAGTAGAAACTGTAAGTTCTATGATGAGGAGGAATTCAAAAAACTCACAAAACTACACGGAGATATGAACAAAATCTTCAGAAAAATCTAAAACTAATTTAAATGTAATAATCCGTTTACGATTTAAAGTAAATGTAAATTTATGGTAAAGTAGTTATCCTGTGTACTTGTAGCGTCCCGTTTTTCTGGCCCACTCAATAGTTTCTGGGTCTATTCGTTTCATTTCTGCTGGCTCTATCATAGATAGCAAGTCCCATGCTAGATCCAGGGTGTCATCAAATGTTCTATTTTCAAATTCGCCTTGATTTATAAATCGTCTTTCAAATTCATCCGCAAATTGTAGAAACTTTCTATCTCTTTCGGTCAAAGCTTCTTCACCCACTACTTCGACAAGTTCACGTAAGTCACAGCCTTCACTATAAGCGTAGTAAAGCTGATCGCTTACTTCTCTGTGGTCAAATCTTGTAAGGCCTTCGCCTATTCCTTCTTTCATTAGTCTAGAAAGACTGGGACGAGGATCTATTGGCGGATAGATACCCTTACGATGGAGAGCTCTATCAAGAATAAGTTGCCCTTCTGTTATATAACCACTAAGATCAACTACGGGATGCGTAATGTCGTCATGCGGCATTGTGAGGATCGGCATTTGAGTAATTGTCCCCTTTCGGCCATGAATTCTTCCTGCTCTTTCATATATCGTAGCAAGGTCAGTATAAAGATAGCCTGGATAACCACGACGCCCGGGTACCTCTTCTCTTGCTGCTGAAATTTCTCGCAGTGCCTCTGCATAATTTGTGATATCTGTCAATATAACCAATATATGATAATCTTGGGTATATGCTAAATATTCCGCTGTCGTTAGGGCAATTCGTGGAGTTATAAGCCTCTCTATGGCCGGGTCGTTTGCCAGATTCAAAAACAATACTGTATGCTCTAATGCTCCAGTTTCTTTAAAGTTCTGATAGAAGTATGTTGCTTCTTCTTGGGTGATGCCCATAGCTGCAAATACTATAGCGAATTCCTCCTCTTTTCCAGGGACTGTTGCTTGTCTTGTTATTTGTGCTGCTATTCTATTGTGCGGTAATCCACTGCCCGAAAATAATGGCAGTTTTTGTCCTCTTACTAGTGTGTTCATACCATCTATTACCGACAAACCTGTTTGTATTGGTTCTCGAGGATATTCTCTTGCATAGGGATTTATGGGTGATCCGTGGATATCCCAGTAGTCTTCTGGTATTGGAGGTGGCTGATGATCTAACGGTCGACCTGATCCGTCAAGCACACGGCCCAGCAAATCTGTAGAGACTGGTAGTTTCAGTGTGGTTCCGGTGAATCTCACGGTGGTTTTAGATGTGTCCAATCCGTGAGTTCCTTCGAATACCTGAACTACAGCAAAGTTTTTTGTAACTTCTAATACAGTTCCACGACGTTTTTCACCATCTGGAGTTTCTACCTCTACTACTTCCCCGTAAGCCACATCTCTAATCTTTTCTATAAAGAGTAGAGGTCCTGCTACTTCTGTCACGGTTTTATACTCGATCTTTGTGTGAGGATCTTCAACTATTTGCTTTGCAAGGTTACGACTATGTTCTGGCAAAGGAGATTCACCTCATAAATGTGTACATAATCTCGACGCCACCTAACTATGTATATGCATGCAGAATGTTCTTAGCAATACCATAAATAAATATGTTTGGTTAACATGCATATGATGAATATTTTTCCTAGAATCTTTTTTATTCAAACGTCCCTTAAATTGTGGTATTTAACCTATATTTTCTACATTCTCGATTAAACTTTGAAAACTATTGATAATTTCTTCTCTTTTTTGGCCATCAGCTTTCATCACCTAAAATAAAATTGCAAGCGAAACACTTTTAATACAAAAGTAATGTGAGATCGCAATTTTTCATCTTACGATCTTATTTTAATTTTTAAATTATACATCTCGCTTAACTTTCCGACCAGATCGTAAATTACATCATTTTTAGGTGGCTTTAACCATTTTGGAGTATTCTCCGTGGATCTAAAGAACTGTATTACCCAAAGAGGTGGGTCTATTTTCGATAATCTTTCAGCAATCTTATGTAGGTCCTCTAAAGTTATTATCGGTTCTGCTACCGTTGTTCTTACCTCGAAGCTTATACATTGGTCTTTCAAAATATTTATTGTTTCTATCACCCTTTCATGAGCTTTTATTCCAGTTATATACTGATATTTCTCTTGCGGAGCTTTGTAGTCGACCGCTACTTCTGCTATATCAAACTTTAGGAGTTTCCTTACTACTTGAGGCCTTGTACCATTAGTGTCTATTGCAATCCTTTTACCACATTCTTGAACAATCTTTGCAGCTTCCAATAATCCTTTTTCTTGTAACGTAGGTTCACCGCCAGTAAATTTTACTACTCCAATAGCCCAATTGTTTTTCACTCGATTCAGAAAATCCTTTCTAGTTAAAGGAATCTCTTGAGTAAACTGAGGATAATTTTGACAATATATACACCGCATATTACAATTTGACAGAAAGTAAAGAGAGCATGCATCAGTTCTGCAATCTATAAGGCTTAGAGGGATGTATGAAAAAATTTTAAGTAAAGACTGTGTTGTTTTCATGCTTTACGCCTTAGAATGCTTGAGATAAATAGGTTTTATAATTTCCCCATCTAACGTATAGTGTATTCTCCTGAAGAATTCTGCTCTTTTCCCTTCATTCCAGAGACGAACTGGCCTATAGTAGCCTACTATTCTACTCCATACTTCAAGAGAGTTCACATGCCCACATGTTGGACATTTTTCGACAATTCCATGCCATAGTCCACCACAATTTCTACAGGTTGTCACAGTTGGAGTAATGGTCAAATAAGCTATCTTTGTATTTGTAAGAACACGGCGAACAAAATTTTTAAGAGCCTCTATCTCTGGCTTTTCCCAAAGCCATATATGTGTTACACAGCCCCCTGTGAAATACGGGTGGAACTCCGCTTCTATCCTTATTCGTTCCTGTAGTGGAATTTCCGCATTATAGGGTACATGAGTGCTGTTTGTGTAGTAGTAAGCTCCTGGTTCTCCTTGAACACAAATATTTTCTGCACTAAACTCTTTGATGTCCAACATGGCTAAGCGATAACTTGTAGATTCTGCTGGTGTTTGCTCTAGGTTATATAGGACCCCGTCTTCTTCCTCAAATTCGTGAAGCTTGTCCAATATATGTCTCAATATTTTTTTCGTTAGTCTTATGCCGTCTTGACTGTAGATAGGTACCTCTGCAAGGTTCATGAGACATTCGTGCATGCCTACTATTCCTATGGTGTTGTAGTGGTTGTCATATGTTCCAAGGTATTCTCTTGTAATTGGAAGATCGAAAAACCTGCTTTCCAAGATTTCGTTGAGAAATCTTCTCTTAGTCATCAGTTGCTGCCTTGCTATCTCAAGCACTTTATCAAGTCTCACGAAAAAGTCATCTTCATCTTTTGCTAAATATCCTAGTCTCGGCAGGTTGATGGTTACTACTCCTATGCTTCCAGTTTCATCTGGAACTGTCCATATTCCACCTGCATGCCTACACAGCCTGCCTATATCTGGAAGTAAACGACAACACATAGCAAACCTACTATTCGGATCAATATATCCATTTAAGTAGTTTAAGAAGTAGAAGGAGCCACGTAAAGCCGTCAACTCAAATATTTCATAAGTTAAATCTATATCTCCAATATTCCATTTACGTTCACTCCAATCAAAGTTCTTATCAACTCCTATTGTAGGTATGGGAAACGTAAACGGTCTATGCCTGCTGTCCCCTTCCTTTAATGTGTTAATTAGCCCGTATGTCGTTATCATTGCCTCTTCTATATAATCCCCTAACATACCACACTCTTTCCCACCTATTATGGCAGGTCTTTCCTGCTTTCTTCCATTCACACTAAAGTTTAATGTTACATTTACAAAGGGACTTTGAGAACCAAAACGGCTCGGGAAATTAAAGTTAAAAACTAGTCTTTGAATATTTTGTTCTACTTCTTTGGGACTCAATTTATCCATATGCACAAAGGGAGCTAAGTATAGGTCAAAATCTCCAAAAGCTTGTGCACCTGCCCATTCTTGCTGGGAAGTACATATGAAATTTATTATATGATCTACAGCTGACGACATATGTTTCGCGGGAGATGCATAAACATTTGGAGTTATTAATCCCTTTCTAAAAAGTTTTTCCAAACTCCATCCAGCGCAATAAGCTATGAAACGCGCAAAAGGCAAATCATGGATGTGTAAATCCCCCCTTAAGTGCGCTTCAACTTGTTCTTTCGGGTAACCTTTTGACGAAAATAGGGCATATCCTTTGAGAACTTCTTGGGCAACGAATCCAAACAATCCGCTGAATGTTTTAAACGTGTTTGCATTCTCTCTTACAAGCCAAGTCCTTTCGAATAAGTATGAATCAACAAGATCTTCTATACTTATTGACGCTTTTCTCACAGAGCATCCTCTCCTTCACGACTCATTTTATCAAAAAAATTTGATAATTTAGTATACTTTTCTTGTATGCTTTAGATGATTGTAAGACTTAAAAACCTTTCTACCTGCTTTAATCTTCCACTTATGCACAGCATATAGAAAATGCGCAGACTATTTTATTTGCTCTCTAAAAGTTCCTCAAGTTCCTTTTGTAAATCTCCGAATTTTGATAAGTCTCCATTCCAATTCTCTAAAATATCCTTATAACGCGTCTCAATCTTTTTTATGGCTTTTGCTATTTTATTTCTCATTTCTTCGGTTAATAAAGTTGTAAATACAGCCATTATAATTTTTTTCCCTCTTTCAAATATAATTTCTCCATCACCGTAGTCTATTCTCTTTAAACCATTTTTAGTCTGTGTTATTTCTCTTATTAATGTTGAAATTCCCGCTAGAGCTCCTGAAACAAGCAATGGATCAGATGGCATATTATCAAGAATGTGAAAATAAATCGGGGTTCCATCTTCATATATTAAATACACACTTCTAATTTTTGGTTCACAAAATGTGGTTATGGCTTTCCTTGCTCGTTTTTCTCGTAAAGACGTCTTAAGAACTGTAGTATCTTTTAGTATTCTTACCCAAGTTAGCACCTTTTCCGCCCTATCACATAATTGCTCTTTTAATTTTTCATTGATGTCTTCTCTCTTAGCTATATTTGTAAGAATTTCTGCAGCTTCTAAAGCTTCTCTGGCAGCTTTTCTATATTCCTTTTGTCTCTCTAACCTTTTTGCTTCTCTTATTTTATGTTTAACTTTTAAAAGCTCTTCCTTTATGGATTGCATTTTATTTTCTTTTCTCCTCTCTTCTACTTTTGAACTTTCTAATCGAACTTTCCAATCTAACTAATGCGTGCATAAGTGCAGTTCTTGCATCCCACGCCTTTGAGGAACTCTCGAAGGTTTTGCCTGGTATTGATAACTGTGTTTGAATAGAGTACAAAGTTGGCCCCTCACTTTTTTGATGAAGGACCTGTACACTTATTTTTAGGTAGTTAATCTTATCAAGTAGTTTGTTGTACTTTTTTGCTCGTCTGGCAATAAGATCATTTACCTCAATCTTTTCTTCATCCGCAAGAAACTCGAGACCTTTAACCTGTACTATATACTTATACAAATTAACAACACCTCAACCTACTAATACCATATCTTCACTCATATCTTTACCGTTACAATTTAATGTTATGACAGGTTATACCAAATGTTGAAGTAAGGAGTTTATGCTGTACGCGAAGAGAAAAGCTAAAACCGCCATCATCATCTGCAACTTTATATTTTTATCAACAGTTACCTTACAGTTTGTAAACGTCATAATGATGACAGCCATTAGTAAGGGCACCGCAATTGATAGATTGTCTACCGGGGGAGTTGAAAGCTTACCGAAAACAAATGCTGAAGAGTAAATTATTATCGGAATTAATGACGCTACGAAACCTAGTAGTAAAGCTGAAGCTAAGGCAATTATCTTTGCCTTTAACCGCTGTGCATTTATTAGAGTTTCTCTCTTTCTCTCAAGCATTGCTTTTTCTCTTAATTTTGCAGCAATCCTAAAAACTTTCTCCCCTGCATCTTTTGAACTCTTCTCTACCATTTTATTAACGGTTTTTAGTGAAATTATAGCAAAGGGATGCCTAAAGCCCGTCACAAGGTCTTCCCATGCAACCCTTAATGAGACTAAGTCAGAATAAATTCTCTTAATGATTCTCTTTAATTTTTCTTTTGTTTTCTCCGAGACGACTTCAACAGTTTTTGTTAAAGCCTTCTCCGGGGAGTAACCAAGTCTAAGGAACTTACCATAAACTTCTAAAAGTTCGGCACATTCTTCTAGCTCACTTAACTTATTTCCTGCTATAATCGTTTCTTCTAATACGGATATTCGGTAACCTTTGCTTGAAAATACGTGAAAAATCAGTTGGATTAATGGAACAGTAAAAATAAGCCAAGAACAATCCCAAAATACATAAATCATAGTTAATAAGAGTGGCAGAAAAGTAGAAATAATTATAGTCAATAGAATTTTTACTTCTATTTCTCTATTTGTTTTTTCATACTCATTTTCTGCTTCCTGAAAGTATTTTCCGATATCAGTTGCTTTTTTATCGGCGTTTAGGATGGTTAACAGAGCGGTTCTAAGATCATTTGAAGGCTGTATAGACGCGTAATGCAATAATTGTTTTTCCGGTTTTTGCCCTAAAGAAATCTTATCTAAAATTTCTTTGAAATTCTGAGAGATTATCGGGTATTTTGAACGAGAAATATTTTGAATAGCTTCGAATACTGAACCTACCTCTAGATTTAGTGAAAATTCGTAAAATACGAGGGGAGCTAAACTAGCTAGAATACTTCTTTCAAACTCGTATGTTGAAGTGATAGAGTTCTTAACCAAAACAAATACGATACAAAATACAATAATGGAAAGTACGGTTGCCAGCAAAAGATTCTTCTTTACCAAGAGTAAAAAGGAAATAATCCCAAAAGGCAAACCAAATATCAGGGCAGTAGCTATTAAAGCCTCTAAAGAAAAGCCAAAACGCATTTTTAAATATTTTGATAACTTTTCATCGTGGTTTCCAAATAACTTCCTTTCAATTTCCAATAGAAAGCTAAGTTTCTCAACCTTTGTTGCGATGTACTTAATTAAATTCTTCACTTTTCTCATCTCTTGACACACTAAATGATTATGGTTTCACTGGAGGATTTCCACCTACGTATCACTATGAAAATTCCTAAAAGACAAAATGTGCAAAAAAATTTCAAAACATCTTTATTCTCCAGAAAGAAAATGACAGACCTAGGTGTTATTATTTTAATTTGTACAGAATATTTAGATGCCATGTAAAATTCCGAACCATTATACTTGAGTGAAACAACAATTATTGAAGCATCAGATGGTGCTTCAAATTTAACTAACGCCTTTCCATATTTATTTGTCTCTAGTATGGCTAACAGAGAGTTGTTAAGATATATTATAACTTTCTCATAACCTATTGGCATTCCCTCTACTGTCTGTAGCTTAATTTCACCCGTTACAATTTCATCAGCCTTCACTTGCTTAGACACATTTAAAGTCAACTTGGTAGGTATTTTCTCAACAACGGTGTAAACTATGTATTTTTCAACGCGTAAAAAATACTTTTCTAGGTTTCCAAAATACACCACTTTTATTATTAATTGTCCAAAAGCGGCGTTACTCGGAACGGTATATATAAATTTAGCTTTTCCAAACTGATCTGTAGTCACATTTCCTATGCACATATGATTTATAACATCATATATACACACAAATTGATTTTGAAGCGGGCGGCTTTCTAACGAGCTAAGATGGATCAATACGGAGATTTGCATATTTCTTGTAACTAATGTAATGTTATTTTCCTTCTCGATAATGAGGAGTGGACGTTCAAAAATTATTAATGGAATTCTGAGCATAGTTGGGTTGTAGAATTCATTACCTGAAAAAACAACCGTAATGTTTTTACATCCTCTCCTCTGATACACAAACCATTGTATAGTGGCATGACCATTTTCATCCGTAAGAACAGTTGTCAATAAATTATTTTGGTCATCGAAAACTGTTAGATTCTTAGATGGTATAGGCTGATCGTAATCATCAACTAGAGTTACGTTTACTCTAGCAATTTGACCGTAAATCACGGTAGCATTCTTAAGATTAAAACAAATAGTTGCATTACTTTTCACTATAAGTGTAACATTTTCTTCGACACATTCATATCTCGGTGACCCAATAAATAAAACAGTGTACACATATTTTCCTGGCTTTACGGAATTCGCTACATGAAAAGTGGCTTCAAAAAATCCTGATGTATTTGTCCAGGTTAGTGAAATATTCCTCTCTCCAGCTTTGACATATATTGCAGCATTTATTAAAGGATTTTCTTCTTCATCAACTAATTTTCCTAGTATTGTTACGCTTTGGTTCCTGTAAACTGTATTGGGCTCTACCCTTAAAATGGTCATATTAGTCCTTATCTTCTTAATATAAAGTGTTATAGAACACTCGCTTTTTTCATAATATTGATAGGGACCAGCTTGTATGAGCAATTTAATTTGATTTGTAGATATTTTTTCGGGAAGTTGATACTTAAGTACTGTTTCTCCGTTTTCATTAGTGTATTCTTGGTCAACTATTTTGCCCTCCTCCTCGATCAATGAGACATTAATTATTCCAACAGGCTGCCCAATATCATCAACAACTGTAACATTGACAGTAACTTCGTCTCCTGGAGCTACTACGTAATCATTAGGATCCAGCGTTGCATCAGCGACTATTGCTGAAATATAAGTTTTCGATTTTAACACTAATTGAAAAACCTGGCAAGAAGGCTTTAAATTCTTTTCTGGGTCTCCTTGGAATGTCGCATTTAATGTAATTGGGCCTAGAGTATAGTTTTTAGGTATCGACCACAATATTTTCGCGTTTCCATTCTCATCCGTTACGGCGCATCCTAAATATATGTCGTGAGTTTCATCGTAGAAATATATTGTTTCATTTGGAACGGGGTTTCCTAAATCATCGTTTAAAACTGCAGAAAGTATAATTGTTTGTCCTCTGTAAGCAGTCGTTATTTCCTGTCCATGAACTTCAGATGTAGAGAGCAAATTAATGCAAATAAACATAACTAGAATAGCTAAGGAACCAATAATAAGGGTCTTCTTCATTTTTACCCATTTTTATTAATTTTATCCTAAAATTTAAACTCCAATGTAGTATGTGTCAACCTACACACATTTTAGACACATTTATCTATACAAAGCTGTATGATGTTAACAACACTGACAACCTTAAGAGGGGTGTAAATTGAATCTTTCTACTGTAAAGATTACTAAATTGCTGCACGTAACTTCAATAGCGTTTCTTGCGATTTTCATTTCAAGTGCCATATATATCGTGTTTAAAGGGCTTGATTCTCTCTCATCCGCAACGTTTCTCATATTTATTTACCTCTTTGGCATAACCTTAGGTACTGCTGGAAAAGTTAAAGAACAACAGGAAAATATAGACAAAATATTATTAGAATGGTTTATTGCCTGCATGGTCGGGATTATTCTCCTCGTAATGATTCTTCTTTTTTCGTAAAATCACAGCATGGCTAACAGTAAACTTAAAATTAATAAAAAACAATTTGAAAAGTAAAGACATATCCTGCAACGAGTCGTACTATTAACGAAATTTAAATTTACGGGGTGATAATGAAATGGCATCCGAGATCATACGAGGAGTTCCGCCAACTAGAAACTTAGGGTGTGGAAACTTCGCACCCTAAGCTAGAATGGAACTCCTCATACTTAGAAGACGTAAAATACTTGCAGAGAAGGGTAGAGATCTACTTGAAGAAAAAAGAGACGCATTAATTATGGAGTTTCGAGATGTACTTGAGAAAATGTACAAAATAAGGGAAGAAGTCAATGAAAGCTTAAAAGAAGCATTTAAAGAGTTATCAGAAGTAAAAATGCTTATAGGTCCCCTAATACTTGAAGAAATTGCAAATAATATTCCTCAAGCGCTAGAATTAGAGGTAAAGATGAGAAATATAATGGGAGTTAGAGTTCCTCTTTTAAAAGTTAAGGAACGACAGGATCAAGAAGTCATACTTTACAGTTTCATCGATACGTCATCTAAGCTCGATACTGCAATCAAAAAATTTAGAGAAGCACTAAGAGCAATTCTTAGACTCGCTGAAATAGAGGGGGCAGTCAGAAGACTTGCAGAGGAAATAAAGAAAACGAAAAGAAGAGTTAACGCCTTAAAATATGTAATTATCCCAAAAATAGAAAACACAATAAGATATATAGAATTTTATCTAGAAGAGATGGAAAGAGAGGACTTTTTCAGACTTAAACGAATTAAAAGTCTATTAGAAAAGAGGTCGGAGGAACGGATTGAAGCAGCTATTTAATCTATCTCTCTATTTACTCGTATTTTTTGAAGATTTTAGCAATAGAATTGCCTGTGCTAAATCTCCGCCAGTTTGTTCCAAAGCCTTTTTAGCTTCATCAATAGTAACCCCTGCTTGTGCAGCAACTAGCTGAATATCCTCCATAGGAATTTCTAATTCTTTCTCTTCATCTATAGCTCTTCTCTCTGTTTGTCCCAGAACTTGATAAAGGTCTTGCCCACCAACTTTCATCAAAGTTACCTGAGGATTCTTGACAACGAGTTCGCTGTCATTTAGTCTTATTATTACCTCTCTTACTCCAGCTACTTCTTGTATTTTTATTCCCATTTGTTTCATAAGTTTTTTTAACATTTTTGGACTCATTCTACGTGGAATCATAATTATCCCCTAACCATACATTTCGTTCTCGACTCCAGATCTTTTTTCACTCTTTCTTTTTAAAACTTTGTCAATTGCTTTTAGAAAATCGGAAAAAGTTACTTTAACCCTTCTCTCTCTTATCGCGAACACTCCAGCCTCGGTACAGATTGCCTTAATATCCGCTCCGCTAGCTCCTTCCGTGATTCTTGCTAACTCTTTTAAATCTACATCGTCAGCAAGATTCATCCGCTTCGTGTGAATTTGAAAAATTTCAAATCTACCTTGTTTATTCGGAAGGGGGAATTCTATTATCCTATCAAATCTACCGGGTCTTAACAAAGCGGGATCCAGCATATCGGGCCTATTGGTTGCAGCTAAAATCCTAACGTCACCTCTTGCATCAAAACCATCCAGGGTACTAAGAAGCTGCATTAATGTTCTTTGTACCTCCCTATCACCACTAGTTGTAACATCGTATCTTTTCGAGCCAATTGCATCTATTTCGTCTATAAAAACTATGCTTGGCGCCTTTTTACGTGCTAAATGAAATATTTCTCTCACTAGCCTAGCTCCTTCTCCAATATACTTTTGGACAAGTTCTGACCCTATCACTCTTATGAAAGTGGCTTTAGTCTCGTGAGCAACTGCCCTAGCAACCAATGTTTTTCCAGTTCCTGGAGGGCCACAAAAGAGAACTCCCTTTGGAGGGTCAATCCCAACTTGTTCAAAAAGCTCAGGACGAGTTAAAGGCAGCTCTACGCATTCCCTTACCTCTCTTATTTGCTCATGTAACCCTCCGATGTCATCATAGGTTACCGGTGGCGACTCCTCCACTTCCATACCCCTTACAAAGGGATCGTAGGCGGGTGGAAGAATTTCAACAACAGCAAAAGTTCTTTGATTAAGAGCAACTCTGACTCCAGGATAAATTTTTTCACGGGGAACCATTGGTGATACATGAACCACAAAATTTGGACCGGTAGAACTCTTAACTATCACTCTACCATCTGATAAAATTTCAGTGACCGTTGCAGCAATTAAAGGTGGATATTTTAATCTTTCAATTTCCATTCTCAAAGCATTCAATTCTCTTTCCAGACGTACTCTTTCAGCGTCCAGTAATTGTTTCTCAGTTTCAAGTGTCCTCAATTTTCTTTCTAGATGCTTTGTATAACTAAGAAGATAGGAAATATCTTCATCGTCAACATATACTCTTTTTTTAGACTCAGTTGAGTTGGGCAACAAAGTCCCTCCGTCGAAGTTATAAGAAGTTCAAGACCCTATATATTCTTGTCGTGGTTTTGGAGGCGTCGCAAATTTGAGATGTGAAATCTGTGGACGAAAAATTCAAGGGACACCTAGGTACATATTTGTTGAAGGCGCCAAATTAGTTGTATGTCAGATCTGTGCCAAATTTGGATCAGAAATTCCAACACCACAGATATCACGTAAAACATTAACAAAAAAAGCAATAAAAACTCCTAAAAGACCTATTAGAAAGGAGACGAGACGTGTATCTAAACTTACATTTTTCGAGGAGGAGTATGAATTAGTAGAAAACTTTGGAGAAAAAGTTAAAAAAGCAAGAGAGAAGTTGGGGTGGAAACAAGAGGACTTGGCTAGGGAAATCAAGGAAAGAGAATCAATAATAAGAAAAATTGAAACCATGGAGATGATACCATCATTTAACATCATTAAAAAATTGGAAAAAGCACTAAACATAAAACTTATAGTGCCAATATCAAAAGTACCTGAAACTCCACCTCCACCTCCAAAAGAAACTCCTTTAACTTTAGGAGATGCTATAGTTCTCAAAAAGAAGAAAAGTAAACGGTGATCTAATGAAAGCACTATTAGTCGAAGTAGTTAAGTCTATTGATGATAACAGAACAAAAGAGTTCATAGAACTGGCAAAAGCAGCCGGTTATGAAATAGTAGGAATTTTACGGCAATTACGCTGTACACCCGATCCGGCTTACTATTTGGGAAAAGGAAAGGTAAAAGAACTTGTGGAAATGGTAGAAGCCTTAAAACCAGACAAAATAATCTTCAATAAAGAATTAAGACCTAATCAAGCAATAAATCTAGAGAACCTAACTAAAAAAGAAGTTGTTGATAGAATTCAGCTTATTCTTGAAATATTCACAAAAAGAGCAGGAACAAAAGAAGCAAAACTTCAAATAGAATTAGCACAACTAAGATACCTTCTTCCAAAACTAAAAATGTACGTTAAATACGCGAAAAGAGAAGAGTTTCCAGGCTTTCACGGTCCAGGATACTATCAAACGGCTAAATATGAACGAATGATCAGAAAAAGAATAGCTAAAATAGAAAGAGAACTCGAAAAAATAAGATATGAAAGAGAAGAAAGAAGAAAAATCAGAAGAGAGTTAGGATTTTCCCTCGTAGCTCTGGCTGGATATAGTAATGCCGGAAAGTCTACGCTATTAAACAGACTAACAAAATCTAATGTTCCAGTAGACGATAAATTATTTACTACTTTGGGCACCTATACTAGATTTGCACAATTTAATGGAAGAAAAGTTCTTTTAAGCGACACAATAGGGTTTATCGAAGATCTGCCACACCTAGTTATTGAAGCCTTCAAATCCACATTAGAAGAAATCACACTAGCTGATTTAATCATATTAGTTGTTGATGCAAGCGAACCGATACAAGAAATTATAAGGAAAATAAACACGGCTAATAAAGTTCTGGAAGAAGTTAGTGCAGCAGAAAAACCAATTATCACAGCCCTAAATAAAATAGACAGATTGTCTTCAAAAGAAATAAAGGAAATCTTATCAAAAATAGAGGGGTATACCCCAAATCCAATACCCATCTCGGCTCTTTATGGTTATAATCTTGACAAATTATGTACTAAGGCGGAACAGTTACTACCAAAATGTATCCAAATAAGGGCTCGTCTTCCCCTAAAACCCGATACCAATTTTTTAGTTTCTCATATATACAATCGGGGAAACGTTAAATATATTATATACTCAAATAACAAAGTTGAAGTAAAATTTGAAGTACTACCCCAATCATCTGAGTATTTTAGAAGAATAATAGAAAATGCGGGAGGAACAATAGAAATAATACATTAATTCTACACCTTTTCTACTTTCACAATCTTTTTCCCTCTAATAGACGGTATGACTTTAATTTTTGCATCTTCAAATTCAAATTCAAATTCTCTTCCCTCAAAAAGTTCGTGAAGAAAGATAGCTAGGGCTGCTACTTCGCTGTGCGGCTGATTTGTAATTGATACATTCCAATCGGCTGCATCAAAAATCCATGAGGGTACTTTCTCTGCGCCAACCACAACAAGTTTATCTTTTTTAGACTTTCTTATTTCTTCTATTACGTCGGGAAGGGGTACACCATACATCGTTAAATGGATAATTTCCCCGCCTCGTAACTTCCATTCGCGTATAAGCTTTTTTGCGGAAACACCTATTTCCACACGAAATGGACCACCCCATGCCATTACAACTTTTTCTAAAGACTTCTTTACATTTTCATCTCTTTCTCCAGCAATAAAAATTCCATCTGCACCAAAGGCTCTACCAACCAAACCAACATGTGTTGTAATTCTTTTATCTCGCTCAGTTCGATGCCCCAAGCGTAAAACATACACGGCATAATCTTTGGTTTTCAAATTTGAAACAACCTCCATGTGTCATGTGTAACGCTGAAAACGTTAATTATCAATCACGTTTTAATCCGAAAAATGTTTCTCTATTCTTTTAACACTTATTATATCCTATGTAATAAATGTAAAGATTTATACTAAGAACTCTTCTAATTTAACTTGAAACTTAGAGAGAGCGGAGTAGGCAACAGTGATGAAAAAGGACAAAGTGGTGCAATTGATGCACGAAAAACAGCAAAAACCACCAAAAGAAACAAAGAACGATGTATTTGTGTCTGTAGTCGAGGAACTAGTTGGAGAAGATGCGGTACATGTAGCTATTGCTCTTTCGGAAAGAAAGGAGGCCACGGATGAAGAAATATCACAAGAAACAGGAATAAAACTAAATGATGTAAGAAAGATTCTTTATAAACTTCATAATTTTAATTTAGCTACTTACCGTCGAATAAGAGATGATAGCACAGGTTGGTTCACATATTTCTGGAAAATAAATAAAGAAAGGATTTACGATCTTATAAAAAGTAGAAAAAAACTTGTTTTAGAAAAATTAAAAGAAAGATTAGAATATGAAAAAAGTAAAATGTTCTTTTACTGTCCAAACGATGGAGACACTAGGCTAACATTCGAAGAGGCTATGGAAAGTTCCTTTAGATGCCCAAAATGCGGAAGTATGCTTCAACACTTCGATAACTCAGAGATAATAAAAGTATTGGAGAAAAAAATCAAAGAATTAGAAGAAGAGATAAATAGTACATCAAAGTAGACGAAAATCACCGGAAGTGAAAAAATGCCAATTCAATCAGTAATTTTACTGGAGAAGGCTTACGGACCTAACAAAGATGCTGCAATTAAAGCATTTAAACACATAATATCAAGGTTATTAAAGGATCTGAATGTAAAAATAGTGAAGCTGGAAAGGGCCGAAAAAAAATGGATAAAAGTCATTTTAAATGGAGAAGATGCGGAAGCCGCAAAGAATTACTTAGCAGAAGAATTTTACACAACCATCCTAATTAACCAGCTTAAAAAAGGCGATATCATAAAAGGAAAACTTGTAGATGTGGAAGAGTACGGCTATGGCGTATACGTAGATATTGGTATCCTCGATCCTCGTCCAAAGGACGCTTTAATACCTTTGTATGTCTTAAGGAAACAATTAGCAAAAGGCCACATAGTTTCCACAAGACAAATAATAAAAAAATACGCTTTTATGAATAATTTGCCTATGGAGGTCAAAATAAGGGATGTAGACGAAAGATTCGAAACAATAGAATCCGAATTAAGTAAAAACCAAGTAAAGAAGTACGAAGAATGGATAAAACAGGGACTGGATAGAATATTCGTTTGTGGAGCCACTAGGCAGATGATTAGAAAAGCAATAATAAGGTCAGGACATCTAAGGGACATTTTAAGTATAGAAAGATTAGGCCTCTTAGAACATGCTATTGTATGTAAACCTAGTACTACAGCTCAAGGACTGATAGCAGAGATAGGAAAATACCTACCAAAAATTCCAATGAAAGCATTTAAAGCAAAAGAAATTAAAAAATGGCTAAAAGAATTAGACATGTTAAAGGGACCAACTGTTAAGGTTAGATAGGTACTAACATTCCATACTTTAAATTTTAAAATGTTGGTGGGCCCGCCGGGATTTGAACCCGGGACTTCCGCCGTGTGAGGGCGGCGTCATAGCCGGGTTACCCGAACGGGTAATAAGACACCCGTACTCTAGACCACGGGCCCAAGTTTACCTTTATAATGTGGAAAATAAATCTTTCTATTCATTTGATTTAAAAGATTTCATCAGTTCATAAAGAACAATAGCCGCAGTTCCTACGGGTCCTATATTGTCGACCACATCCAATGACATTGTCCTGCCGAGATCCATTTCCCTTTTTGATAACCCTGGTTCACTACCACCGAATACAAACAAAATTTTTCTCCCTTCCTTTAATTGTGCGGCAATTTTACTTGGGTTGTACGTTTCCTTAGCAAATCGCTGTGGAACAAAAACACAAATCTCTTCTGGTTTCAGCAATTCAATGACATCAGGCAAGTCTGGGAAACACAATAAGGATCTTTTTTCCTTGTACATGATCTTCTGAGCTTCAGGAATACCGGAAATAGCAGCAGCCCCTTCAGCTTTAGATACTATAAGAGATTTTAAACCAAAGCCGATTACAAGTCTAGCCATATCCTTAATCCTTTGTGTACTGTGTACGTTATGTAAAACCACGAAAAGTTGTTCCACAATGGTCATCCTCCAAATTTGGGCAACAATACTATTTAATTGTTTTCTACTAAAAATTTTTTGACTTCTTGAGCAATAACACGAGCCAAAACAACAGGAACAGCTTCACCAACTTCTTCGTATTGAACAGATCTGCCTCCAAAAAATATGTGGTTATCTGGAAAGCTCATTAAGCGAGCATGCTCTCTAACAGTCAGGAAACGGTCTTCAAATGGATGAATAAACCGAGAATTGCCCAATACAGTTGGAGCAACTCTATATGGATGCAACCTAGTCCAATTTGTGTAAATTTTACCTTTAGATCCTCTATAGAAGACAAGAGATTCACCCCATCCAAGAGAAACAATCTTCCTTCTCTTCCGTTTGGGTATTGGATGCCATTCATGATTAGGGATGTCATGTATCTCCTCAGGGCTTGGTAAGTCACCGATAGCTTCAATAACCGTAACCCTCTTTTTGACAGGCTTCGGAGAGAGCTTTATGTTAGAGATAAACATTCTTGAACGTCTAGAAGGGTTACTGTACCTCTCAGCTCTTAATAGATTAAAATATATCTTTGAATACCCAACACGCTCGAATTCTTTTCTTATAGCGTCTTTTAAGGGGCCCTCGGTAATCTGAGGCACATTTTCCATGATAAAAACTTTCGGCTGTAAATCACCGACAAAACGAATAAAAGTCAAAGTAAGTCTTCCAATAGGATCTTTATAAAGTCTATCTAAAGGGTTTTCTAGTCTTTTAATGTTAGCAGCAGTAAAAGGCTCGCATGGAGGGGAGCCTATAATAACATCGGGTTCTTCCCCTACAATTTCCAAAAAAACGAGAGGATGAACCTCTTTGATATCCTCGACAACTAAGGTTACATCTGGGAAATTATATCTATAAGTTTCAGCAACAGGGGGAAAATTATCAATTGCCCCTATAATCTTAAATCCTTCTTCTACAAAACCACGTGAAAAACCACCAGCACCACAAAATAAATCATAAACCTTAAACACAATTTCCACCTCAAAAAAACAATATGGCGCCGGGGGTGGGATTTGAACCCACGCGGCACAACGGCCACGGGCTATCAGCCCCTTAAGGATAGCAGGCTTGAGCCCGCGACGGAAACCGTAACGGACCGCTCCCTACCAGGATCCCCGGAAACCATTATCCTCTAGGATACCCCGGCACATCCTTAGATAGATATTATTTTTCCTTATTTATTGTTTTCGAGAAATTCTTATATTAATTATTCAGCAAGGAAGTTACTACTTAGAATAGTTTATTCTGAGATACAGCCAAAATAATATGCATCTAGTGTAAGAAATGGGTCTGTGGCTTTTAATCCGAATGAGATAAAAGTTATTTAGTGCGGCCGCGGCTCCCTTGGGTGGATACCGTTCCCGATCGCGGTGTTCTGGTCTCCAGTCTCTACCCCGCGCCCCCGCGAGCGCCGAACGTCCGGGGTTAGGTTGCTCCTTCGGGTGGCAACAAACTTTCCATCTCCCGGGCCTGGCCTGGTTCCCCCGGTAAAGGCCGTAGTACTCCCGCCTAAGCGGGAGACCCGGCCACCGCCGGCCCCACGGGACGGGATTTCATTGCTGTAAGACCAGATCCTACGATCGGGGTTAGATATCGCCCCTCGGGTTACTGGCCCCGCCATAAACCGGGTTTGCGGTCACAGGAAACCGGTAACTTCCCGGCCCTACCCGCGGCCGCATGAAATAGTATGTTTTATTGGTTTAATTAGCTTTTCGTTTTAAAATCGATAAAGAAATTTTATTAAGTATGTGCGTTGGTATGGTTTTATCTTGAATTGTTTTTGGGGGTGTAACTGTTGAAACTTTCTTCAGTGGAGGAATTTATGAACTATGCCAGAAGTTTAATAATGGGATCTAAAGTTGTTAGATTTGTGATAAAGAAAAAAAACGCAGAATATATTGTTCGTATATCAAATAATAAAAAGACATACAGTATTACGCTTTCAGATCGAAGACGTGTTGAAGATATTTCTAAAAAAGTTTTAAAAATGCTTTAATTTTGAATCCTCTGCAGTAACTCGCACGCCTTACATATCTTATGTGGGGTCGGTTCCCCACAAATGATACATTCTTGCAGAGAAACTTTCTCCCGTAATGCTTGTTTCAGAAATGGTAGAAGTTTAAGATGTGTGTTTAAGACAATAAATTTTGTTCCGGGTCGCTTTTCTTCCATTTTGTTTAAAAAGTCTCTTATATCTCCTCTTAGGGCATATCTTGCATAAGGACACGGAGCAGAGAAAAAGTCTAATTCTCTAAGATATACGTAAAGAGAAACTTCATCTTCCGGGACTTCCATTAAAGGTTTTACTCTGGGAACGAACTTTGGATGCACGATTGATTGAACGGGTTCGAGTCTGGCTAGTCTCTCTACATCTCCTCTTAAAAAATTAATGAGAATTGTTTGAGCTTCATCATCTAAGTTATGCGCAGTTGCAAGTTTACTGGCATTAACTTCTCTAGCAGCTAAATTCAATGCTTTCCTCCTTAAAACTCCACAATAAGTACATGGAGCAAGCTTTATTTCCTTCTTTAAAGAACGTTCAAATATAGAATCTAAAGTATAGCCAAAAAGATCTTTAAAAGAAAACACAACGTGCTCAACATCTAGATCCTTTGCAACTTTTCTAGCAATTCTTAAACTTTCCTCTCTATAACCTTTTATTCCCTCATCAATAGTAATTGCAATTAGTTCAGACTTGGGAAATTTTCTCTCTATTTTACTAAGAATGTAAAGTAATGCAACACTATCTTTTCCACCTGAAACACCAACTGCGATTCGATCTTCTTCTCTAAACATTTTAAATCTTGAAATAGTCCCCTTTACTCTGTTTTCAACGGATTCTAAAAAACATTTTTTACATAATTTTTCACCGGAATATTTCCTAAAGAAAATTGCTGGACTTTTTTTGCACTTAGTACATATAGTTTGAAGTCCTCCCACGTAGATTCATCCACCTAAGGAATTTTAAACCCGATTTTCAAAAAGGTAAATACAAAATTTAAAATCAATAGTAGTACTGATAAGACTGCAAATCCCACTCTAATGGTTTTTGGCAGTTTTTCACCGATATTACGCTTTTTCGCCCAGTCCCTTACTAAATCACTGATAACTCTGTCTCCGTCAAAAAAGGGTATGGGTAGCATGTTGAAAATTGCAAGGCTAAGTGAGAGCAGAAAAGTCCAGTTTACAACTTCAAAAAGATAATATGGAGCCATGGTTCCTAGCATTTTACCAAATATATTTTTAGAAGGATAATAATTAAACGTGTATATACCTATGTAGCCTCTAGAAGAATTTGCAGGATGTCTCGCCGTTGTTAACCTGAGAACTCCTTCGCTTGTATTAAACACTAAGGTTTGATTTGGACTAACATTTACAAGATAATTATGAAACTCCTCGACATTATGAACTACCGTGCCATTTATCTCGAATATAATAACTCCAGGCGTAAAAACTTTAGAAGCGGGAGTTCCATTTACAACATCAGTAATTAAGACACCAGCAGGGGCTGCATAAAGGGGCAAAATTAGCAATTCAAAGTTTATTAGCAAAATAAGAAAAAGAACTGCAACAATTAGATTAGCCATGGAACCCGCGCTAAAAATCTTAAGTCTTTTCACGACGTCCTGCTTCTTCATTCTTTCCTCGTCCAGTTCCACAAATGCACCTGGTATTAAGATAAATAATAATACACCAGAGCTTCTCACAGGTATTTCTTCGGCTTCTGCTGCAAGTCCGTGAGCAAGTTCATGAGCAGTTACCGATACAGCAAGAGCGAAAAACAAATAATACAATGTTTTGCCTGTGATGGTAATACCTGGTAAGACTGGAACGACAGACGCTGCTGTTGAGGGGTTCACAAAAAATTTTATTAGGTTAGTAAATAAAAAATAAAATCCGTAAAACAGGGAAGCAATTCCTAAGGGTATGCCTATAAGCCATATCCTCTTCCAAAGCCAAGGGAATTTTTTTGCTATTTTCCTGATAAAATTATTAAACTTCTTTGTTTTCCACATAATTGCAAACGGAGAAATCTCTAATCCATATTTCTCAAGGTTTAAGTATCGGCCAATAAGTGTGATCATAAGCCAGAAAACCAATAAAGTCATAATTAACGAATTCATAGTTCATCCCATCACGTCAAACGAATTTTTACCTAAAAAGTTTATGTCTGACAAAATTAAATGAAAAAATAATTCACTAGAGAAAGATAAAATTTCAATATAAAGCCATCGGTAACCAATATAAAGTGAATTTATAAATTAGAACGCGAGGTATTTGAAAATTCAGTATAAAAAATATGAGGTTATAGGTTAAATGGCAAAAAAGCCGATTAGAGTGAGGGACAAGATAGAAGTAATTTACACAGAGGAAAGATGGAAACTTCTAAAAGAGCTTAGAGAAAAAGCCCTAAGAATAATGGAATTGCTGGCAAGATATAATATTCAGACAATTGCCCATGGCAGCATTGCAAGGGGAGATGTTACGCCTCAAAGCGACATAGACATAGTTATACCTCAAACAGTATCCCCTTTTCAGGTGGAATCGGTGTTGCATAGTGCTGGGTTCGATTTTTACTCTCGGCAAATAGTTCAAGCCACTCCATGGCACTCTCTAAAGGCCCATATATGTTTAGATGAAAAAACTGTAGTGACATTTCCACTTGTTAAGCTTAGGAAAAGAGAATGGGAATTCTATAAGTTTGGTGGCCTAGTAACTATAAATGAACTCAGAAATAACATTAGAGTCCCAGGTGTCGACAAACGTTTAATACTTATTGAACCCACAGTAAAAGGACACATCGAAAGTTCTATCATTGGCAGAGAATCTGAAGTAGCAAAAATTCTAGGAGTTAGTGTTGATATAATTGAAGAAAGAATAAATGTTCTGTTGAGAAGAGACAAAATAGGGAGAACTGGGGTTTACCTGAAAAGAGAGTTGTCACCACATGAAACTTTCGGTGAAGTCTTAAAAAAGGTTGTTGACAGAGATCCTATTGTCAGAAGAAGAATTTTAGAGGACGAAGGAGTGAAATAGCAGATGCGTGAAATAAAAGAAACTGCAGGTAGATCCTTAGTTGTAGGAAAACTTCCGCGCGGCTGCGAACTCTGTATGGAGGGAGCTAAGTTAGTTCTTTTTGTAACAGGTTTATGTCCTAGAAGATGTTTTTACTGTCCGTTGTCGGAGAAAAGGCGATGGAAAGATGTGATTTTTGCTAACGAACTAGAAGTAAGAAAGGATGAAGACATAATTAAGGAAGCTAGGCTGATGAATGCGCTTGGAGCGGGAATAACTGGAGGAGATCCTTTAATAAAACCAAAAAGAACAATTAAATACATTAAATTACTTAAGGAAACTTTTGGTCCAAGCTTTCATCTTCATTTATACACCAGTGGTATAACGGTTACTAAGAGACTCTTACGTGAACTATCTGAGGCAGGACTGGATGAAATACGTTTTCATCCCAGCAAAAGTGATTGGAAAAAGATAGAATGGGCATTAGACACGGACATGGATGTGGGGGCTGAAATTCCCGCAATACCAGGAAAAGCTGACAAAATCAAGGTGTTTGCAAAGTATCTTGATGATATTGGGGCATCATTTCTTAATCTGAATGAACTAGAGTTTAGTGAGACAAATGCTCAAGAGCTTAGAAAACGAAACATTAAGCCCAAAAGCGGTACATTAGCAGCTGCTGAAGGAAGCGAGGAAACCGCGCTTAATGTTTTAAAATGGGCAGCACGAAACTTAAAAATAACAGTTCACTATTGCCCATCAAGTCTTAAAGACAGCGTTCAGCTTAAAAATAGGCTTTTAAGGAGAGCAAAAATAGTAGCTAAACCCTATGAAGAGATTACAGAGGAAGGTCTGCTTGTCAAAGGGATAATCCAGTTACCAAATAAGGGGTTAAATGACCTTAAACGGTTAAAACTCATTCTAATAAGGCGGTATGGCATCCCTCAAAAACTGTTACATATAGACGAAAAAAATATGGTAATTGAAACAACTTGGTATGTCGTTGAAAAATTATCAAAAGAATTAAAACGCAGATTTAATGCTGAAATCGGTATAGTTGAAGAATATCCAACAGCTGATAGAGTTAGAATTTCATATACACCCCTTTAATCTTATATAATTAACCACCTAATTGTCTGGGAGCCTGTATCTGAGTAAAGCTGCTATTCCGCCAAAATTTTCTAATTGTTTACCAGCTGGAGTATTTGCTGCAAAAATCATCACCTTTCCTCTTTTTTTCTCCGTTTCCCTTAATATTTCATCGAGTTTTTTTCTTTCTTCTTTTGATGATTCCCTAAGTTTTCTGTCAGTTATTAATATGGTATCTACCGCCCCCAGAATTACGGCTTTTTCTACATTTTCCATTCCATAACTCACGGTACCACGTTCTTGACCTAGCCTTTTTAAGAATTCTTCTATAAGTTCAAGTTCCTCTTCAACACGCATCTTCTCGGCGGCTTTTGAGATAACACCCCTACGAAGAACTTCATATACAGCGTTTTCGCCACCGCTACTGGCACTATCCACAACCACCTTACCTGAAAGTTCAGACATCTTTGAAACCAGATATTTAGAAAAATGGTCTTTTACAAATCCAGGGCCAGCTACCACTATTACCGAAAAATTATTCGCTTTTCTAATGTTTTCTTCTACAACTTTAAAAACGTCACTAAAAAATTTCTTAATTGCTTCATCGTGGTATTTCGAGTTTAATCTCTTACCTGGAATACTTTGAATAATTTGAGCCACTATTGTAATATCATAGTCACCAACTACTGCTATTGTTGCTTCGCCTTCTTCTATCGCTACTATAAGAGCTTTTGGTCTTCTAGCACTTTCTACAGCTTCTTTGATTCTATTTAATATAAAAGTAGGCCATTCTTCCTTAATTATTTTTATTTGAGTCCCAATATTAACGTTAATAGTATGATAGGATCCCAGTGCTCCTATATTATCGGGGGCCTCTATAATTATTCCCTTAATTCTCAATCTATTTGTAAACTCATGAAAATCTACGTTTTCAACCTTTAAACCTAAATAAACAGGTTTTTTCTCAACCTTTTTTCTTCTTTTAACTTCTTCACCTCTTTCTATCTTTCGAAGGGTTTTTGCGTAAACAATATCGCCTGGAGTAATAACGTTATAAAGATGCCATAAATCATCTAAATTCTCTGGAATAAGCGTAATTTCACCTCTCTTTAGATTTTCATGAACAATTTTCATCGATAGCACACTCGTACATCCTTTTGTACAATAAATTAAAGATATCAACTTACTTATCACTATTTAAAGGCATGCAAATATATGCAATAATTGAGGTCGAGGAGTTTGGAATTTGACAAAAACACAAAAAGGGATGTATCTAAAAATATATTTATACGTTTAGTGCAAAGAACAGATCTGCGACGAATTTACGAAATAGAGATAGAATCCTTTAAAACGCCTTACTCTTTCTTTACTCTTCAAACGTTATTTTGGTTTAACAAAGAATATTTTTATGTTGCCGAAATATATGGGAAAATAGTTGGGTACATAATAGGAGATGTAAGAAATAACCGTGGACACGTAGTTTCCATTGCTGTAGATTCGCAATATAGAGGAAAGGGTGTAGGAAAATGTTTAATGAATGTTTTAATTAAGAAATTCAAGGAAACAAGTATAAAAACGATAAGATTAGAAGTTGCAGTCTCAAATCTGATTGCACAGACATTTTATAAGAAAATGGGATTTAGAGCTATTGGTCGAATCAAGAATTACTATAGAAATGGAGAAGATGCTTTTCTTATGGAAAAACGACTATAAATTAGCTTGTATACCAAGCCTTCCTACACTTTAATATGCGATATTTTTAAGGGAAGTAACTAATCATTTTAAATTTAGAGATATCGTAAAGAGGATAAACCATGAAAATTAAACTTTGGCTTTTAGACATAGCTTATACCATTGAAAAGGGAAAACCACAGGTCGAATTATGGGGAATAGATGAAAGAGGAAACCGTATATTAATAATAGATAAGATCTTTCGACCGTACTTTTACGCAATTCCGCGAAAAGACGCTAATATTGACATGTTAATTCAACAAATTAAAAAACTATCGACATCAAAATCGCCAATCCTAAAAATAGAGAGAGTGGAGAGAAAATTTTTCGGAAAACCTTTAACTGCCTTACGTCTCATGTGCCAGAATCCAAAAGACGTACCAGGATATCGAGATGCCGTTATAAAAATACGTGATATAGATTCATATCTAGAGGCTGACATCCGATACTCTATTCGTTATCTTATTGATAATCAGCTAATGCCTTGTGGATGGCATCTAGTCGATGTAGAAGAAATTTCTAATGACAAAAAATACCAAGTAGACAAGATATACATCGCAAAAAAAAATCCAGTCCCCACTGGGGAAACATTTTTCCCCGAACTAAGGATAATGTCCTTTGATATTGAATGTTATAATCCCAAAGGCGTACCAATACCTGATAGAGACCCCGTTATTATAATATCAGTCGTTACAAGTAGCGGCATCAAAAAACAATTTTTGGCAGAAGGCCACAGCGATATCAACTTAATAACAGAATTTGTGAACTTTATCAAGGAGTTTGATCCCGATATAATTGTAGGGTACAATTCTAATCGCTTTGACTGGCCTTATCTAATGGAGAGAGCAGCACGACTTGGCGTGAAACTAGATATCGGAAGGAATAAAGGAGAACCTCATACCTCCGTTTATGGGCATATTTCCATTGCTGGTAGAGCAAATATAGATTTGTTAGACTATGCTGAGGAACTATATGAAGTGAAAGTAAAAACTCTGGAAAATGTTGCCGAATATTTAGGTGTTATGAAAACAGAAGAAAGAACGATAATAAATAAGCTAAAAATCGCCGAGTACTGGGATAATGAAGAAAAAAGAAAAGAATTGTTAAAATATGCCATGGAAGATGCAGAAAGTACTTTAGGGATAGCGGAAGAAGCTTTACCCTTTGCTATGCAGCTATCATCTATCGTGGGACTACCTTTAGACCAGGTGCTAGCTGCAGCAGTAGGATTCAGAGTTGAATGGCATCTAATGCGGCATGCTTACCTAGACGGCGAGTTAGCACCTAATCGGGTAGAGCGAAAACACACACCATACAAAGGTGGTCTAGTTTTAAAACCAAAAATGGGGATCCATGAAAACGTTATAGTTTATGACTTCAGTTCGCTTTATCCAAACCTCATGATAAGATACAATATTTCTCCTGATACATATGTTCCACCCGACGAAGACGTCCCACCAGAAGAGGTTTATGTAGCAC
The DNA here is from genome assembly GCA_030587435.1 of Candidatus Baldrarchaeota archaeon. The sequence continues at coordinate 9,056 of JAUQZC010000047.1, read as the reverse complement.
CAGAAGTTAATCATCGTTTCCTAAAGAGTCCGCCTGGACTATACAAACGCGCACTTACAAAACTCCTAAAGGCAAGAGAAGAAATAAGACAAAAAATGAAGCAGCTTGATCCAAGAAGCTTAGAATATAAATTACTTGATAATCGTCAAAGAGCCATAAAGGTTATCGCAAATGCTACCTATGGTTATGCAGGATGGATTGGAGCCAGATGGTACATTAGACCAGTAGCAGAGGCAACAACAGCGTGGGGAAGAGAAACTATAAAGAAAACTATTGAAATAGCCAAGAAACTAGGACTAACAGTAATATACGGGGATACCGATAGCGTTTTCTTAAAATATGAGCCAGATAAGATCGAAAAATTTGAAAAAATGGTTGAAAAAGAATTAGGTTTGGATATCAAGCCGGACAAAATCTATGAGCGTGTTTTCTTTACTGAAGCTAAAAAACGATATGCTGGTCTTCTAAAAGATGGGAGAATAGATGCTGTAGGCCTGGAAGTCGTTAGAGGGGATTGGAGTGAGATAGCTAGAGAAGTTCAAGAAAAAGTTATAGAAATAGTTTTAAAAGAGAAATCTCCAGAAAAAGCAGCCAACTATGTAAGGGACGTAATTAAACAACTGAAAGAGAAAAAGGTTCCTTACGAACAACTAGTTATATGGAAAACATTAACCAGAAAGCTTGAAGAATACAAAGTGGAAGCAGCACATGTCATGGCTGCTAAAAAACTTTTAGAAGCTGGAGGAACACTAGAAGTTGGAGACAAAATAGGATACGTTATAGTTAAGGGCGAAGGCAAATTAGCGGATAAAGCTGTACCACACAACATGGCAGACTACGACGATATAGATATAGAGTATTATGTAAACAAGCAAATAATTCCAGCAGCGCTTAGAATACTTGAGGGCTTTGGGTACGATGAAAAGCAATTAAAAACAGGGGAAAGACAAGTATCGCTTTTTGATTTTTTGAAAAAATGAGATAGAGGCTTTGAATAAAATGTCGTATGATAAAGAAAAATTTGACAGATTTATGGAAGATATTAAAAAAGCAATAGAATCTTTGAGAGAAAATCTCACTCAAGAGGCCTTTCTTATTTATCATGATGATGCTGACGGAATAACTTCAGCAGCCATCCTTAAAGAAAGCTTAAAAAATATAGGCTTGGAAGTACGGACGATTTGCCTAGAAAAACTTTATCCTCAAGTTGTTCAAGATTTACATGCAAAAAGGGGTAGAATTTTTTTCTACGTAGATATTGCAGCAGCTCATGCAGAGTTTTTATCAAAGATAAATAAGAGCCGCAACTTAGCAATTATATTGGATCATCACGATGCAGTACCCTCCAAAGACCCGCTTATTCACAATTTGGACCCTGAACTCTACGGTTTTAGTGGAGAAAGAGATGCCTCAGGAGCTACTACTACGTATCTTTTTGCAAAATGTTTGGATCAATCTAATGCAAAACTAGCTCATTTAGCCGTAGTTGGAAGTGCTGAAATACCAGGTAACTTATCCGGATTGAATAGAATTCCTCTCAGTGATGCAATCAAACAAGGGAAAGTAATCGTTTCAAAAAGGGGAGAAAAGGAAATATACTCAGTAAAGCTTAATGGAGGCATGTTTTCTCACACAGATTTATCAAAAAAGCTAACTATACTGGGATCGGTTGGATACTATAAAGGTGGTCCTGAAATCGCTGTAAGGGCATGTCTTCACGGAATAACTCCAGAAACGCTAGATAAAATCAAAGAATTAGAAAACAAACGTAAGCAAGTAAATAAGAGACTTCTAAGTAAGCTCAGAATTAAGGGACTCAAAGAAATTGGTCATATTCAATATTTTCATGCTGAAGATGAGTTCAAAGGGATGGGTGTTAAAGTAATAGGTACATTTTGCTCCTATCTAAGTTATCAAAAATGGATAAAGCAAGACAAATATCTTGTAGGATTTATGAATATGCAGCCACAAATACCAGGATACGGAGAGCTAAGGGGAGACTTTGTGAAAGTGTCTGTTAGAGTTCCTCAACTCTTAAAACAGAAAATTGAAAGGAATGAGGCAGTCCCGGTAAATGTGATTTTGATAGAAGCTTGCAAGAAACTTTCAGGATTTGCTGATGGACACACAGTGGCAGCATCCGGAGTCATACCGAAAGGAATCGAACTAAAACTCATAAATGAGATGAACAAAGAAATAACTAAGAGAAAAAATACAGGTAGGAAGGGGACACTCGATTTCTTCTTAAAAACTACGTAATTTCTATAATATTAGCCTACTTCCTCGAAAGTGAGAACGGAAAGATCGACTGGACACTTGGCTACGCCTCTTCTAACAGCACCAATAATATACTCGACTCCCTTTTCACCCGCAACGTCTACAAGTCTCTGGGTAATAACGCCATCAAAGACTATAGCTCTCACGTTGTCCAATTTTTGTAGTGTCTCTGCTAGCTCACCAACTGAGGTCCTCTTTACAACCTTAAAACCGTTTCCATATATTATTGCTTCGCCTTTTCCTCGTACTTCATCTATTCCCTTTAATATTTGTTCAGGAACTTTTACTTTCACTTCTTCTCTAACAGCTTTCTGTTCTTCAACTCTAACCTTAACAGATTGAATTTTCTTTAATTCTTCCTTTCTTCTTTCTACTGTAAATTGTTCAACTGGGAGTTTACTTCTTAACGCCTTAACTATTTCTTTCCTAGTTAATTCCTCCACTTCTCTTCCTGGAGGGGCCCTTGCAATATAATCGATATCAGCTACTTGTAGAAGTTCCTTAAGTATAAGTTCTCCTCCTCTATCTCCATCAACAAAAGCTATAACATTCTTTTTACGACTTAGCTCAATTATCGTCTTTGGAATGTTAGTTCCCTCAACAGCTATAACGTTCCTAAAACCATGTTTAAGAAGATTAATGACATCTGCTCTCCCTTCAACAACTATGATCGTATCCGCGTCATCAATATTCGGCCCAGCCGGCAAACCTTCGGGACCGTATCTGATTAACTCACCAGTTCTTACAGCTCTCATAACCTGTTCTGTGATCTCCTGACTTTCAGGAACCACTTCTTCCTCCCATTTCCTTAAAATTTCCACAGCTCTTTCTACAATTCTCTTTCTTTTTTCCTCACGCACATCTTCAATTTTCTCTAAAGTAACCCTGGCTGTGCACGGACCCACTCTATCAACAGTTTCAAGTGTAGCTGCTAAAATAGCAGTTTCTATCCTATCAAGGCTAGATGGAACTATTATAGTTCCTGTTGATTTTCCTCCTCTAGTTTCTAAATTAACTCTTATTCTACCTATTCTACCTGTTTTTTGCAATTCTCTTAAATCGAGTTCTTCACCCAATAATCCTTCAGTTTGACCAAATATTGCTCCTACAACATCAGATTTTTCAACAACACCATCTATTTCTATTCTCGCCTTAATAACATATTTCATCGTGTCATATTCACTTTTTCCTACCAAATTTGACACCTCCAAATGTTAAATCTCTTCTATTCAGTCTCAGAAGAGTTTTCCTAATGCCTTCGATGCAAGATACTTGTCCTGCTAAGGCATGTTTAAGTTCATTTCTCATTTCATATAAAGGAATGGTTCCCTCTATTTCGAGAAGAGATGAAAGGGTTTTCGCTATTTTTTCCCCTTTTTCGTCAAAATCTGTAAGTATAAGAACTCTTCTACAGCCATATAATTGGTCAATTAACGTGTTTAAACTTTGCTGAGATACTTTAATTATTCTTCCTTCTACTCCAAGAATCCGAAGGACTTCTTCGTCCTTTTTCCCTTCAACCAGTATGGGAATGCCTTCGCTGGCTATCTCTCTTATTTTTTCAAGAGTCCTTTCTATTTTTTCTACTATTTCTTCTTTCATTGAGATGTCCTCTTTTGTGGGTATTTATGCTTCCGAATACAAGTAAAGTTATAATTAACTCTCTAATCTTTAAACAAGTATAACTTAATACTTTTATTTCTTCTAATTTAAAGTATCGACTGACAAATTTATCGATGTTTAAAATGTAAATATATCGATAGCTAGCGTTTTTTCCCTTATTTAATTTTTACGTCTACCACCACGTGAACAAGTCCAGGCCCGTAACTTTTAACAACACGCCTATGAGTTATTCGTTTGACTTCACGGTTACTTTTTATAGCAGCAGATTTTACTTCGCTAATTGGTTTTTGAAATATGTCATTTGTCTTGTAAATATTGTGGTAATGAATAATTCCACCTTCAGCCTTAACACCCATCATTGCTGCTTCAAGAAATTCTTGCGTTCTCTCCACATAACCCATGACTATTCTATCAGCTTTGTGTCTCAAAAGTTTCGGAACGACTTCCTTAGAGTCTCCTTGAATTGGATAAACTATACGATCAACATTATTCAAAAAAACATTTTCTAATAGGTATTTATATGCCAAAGGGTTTAGCTCGATAGAAAATATTCTTTTCGGCTGACAATGAACAGCTATAGGAATAGAAAATTGACCTATACCAGCAAACATATCAATGACTACCTCATCTGAAAAAACAATTTTGGACATTCTTAACCGCTCATGTTGATTCCCAAGACAGAACATAAGTCTATTTGCATCTAATTTAAATTGGCACTCATTCTCAATTACCATAGTCTCCGTGTTCATGTCACCAGCAATTACTTCAACTTTTGGCTCTCTAAAAATTCCTTGTATACCTTCGACAAGATTTAAAACACTTTTAACACGAGGATCATTCTTCAAAATTATCCTGCCTATCTCCTTCTTTAGGTACGAATATTCATCTGGCAGTTTAATAATGGCTAAATCACCCAAGACCTTATACTTTGCTGGCAGTTTATTCAACTCGTCTGTAGATAAATTTAACTCTTTTCTTAGTATATCTTTTAACTTTGGAACTTTTTTAATCAACAGCAACACCACTTCTTAACACTATAGCTTCAAAAAAAGATGCGTTGAAGCGCATGTGGCCTGAACAGTAACACTCGGCATCATAGAGAGGCAAACGCCTCTTCTTGGCCGAGCTCTCTTTGTCAGGCCCTTAGGGCGCTTCAACCTCCGACCCACCTGTCCCGTACCTGGGTTGGCTCCACGCACATCGTAAGCGGTGACACACCGCTCTTCACGCGCAGAGCCCATCACGCACGGATTGCCGGTGGGCCAAGTAATCCTAAGTAGAGATTTGTTTATAAACTTGTCTTTGAGAAGTTTTTCTTAAGACTTTACCATTCCTATTTATTTCACCACTTCTAATTCTATGAGAAGATATCGGTTTTCCATTTTCTGCAAGAAGTAACGGTATAACAAAAATGATTAAAGGACGCATACCTTTTGAAACTCTTATTCTGTTAATTTCAAGAGCTCTTCCTAAGGTTTCCTCACTAACAACAAGCCCCTCAATACTTTCATCTATGGTGGTAGGGCCATAGACATCATTAAGAGGAAGTATTTTACATCTACTTAATAACCCTTTATCCTCTAGAAATTCTTTAAGTTCTTTCAGTCTTTCATCGAAACTTAATATTTCCTTTCCTAAAAACTTATTTTTCACCATATTATCCGTTGTTAGGCCAATAATAACCTCATCACCGACTTCAAAAGCCTTCAAAATAAGTTTTTTATGACCACGATGCAAGCGATCAAAAGTTCCTCCAACAGCTACAAGTTTCAGTTTCAAGTTAAACACCATTAAAAAGAAATTAGGTTATTAAAACTCTAGTTCCTCGCCAGGTTTTAATATAACAACTCTTACCTCGGGGGTTCTTTGTTTAACAAGTTCTGCAAACCTATTGGGGTCCTGTCTAATTACAGGAAACGTATCATAGTGCATGGGAATTACTGTCTTAGGTTTTAAAAGCTCTGTTGCCAAGGCTGCTTCTTTGGGTCCCATTGTATAATATCCTGAAATAGGTAGCAAAGCATAGTCTGGCTTATATAATTCTCCTATAATTTTCATATCCCCAAAAACTTGTGTATCACCTGCGTGGTAGATGGATGCGCCTGGGACATGTATGACAAATCCTACAGGAGACCCGCGTGTAGCGCTGTGAAATGCTTTAACCATAGTGATTTTTACCCCTTTTATGTCTGTAGTGCCACCAATGTTCATTCCTTCAACTTTCTCTACGCCTTGTTCTTGAAGATGTACGGCAAGGTCATAGATCGCAACCAAAGTGGCGCCAGTTCTTTTACAAATATCTACGGCGTCACCTACATGGTCGCCATGGTCATGAGTTACAAGTACAATATCACAGTCTTTTATATCGGAAGCTTTAATGGGAGCTAAGGGGTTTCCTGTTAGAAAAGGGTCTATGAGAATTTTCACTTCTTCAGTTTCTATTTTGAATGCGGCATGACCCAAAAATACTATTTTTCCCATTTTTCTACCTCCCTTTTGTTTCTCCCATTTTTCGTGGGGGTACAACATAAATATCGTCGATATAAAGATTACCTGAGCATTTTCCACAAGTTCCTACCTGCTTAAAAATGTAGTCTCCACGTTGAAATTTTCTTTCCTCTTTGTAATCACATTTTTCGCACTTAATAACAGTTATTGTGTGATACTTTTCCATTTCTAACATCTCCTCTCTAGGTTGAGTTCTCAACGCGAAGAGAAAAATTAAAACCAAAAGTAATAAGTATACTAACCAGAAGTTTTTGAAACCGTATTTCAAGTAAAGCAAGTAAAAAACAAGAAATACAACGAATGTTATTGCTGTTATAACCAAATTCACTAATGTCTTCGATTTTTTCAAGACTATCCCCTTTAGTAACCTATGCCTATGGTATTTCCAATACCCGCTACGAGAACAACATCACCTGGTTTAGTTCTCTCATTTATTATCCTCTTTATTCTTTCTACAACTTTTCTAGTTGCTTCTGCAATCTCCCTTCTCATCGGGGAAACGGCTTCTTCAATAGATTCTTTAATAATAATAGCATCCAGTGGTACTTTATATTTTGTCGCTACTTCTTCAATCTTGTATTTATCGACGCCAATCCCTCCAATAGCAGCGCCAACACCCTCCATTATTCCTCCAGTTTTCTCGCCCTCCAATTTAATACCAGCATCTATCATAATTATTCTATCAATTTTAAGTTTTCTTTCTTCGAAAAGCCTTCTAATGGCTTCTCCCGGCTTACCAACTGTACCTCCTGGTCCTCGTGCACGCACCGCAATTACAGTTCTATCATCTATCTTTGTTTGAGCAATTACAGTGTCTTTTACTATTTCTTCATACTGTTCCTTACCAACTACACCATGTTCTCTTAGCAATCTGGTCACAGAGAGAACACCTGCTCCATCACCAATCGGCTTTCCATCAACAAAAGCTTTCAAAGCATCAAAATAAGCGTTCGCATATTTCATAATTTCTGGAAGCTGCATTTGAAGTTGAAGAATTAAAATATAACTTTTAGTTTTTTCCCCTAATATAAGAAAATGTCTAACAATCCTATAAATGAAATTCAAAGCGATAATTGCCTCCAACACATTTTCCAAATTAGCAGCCTGATCCCTACTTACATTTGGCGCCAACTCAGCTACAATATGTTCAAACCTCTCATCTCTAACATTAACTAAGTGTTCCAACTTATACATAATGCCGGACGGATCTCTATCAACAGGCTCTATCATAAAGAATTCTAGAAAATCATTTATTCTAGAAACAATATTTGCATCGGAATTTCCAACATCTCTAAACGCTTTAATGGTAATTTCCTTTCCCTTGCGAACCATGTATTCAAGTTTCTGTAATGCTCGCTTAATCTGCCTAACCCAAATACTTACTTGCAAGCGTTGTCCATAGAACATATATACCAAAAGTAACAACAACCAAATCCAGTTTATAATCCAATTCCAACTTTCTTGCTGCCACGGGAACTGCACAACAATCAACCTCATATCAATCTATGTACTATCACAAAAGCAATCAAAATAAATAAGAACATTACGGTTAAAGTTAAAAACAATAAATTTTCTTATAAAACGGAAAACAAGAATTACAGCATGTTATTTAAATAACAAACGCCACTACTCTATACATCTTCGATTGCTAGTTCAACAAATAAAAGCAACGTGCAAAATCAAATTAAAGCAATTTCCACCTCAGCAATAAGATAAATAAATTAGGAATTAAATGTGAAAAACTAGCTAATTAACGGTGCGGCATCCTTCCGTGTTCGGAATGGGAACGGGTATTTCCCTCCGCACTATGGCCGCCTGCCGAAGCAGGCAGCTTCCCAGTTTCCCATCCCCTCGCGGAGGATAGTACTCCTGGGAACGTGCGGAGGCTTGACTTTCACGGGATGCCGCACCACTTCTATCACAATCACCAACCATATAAAAACATTATCCTAGAAAATTATAAAATAAAATGTTAAAGTAACTATCAAATTAAAAATCAATTAATTCGTTTAAAACGAGTTATTATGGTAGATAGCTTGTTCACTAATAACCCGCCCTCGCCACTCTGAAAACCCTTCCCTCATTAATAAAAACTATAATGCATAATAATATTAAATATTAGCCGAAAAATTTATCAAACGAGAAAATACTAATAAAAATAGGATGTAGGGGCCGTAGCCTAGCCAGGTGAGGGATTAGCACGAAACTAGGCCCCCTTAGGGGCGACGGGCTCCAGAAGCCCATGCGACGGGTTTGTTGACCGAAGTGGGATGAAGAACTTCTGGAGCGGTGAATTGAAGAAACCCGTTGGTCGAGGGTTCAAATCCCTCCGGCCCCACCAACCTTCCTTAAATTATATTTTAAAACCGCAAACCATCAGTTAACTTTACCAATTTACTTTTTACATTATTTAACCGCAGTTCAAAGGTTAACAAATATAGCAATTTAGTAATCAACAAGAACATAAATGGTTTAAAACAAGGTTATTGACCAAATACAAAATTTTAATGTATTACATCGTATCGTATCTGTAGGAAAATACTCTTCATAAAATCGTTCAACATAATTTTCTATAAAATAAACGAAATACATCCCATGCACCGTGCTTCGCACATTACTCCCATTTTAATTCTCACATTGCAAAATAT
>JAUQZC010000018.1 GCA_030587435.1 Candidatus Baldrarchaeota archaeon | reverse complement strand
GTATGAGCTTAAGATTAGTCTATGTTTTCTCAATTATTAGTGGAATTTCACACATTTCAATGCAGGATTGCTTATGTTTTTTCTACATTATTTTTGGTTAAGGGTTTATTTGGGGTGAATGGTTTGTTTGGTTTTGTTCTTTGATGGGTAACGTTTTCAAAATTTTTGGGGTAAAAGGGTAATTGTTGTAATTGGGGGATGGAGGTGTTTTGTTTGTTGGGTGTGATTTTTGTATTTTGTTAGTGGTGGAGTGTTTATGTGAGGGTAATGGGGGTGGAGTGGCTGTTTGTTTGGGTTGCGGAGTGGGTTTTTGTTTTTGTATGTTTGTGTTTTAAGTATTATATGTTGGGGTTTAGTATGTTTTATTGGTGGTGTTATGAAGAGGAAGGTTTTGTTTGTTTTGGTTTTGGTGGTTTTGGTTGGTTGTGTTGTTTCTGTGGTTGCTTGGAAGTCTAATTGGTTTAAGCTTTTTGAAACTAAGGGGACGGTTAGTGGGACAGAGACTTCAATACAAGCTGTGACAATAGATTTTGGAACACTGTTGCCGGCTACAGACTTTGAGAAAACATCTGTAGCTCAAATTTATGTTGATGAGGCTGGAGGAGTGAAAATAACGAACGTAATATTGGTGATAAAATACAATGTGTATGGTGAGAGCGTTGACTATGCTGAGCAGCACTTGGAGAGTTGTTTTTATGGTCTCTGTGTGAATATTAGTGTGTCAGGAGAAACCATCCATCTAATTATAGTTACTCAAGGAAATTTTTACGATGGTTCAACTGCTGACTATGAAAAACCGTATTGGAGCTGGGAGGAATGTATATACCCGGATAGTCAGACCAAGTACCCTGTTTACACTTGGTATGGGTGGAGTGATAATATCACGATACCTCAAGGTTCCCATGAGATTTCGATTACGGTCTATGGCAAGGCTGGTACGCCTTCAGCTACTCAGAGTTTTGTCATAGAGTTTTATCTGGAATTAAATCCAGTTGCCTAGTTTGAAGTTTATTTATTTTGAAGTTCTTGGATGCTATTGTTTGGAATTGATGGAGGCTTATTTTGATGATGGAACGATTTATTTTTCTCAGGTGAGGGGTTCATCGCTGTATGTTGATGGTATTCATTTATGGCTGCATGGTCTTAATGGTAAGGCGGAGATTGCTACGGAGACTATTATTGATGAGGGTGTGCCGGAGGAAATATTAGATAGGTTAGAGGAGTTGTGTAAAAGTTGTGGGGATGAAGTTTGGGGTTATGAAGATTTTGGTAGTTTAGAAGATATTAATATCTATTTGGATAATGGTTATGTTTTCTTCGAAGCGAAGGCGGAAAATTATAGGTGTTTGCCTTCGGTAGCAAAGATATCTAATGTTGTGGAGAAGATATTGATGGAATCTGGGTATGCTAATTGGGAAAGTCGCAGAGGGTTAAAAGATAGTTAAATAGCATTAAGAAAGATTGGGATGATATATCAACTAGTTGTAAATTCAACGAGATGTATGGTGAATGAAAGTTTGGAGAAACGGTTTAAGTTAAAGCCAATCAATCATCAGGATGTTGCAATTAAATATTATATGATTCCTTTTTCTTTCGCTTTCTTTATAAGGAGTTTAAAATCCTTTTTTGGAATGTTTTTGTTACATATATAAAAGCTTTGTGTAATTATGCACATTTATTTACTATAGTAGATATGTTTATATATCGATGCAATATGAAATTGTATACGAATCAATATACCAGATAGTATTAGTCTAATACTATCCATCATGTCTAGATTAGAAACATAGAATGGTCTTGATGTATTATACGTGTCTGTGGTGATGTTTGTTGAAGGCTTCTAGAACTTCGCTTTCGGATGCTGTTAGGGTTGTTTTGATGAATATTTCTGATAGGCCTGTTACTGTTCGTGAGTTGGCTTTGAGGACTGGTTTGAATTGGAGGACTGTTAAGAAGGTTTTGGAAATTATTTGTGATACGCAGAAATTTTTGGGTGAGAAGATGTTGTTTCTGGAAAGGGTTGGTAAGAGTTATGTTGTTAGGACTGAGAGAAGGAGGTTGTTATCTTTACCTTTCGAAGAGAGGGTGAAGTATGTTAGGGAGAGGTATTTTCCTGAGCCTGGGCCTGAGGAGTTGTTATTAGGGAAGCTTTTTCTTCGTGGCGCCGTTAATCCAGAAGGTGCTGTAAAAGTGGAAATGAGTTCTGTGGTGGAGAAATTGTTGTCTCAAGGACAATTGGCGTTTAATAGTAAGAAAGAAGTTTATTTAACTGAGGAAGGTCAGATTGCTGCTAGGGGAATATTAAAACTTTATCGGGAATATTTTTGATGTTGCGAAGTATAAGTTTCCATCAAACTTTTCTTTGTCGCTTATTTATGTTAACCCTTCTTGGATTCTTCTTTATATAAATTCATTATATCTTAAAAAATAAGATAAAGCTTGATGTTTCCTATTATTAATCTGGTAAACATGTAGGATAAAAACAGAGGTTTTGATTTTAAGATCATTGTATTGAATTAATCTTGTTACTTTGTTGTTTTGCTTTAAGAATTTTTAGCATGTTAGCTGGGATGAAATAAAAGGGTGGTAGTTTATGGTAAATGTGAGTTTGATCGTTCTTTGATTACTATTTGGGTTGGTGAGATTTATGGTGTTCATTTTGAATTGAATGAAGAAGGGATCTTATAGAGAAACTATTTTATATTATGGTTACGTTCAGGAGAAAGGTGACTAGTTGGATCATTTATTTCATCTAAAAGGAGTTAAGTCTTGTTTTTGCTCGAGACTTAGGGTCTTATTGATAGTTTGAGGTTTAATGGGTTAAAGGTTGGTGAGCCGCAACCTGCAACTAGATGCGATCAAGTGTTTCAACCACATATATAGATTGTTTCTAGGATTTTATGTTGATATTTTGAAAACTTGCAGTAATCCGTCCGTTCCTCCTACTGCTATAATTGGTTTGTCATTTTTCTTTCGGGCGATGTGCAAAGTTTATAAAACTTCAAAGAATCTTCAGCGGTGTGTCTGAGTGGGCGGATAGGAGCAGCTGGCCATTATGTTTGAGTATGTTTAATGTGTTGTTTTCCGAAATGGTTATTATTTCATTTTTACCGTCGTGTGTTAGGATAGAAACAGACTGGAGTATTGGAGAAAATAGGGTTGTTATAGTTTTGATAACAGTATTTTGGGTATGCTTTTAATTATGTAAATATTGTTATTCTTTTGAATGCGATGTTTGCTTTGTTTTTAGCGTGGTTTTTGTTTTATTAGGTTAGTTTTGTTTTTAAGTTTATTTTTTGGTGGATAACTTTTTTGTTTTTGAATTGTGGGTTGAAGTGAGCTATGTAAAAGGTGGGAAATTAAGCATATATATTTCATTGATGTTGTTTAATTTCAGTAATTTGAGTTGAAGGAGGTGTTTTGTGTGAAGAAGTTGTTGTTTCTATCCTTGATGTTTATTTTATTCGCTGCTATTTTGGCTGTTCCGGTTTTTTCTGAATTTGATGTGAGGGTGAATGGGTTTGTGAGTAATGCTGGGTATTTTAGTTGTAATGATTTGGATTGTGTGTTTAATGATGTTGGTAAAGTTTCTCTCTTTGATAAAAAAGGTTTTGATAGTGGTATTGTTCCGGTTAGAAAGGTTAGTTTTGTCTACTCTGATCCTTCTTCTTATGTTGATGAGTATGCTTTTTTGGCGTCGATACCAAATAATGTTTTTAGAGATAATTTGGGAAATCTTTATGTTTCCCCTATTGTTTTCGGTTATCCAGAAGTTAGTAAGTATTTACTTGAGGATTGGAGGGAATACTGCAATCATTGGGATGGAGTAGTTACTCTAGATTTTATAGGACCCTATAGTGAGAATTTTGTTGATTGTATGGAAGATTTTCTTGGTGTAGATAGTGTTTTTAAAATTGTAGCTGAAAATCCTTTTGAATATGCTACTAAAATTGCTCTTGATAGTTGGGCGAATTCGGAGAACGTGGTGATTGTGCCTGTTGGGAGTGCTCTCGACGGATTGAAGAATGTTCAAGGTATGTTTAATGGTACTTTCTTTAATGTAACTGAAGGTAACTATGTTGTGTCTACTTATGTTGGTCCTGAGAATCTTCACTATGTTGCCTTTGCTCCTCCCTTAGAATCTCCTCATCCTTATTACAATGATATGTGGGAGGAATATGTGATTCAAAAGCCCGACGCGCAAGCTTTGCAGATAAAGTTTGATAACATTACGACGGAAAAATATTTCGATTATATTTATGTATATGATAAATATGGAAATCTTGTGAATAGTTTTACAGGTTCTTATCGTGATGTTTGGACTGATATTATTATAGGAGACACTGCGAGAATAGTTCTTTCTACAGATTCCTCTGTTACCTCGTGGGGTTTTAAGGTGTCGAACTATAAATATTGGACGCGTTTACCGCTAATTACTTCGGGTGTTTGGTTTAATTCTACATTTTATGTGAGTTCAGACACATCAATGATTAGAGTTTACTTATATACTAATGAAACTTATTCTGTTAATTCTTGGGTAACAGCTTATTTAATAGATCCTAGAGGGAAAGTGGTAGACTATTCGTTTAACACCCATACGATAAGAGAATATGCTAAGGGATGGGATGTTGAGGAACCATATGGTGACTTATTGTTTTGGGTTAATGGGGTTCCAGGGTTGTATAAGTTTTCCTTGTTTGGTGAGAATGTGTCTCTGGGTAGTTCAATCGTAGCTTATGCTAGGGTTGATCAGATAAAAGCGACACGTAAGTACACTTTAAGTGTCCCTGAAAATGCGTCGTTGCTTACTGTTCATTTAGATGTTTCGAATTCTGTATATAGTGATAGTGTTCATGTAGCGTTAATTGATCCTTATGGTGATTGGATTTTTGGTGACATGTATGAAGGAGAGGATCCTTATTTGTCGTATGTTTCCGTTAAATATCCGGTTTCTGGTGATTGGACTATTGTTGTGTGGTGTGATCCTTCCTCTGATTTTTTGAATGAAAAAACTGATTATAGGGTGTACTATAGTATTGAAACATATTCCGAGGATTTGCCTAAGTATTTTGAATCTGCTAGTAATGGTGCTGTTATTGCATCTTTGATGGATTGTCCATTGTTGTATGTTGCTAACGATTATTTGCCGGAGAGCACTCTTAAGGTGCTTAAGGTTTTAGGTGTAAGAAATATTGTAGTTGTTGATCCTTATGATTTAATTTCTGAAAATGTGATAAGTGACCTTCAAAATATTGTAGTTGAGTCTGTTAATGTGCTTGACTCCTTATCGGAAGTTGTTTCCTTTATATATTCTTTGAGTGAGGAAAGAGGTGTTGTTTTGACTGTTCCGGATGGAAACTTTTTTGTTCCAGCTGCTTTATTAGCGTCATATCATGGAATACCAGTGTTATCTTTTAATGGTTTGGCTAAGAGGGTTGTTAATTTGGCGGAAGCCACTTGGGGGCGTTTATGGTATTCACATGATTCTTGGCTTGAAGAATTCAAAGCTCCACATTTCTATTGGATGAATGAACTGTCTAATGCATTTTTTGATTGGTTTGAAGGGATCACAGGTGATTCAATAAGCTATGTGGTTACTGTTGCTTCCATTGAAGATGTGATGGTGACTTTTGAAAGGGCAATAGTAGGTGGAGTGATGTCTGGTAGGATTCCTGGGTATTCGGCTGAAGAAGATGTGATATTTATAGATAGGTCGATTCTCTATCCTGCATTGATTGGTGCTAACCCAAATTATGATAAGGTACTGGATACGCTTGTTGCTTACCAGTGTGGTTGGTGGATACTTACTAATTTTGGTGAAAATGTTACTGTGGATGATGCTCTTCTAACAAGTTCAACGAAGCATCAGATGGTATACCATATCGGTGAATATGAGGTCTATGATGCTTTGAATGATGGAGTTGCTTTATGGTATTATGCGGATCATGGAGGGCAGGGATATACTTGGTGGAATTATAAGCCTTTTGGACCTGGAGCACTAGGAATTTGCTATAATGATACGGGTTGGCGAGCTTATGAGGTAAATGGCTCTGCGGATAACCCGGATACAGATGGTGATGGTATAGTTAACCCTTGGGACATGATTGTCGACGATGTGTGGGGCACTGAGTTGGATGAGAATCTTGAAAATGTTCATTCTGCTGTATGTGTGTTTATGGCGTGTTTAGTTGGCTCGTCTCAAATTCCCGTAATCTTGATGAGGCATGGAGCTTTAGCGGTAACTGCAGACATAAGAACACTGTATTTTGGTTATGGTTATGCTCCTGCCTTATTTGTTAAAGAATTGTACTCTGGTAAGACTTTTGGTGAAGCATTGCTGAAAGCTATAAATGAAACTAGTTACAATTACTATGCTGGTTACGTTTCTAAGATAATAAACTTTGATAGCTATATTAGGTGTCCTGTTTTTGGCGGGGTCTCAGTGCAATATGTTCTTTACGGGGATCCTAAGCTGGCTTTGATTGATCCTACCGAATGGAGTGAGCCGGATGCTAGAAACCCGTTGGATGTTTCCCTTGCAAGCGGACATGTTTTGGGTGGTTTCGAAAGGTCTGTTGATGTGGATTTGACCAGTCCTGTTGTTGGTAGTGTTGTTCACGGCACAGTTAGTATTAGATGGGAGATTGATACGGAAAATACAGTGATCGATGATATTGTCCTTTCAATAGATGGAAAAAAGATTGATGTTATGGGTCAAACATCTTATTTGTGGGACACTACTAAAGTTAGCGATGGTAATCATACAATTTCTATAACCGTGAGAGATGCTGTTGATAATATGGATTGTGCAGTAACATGGGTGATTGTTAACAACACGGTTCCATCTGTGCGAATACTTTCGCCAACTAATAATTCTGAGGTGTCAGGTGTAGTAAAGATTTCGTGGAGTAGTGAGGGAGAAATAAAACAAACTCTGTTAATTATTGATGATATTGTTTATGACGTTACTGGCTTAACGAGTTTTGATTGGAATTCAACTATCTTGAATGACGGTACACATAGAATAACTGTTACAGTTGTTGATGTTGCTGGAGATAAAAGTAGTGATACCGTATTTGTTATAACTAAGAATATTAGTCCAGTAATTAAAAAAGTAAAAGCTGAAACTTATCGTGTGGGTATTATCACTGGTAGTGTTGTTGGTCTTGCTGTTGGTGCAGTAATCTCCGTTATACTAAGAAAAAGGAGTTAACACAAATGTAATGGCCTCAATATTAAAGGGTGGAACTGTTTAGAAAGCAAGCTGATAAAATTGGGTTAAATTAATATGATAGAGTTATTGTGCTTGGATGAAGGGAATACGTTAATGTGGTGGCTGAAGTTTTCCTGTATCGAAATTGATAGCTTCGTTTAAAGGGTTGCCGTATGGTAAAATGTTGCAAGCAGTTAAGAAAGCAATAAGTATGGGAGAACCTTATTCGTAATCTAATATCTGGGGGAAGGGAAATTTTGGGTTCTATTGGTTGTTCTTTAAGAAATTTAACTGCTTATTAACCTTTTGTAGATGTTGATTGGTATTTTGACAGAATTGTGTAGTTTGAGCATGTTTTGGTAATTTGTTGAGTTGAGGAACTGGTTTTGCAAGTTTTTCACAGTATTCTATTTTCTGAAGATTCTTTTAACTTTCTTTTCAAATGTAATCATTTCGCTAGGTACGTTCGGTTTTTTAGGTTTTTTGGGTTTGTTGGGTATTTTTATATGGATTGTTGTTAATGTATTATGGGAGTTTGGTGTGTTAATATAGGGTAGGTTGGTGTTTGTTGTGGAGTCGAGGCTTTTGGAGCTTGAGAAGAGGGTTGATGTTTTGGAAAGGGCGTTGTATTTGTTGTTGTTTGAGGAGGGAGAAGACGTGTCTAGAGAGGAAGTTGAGGAGATTAGGGAGAGGTTGAAGGATTATTTTGAGGGTAGGATGAAAGAGTTTATTTCTTTTGAAGAGTTTGAGGAGAATGTTTAAGGTTCTTATTCATAGGAGAGTTTTGAAGGAAGTAAAGATTCTATCTAAGGAAGATAGGGAGAGGGTTCTTCGAGCAATTAGGGAGATGAGGGATAATCCGTTTTTAGGTGATGTGAAGCCTTTGAAAGGGTTGAAAGGTGTTTTTAGGAAGAGGGTTGGTAAGTATAGGGTTGCCTTTATTGTGAATTTTGAGAAGAATGAGGTAGTTGTGGTAAAATTGGCTAAGAAAGAAGAATTTTATAGGGAGATTTAGTTTTAAATTTTTCTGTATTTCTGTGGAATTCAATCAATGCTGTTCGGATTATTTTGTTAATTTGTGGTATTTGCTTCTTAAATTGGAGTGGGATAAAAATTAGGGGTGTATGTTGTGTTGTGGAATTTTTCTTTTAAGTTTTTGTTGTAATGGTTGTTTCTTTTTTCTTAGATCTTCGAGTGCGATGCTTAGCCAGAAAAGGATGTGTTCGATTTCATTTAGTTTTGTTCCTGTTTCTTGGAGTATTTGCCTTGAAATGTTGTCTATTTTGTCTATCGCGTTTTTAGCTGTTTACTTAAAGCTAGGGGGCTTTAAAATGTTTTTTGGAAGGGGATGTTTAAGCGTCATTTACTGTTAGGGTTGTTGATGGTATGAAATTTATTTTGTAGGAATGTTCCTAAGGGATTGGCATAAAAAGATAGCTAGAAGTATAGTTGAGATGGATAAAATTACGATTTGCTTGTTAAGGTTCGGCGTAATGGAGTTAGTTCTTTTATAACTCTTTTGACTCTGCTGTTATGTTTCTTTTTACTGAGTACTTCTTCCTTATCCCGTACTTCCCTAGCGTGCTACTAAATCTATATATTTTGGTTAAGTTTTAAGGGGCTTCCTAGATTCTCTAGAAAAAGAAGGATCCATGTTGTCTTTTTAGGCTAGATTTATATTGTTGCCCAACAGCATATTACATTGTAATTAGTAGTGTAATTGTAATGTGTGTCAAAGTTTAATAATTTGTTTTATAAGTTGTATCAGCGAAGTTTTATTTAGAAGGGGCAGGTTTGGATATATATGATTGAGAAGATTGTGCTGAGAAATTTCAAAGGTATTAGGGAAGGAGAATTAGAGTTAGCTCCATTAACTATTCTTTTAGGTGGTAACAACTCTGGGAAAACAACATTACTTGAAGCTCTTTTCCTAGCTCCCAATCCATTTCGAGAAGTTCCATTCGGTTTTCCTCCTATGGAAGCAATAAGGCTTGTTCGTTTTTTGCACGAAACTCTAAAAAGTTTGGATTTTAGGTTTTTATTGCATAATTATATGGCCGAAAATGCTTTAATATCCTGTAAAATACGTAAAAAAATCTGTTCAACAGTATTTTTGACAAAGAGTGATGAAATTAAAGTGTACTCTATTGAATCAGCTTCGGTGCCCATCACTCTTGATGCATCCTCCTTAGCAAGTAAGGATTTGGTAGGCTTTTTTGTCCATTTTCGAGATATTAGACCTGTTAAAACTGGATTTTTCATGAAAAACACATTACTATTTCAATCGTATTTAGTTAAATCGGGTTGGGATTATATTAGGAGTGTGTGGGCTACTGTGGTTAATTCTGGGGCTAGCACTAGGGTGGCGAGAACTGTTTCTAGGCTTGTTCATGAGAATTATTTAGATTTGACATTGGAACCGTTTTTTGGGGATGAGGTAGCTCCGTACGTGTATTTGGATGATGGTAGGAGAGTTAGAGTTGGTGATTTAGGTGATGGTGTGCGGACTCTTGTGACGTTAATGCTTCTTTACGAGCTTGTGAAACCGGGGGTTTTGCTGTGGGATGATGTTGAAGCCCATATGAATCCCAGGATGCTTTTGTTTGTGGCTCGTTGGGTTGCTGATCTTGTGGATAAGGGGGTTCAAGTGGTTTTGTCTACTCATAGTATTGAGGCTTTAAGGACAATAGCTGGCCTTGTAGAGGATAAAGATGTTAGAATTTATTTGTTGACGCTTGAAAGAGGTGTGTTGAAGTCGAAAGGTTTGAGTTTGAGGGATGTTGAGGAGCTTTGGAAGGCTGGTATTGATATTAGGGTTGGGGAGCCTTACCTGCTATGAAGCTTTATCCGTTTATGACGGTTGATAGTGTTGTGAGAAATATTGTTAGAGTTTCTAGAATGTTGAGTTTCGATGTATTGGTTAGTGTTGTTGAGGAGTTGAGGTGTTTTATTGTTATTGGTGATGGAACTCCTGAGGATGAGATTTTAGCTCTCATTGCTTATCATTTGAATGGTGTTGGTAAAGTT
>JAUQZC010000172.1 GCA_030587435.1 Candidatus Baldrarchaeota archaeon | reverse complement strand
AGTTTAGGGGTTTAATAGCTTATCTAAAGGCACATGTATTTTCTTGGGGACAAATGGAAGAGAATGTCTTGTTGTTTTTGGTGGATAAACCTTGCCTTTTGATGCCCGTTCCACAATTTCCCTCTTCCTAGGAGCTCTTCTAACGAAGTAGGCTACTGCTTTACGTTGAGCTAATAGTTCTTCAGCGCCTTTAATTGTATCAATATATCCTAATTGGATTCTTTGATCGTCAATTAGATGTTTTATTATAATTTTTTGAAGATCATAGGGGTCTCCATCTCCAACTATTAGAATAAAGTCTTTACTTGCATCTGAGTGAATTAGGCCAAAGGCAGCTTCCATGTTTTCAACTTTTTCTACTATGGTATCTTTACTGCTTTCATAAATGATTTCGATTTCTTCAATATTTTTTAAAACATCTATTAGATGGTTTAGCGATCCTACGATGAAAGGATACCACGTGTATACTTTTACTTCGGGGTTATTTACGTAATCTAGAAGAATGCAAGGCATAACTTTTGCGTTTAATTTTTTGAGGCCAGCCCATCTATGATGGCCGTCCAAAATAACATATCCTTCCTTGGATATTAGGGCAGCTTTCCAAAAAATGCTGGAACTTGTCACGCTTTCGATGAATGCTTCTAGTTCATTAGGATCTAACTCTTCGTGTGGTTTAAGCAGGTCTAGGTCCAATAATTCGAATGGTACGTCTAATTCAGGTTTTGCCTCCTCCGGTTCAGTTCGTATTTCAACGAATTCGGGCATTATCATCCCCCAAAACCCGATTTACCTAACACTTGATTTAATCCAGTTACAAATAAGAGAAGAAGAATATTTAAACAAAGTGCCTAAGTTAAGAATATGTGGCTAATTAGCAACTATATACCTTAGCTTCTTGTGTTCCAAGTCTGACCGTTATATCAACTATGACCTACCATAGACTTGATGAGGATTTACATATCGGTAGGCTAGATCGGAGCAGAGTAAATGTCTAGAGGACTTTGTCATCATATTTCACTAGGTATTAGGTTTATGGTTTCTTTGCGATATGCTGTATGCTTTTCAAGAAGCTCGGATATTTTACCCATATCTAAACCCTCTAATTTCGAAGTAGAAGTTTGCAAACTTAAAAATTACAAGATACTATAGGTAAAAGAAGTATTTTAGAATTCAGGTTGTTTAAGTTTGGTTTTTGGCCTTGAAGAAGGCGTTAAATAGTCTTGGGAATGTTTGAGGGAACAGTAAGGCAGCTTTCATTAGTTGATGTCCGATTTTATAGGCTACCATTTCGTTTTCCGGTAGTAGTGCTTTTAAAATTCTTCCGCCTTTAAATAGATATTGTTGTCCTGGTAGAAAACGTCCTTCCAATATCGGAGATGCAAAAACTTCCGTAAGTCTAAGAATTAAATTTCTAAGGTAGATGCTTCTTATTTTTCTAGCTAGTTTTCGGGCCCTTAATAAAAGTCTCATTATTTGGTAGCTTTTGTAATTATAGTAGCCTTTTTTTATAAGTTGTTTTATGAAATCTTTATCGCTAGGGTCTACATTGATTCCAAGTTCCATTAGCTCTTCCTTTGTAATGTTGATGTATTTGGATTTGTAGTCATAGATTATGTCAAGTGCGTCGTCGAGCATTCCTAGAGCTAAGCCTAGGGTTTCAGCTAGGTCGTTAAGGTATTTTCCAAAGTTAAATTTTCCTAGAAGAAAGTATAGTTTGAAGAAGCATACGGCTTTTTTATAAAGAAGCTTTCTCATCTCCTTCGTGGTAAGAACTTTGCTTTTTCTTTTGATGTCTAATACCGCACTCTCGTAAAGATCCCATACGATTTTTCGAATTCTATCGTCGTAATATTTGTATATATTTTCTATGAACTGATTGGCCCAGAGGTGTCTTAGGGGTTCCCCAGGTTTGAATTCATAGGAATTGTTAAAAGAGTCAATTACGATTTGGATTTCGTTTTCAAGAAATTCGTTGCATTTGTCGGTGGTTATTTTAGGGTCATCTAGGATATCATCCACTTGTCTGATATAAGCCCAAGCTAATGACCACGTTTCGGAGCCTATTTTCTCCGGAACTAATTGACTTCCATATGTTAAGAAATCTCTATGTCTAAGGTATTTACGAGCTGTGCTGACCTTAAAAACGTAGGGTGGGTCTTTTAGGAGAATGTAGTTTTCACCTCCCTTATTTACAATCGACATTTAAATCAACCATAAATGTTCTGTAAAATATTCAAAAAATATCTATAAAAAGATATCTTACAGACCTGAACACTCTTTATATTTTTATTTTCGGTAAGTTATTATTTTTAATCGGTTTCATATAAGATTATTCATATCAGCGTCGGCATACCAGAAATATAACATTTATTTGAATTTGTTACAAGAAGAGGAATTACTTTTTTGTAGCGTTGAGTTTCATGAGTTAACATCCTAAGGGGAATTAATTCGCCTCTATAAGCTAAAATTCCTTTAAGCGACTTATTAATTGTTCTAATATTTTATGGTCATGAGTATTTTATGAGCATAAAATTTAATAGTGGTGGTTATCAATATTATATCGACTATCATTTAATATGATGGTTTAAGTTCGTTAATAAACGAATTGAAAGTTGTGTGATTAAGGTGATTAAAAAACCTCACTTAATAGTTATGTGCATTTTCGCAGATGAAGAAGAAGTTAGAAACCTAACGGAACATATGGAAGATGTTGCAGCCATTAATATGCGATTCAATCTAAATTGGAAGAAACTTAGAGAAATAGTTGAACTTCTTGATGACATGCAAACAATAATAATTCGAAGATAGGAAATTTATTGCATACATTGAAATCTCTTCACAACTCAAAATTAGACAATTTCACATTACTTAGAATAGAGATAGCATTACTGTTTTAGCATTTACTGCCTTACAACACGGTTCCATTTTACGGAAAACTTTATAAGTGATGTTCTGTATGTGTAGTTGCTTCGCTCTCTGGCTAATTTTAGCTTGGAGGAGCGGGGTAATACACTTAGAAAGAGGTAATAAAGTTTGGAAACTAGTCCAGAATTTGTGAAAGTCTCAGATCTTTCCCCACGTAGCCGTAGAGTAAACTTAAAAGTGAAAGTTATTGAAAAAAGCGAAGTTAGAGAAGTTACAAGTAGTAGAGATGGCAGTAGTCATAGAGTTGCGGAAGCAACTGTTGGTGATGAAACAGGGACGATACTTATGACGTTATGGGACAAGCATATCAACGATATATCTGTAGGTGACATTTTGAAAATAAGCAATGGTTATGTTTCTCTTTTTAGAGGAACAATGCGCCTTAATGTCGGTAGATATGGTACTTTTGAAAAAGTTGACGAAGAAGATTTTGAAGTAAACGAAGAAAACAACATGAGTTTAAGGGAATTTTCTCAGCCCAGAAGAAGATTTAGCGACAGAAGTAGAGGCTATAGTGGCTGGAAGAGAGAAAGAAAAGAAGGAAAGAGAAGAAGATAATTTCTTTTGTAGTTATAGCTGGTTTAAAACATGCGGGAATTCACTGATGTAAAGATATCGCAATTGACACCAGAATCCAGAAATGTTAATCTCGTTGTTAAAGTTTTAGAAAGAAGTGAAGCTAGAGAATTTTACTCTCAGCGTTCCAGAAGACATTTGAGAGTTTGCAACATAACTGTTGGTGACGAAAGCGGGATTATAAAAATGACGCTTTGGAACGAACAGGTCAACGATTTTCATGTAGGTGACATTGTAAAAATTACAAATGCTTACACAGTACTTTTTAAGGGGCACATGAAACTACAAATAGGGAAAAATGGAAATTATAAAACGATTTCAAGAGAAATTACAAAGGTTAACTTAAGTAATGATATGTCAGAGGCTACATACCAAGAGTAAAGAAGTAGAAATATATGGATGTAGGGTGTTATAGGCCCCTAAAATCTTTTTATTTTAGCATTCATCATTACAATTACTAGGTTATTGTCGAAATTGGTTTTTGAAACGCATTGACTTTTATTACATATTAGCTGTTTTAATGTTAAGTTAGAGAGAGAGTTGCCGTCAACAACTCTTTAAATGAGCTCTTAAATTTTTAAGGTAGCTTAACTTTTGTAAACCGATGACCTTTTTTCAATTGTTAGTTGTAAATCTTTATAAGTAACAAGAATCGAAGTTATATGTTAGCACCTAGTAGGAGCGATTGTTTTGAAGAGATTTCTATTTAAGGTTTGCATGGCTGGTGAAGGCGGCGTAGGAAAAACTAGTTTAATAATAAGATTTTGCCAAAATAGATTCACGGAAGAATACAAACCGACCTTGGGTGCTGACTTTGCGGTTAAAAAAGTGAAAATTGGTGATATGGAGGTCACTTTGCAGATTTGGGATCTTTCAGGTCAGGAACGCTTCGAGATAATGAGAAAATATTATTTTAAAGGAGCTTCCGCAGGAGTGTTAGTTTTCGATGTTACTCGTCCAGAAACATTTCTCTTAATTAACAGGTGGATAGAAGCTTTCTATAAGCATAGTGGAGGAGGATTTTTGGTTCTTGTTGGTAATAAAATAGATCTGGAGGATAAAAGGTTAGTTCCTCCACAAGCTGGAGAAATGATTACAAAGTGGCTTAATATACCGTATTTTGAAACTAGTGCGAAAACTGGAGAGAATGTTTTTGATGTGTTTACTTTTGTTGCTGAGAAACTTCTTGAGAAGACCCAGTAAATTTTTTAGCGAATTCTACTCCTATGTTTAACGCTTTTATATCTACTTCCCAGAACTTTTCTGGAAAAACTTCTTTTATTGTTTTTTCAACCAGTTCTTTATTCACTATATTTGTTATTTGGATTAATGCTCCTAACATAACTATATTTGCGACTGCCTTTGTGTTCAGATTTTCAAATGCTATTTTTGTTGCTGGAATAGCATATATGTTGATATTCTTTCTTTTCGGCTTCTCTAAGATGCTTGAGTCATATAATAATATACCATTGGGTTTTAATTTATTCAGATATTTTTCCATGGCTTCTTTAGACATTATAACTAATATGTCAGGGTTTATGACATGTGGATAAATTATTTCTTCATCACTGACTATCACTTCGCTTCTCGCAGATCCACCTCTAGCCTCGGGTCCATAGCTCTGTGATTGTGCAACAAATTTTTTGCCATATATTGCAATTGTCCTAGCTAGAATTATTCCGGCTGTAATCATTCCTTGACCACCTAGACCCGCGAAGATTATTTCTGTTCGTCCCATTTTAATAACACCTTAATATCTTATTTCTAACTCAATCCATGCCAGTCCTGGCTTTTCAGGTTCTTTGAATTTCTTTTGCGAGACAAGTATTAATTCTTTATAGGTTTCTGTGAACTCCGGTAATTCTCTATCTACGAATTCTCCTATTATTAGTTTTCCTCTTAGTTCTTCTCTGCTTAATCCTTTAGCATCTTTTACCTTTATTTCTCTTTCTTTAAAGAAGTTAATTATTTTTTGCGACGTTTCCATTTTATTTCTTCGACCAAAATTAGTCGGACATGGTGATACGACCTCTATAAAACAAAATCCCTTCTTTTTTAGTGCCTTTTTCATGCTGTTAATTAAATTGTAAACTTCTCGAACAGTCCATCTGGCTACATAGGATGCTCCTGCTGCTACTGCTAGTTCACATAGGTCGAAGAATCCTTCTATGTTTCCGTAGGGTGAAGTGTATGTCCAGGCGCCTTTTGGTGTTGTTGGCGAGAACTGTCCGCCTGTTAAAGCGTAATTTAGATTGTTTACGCAAATGACTTTTATATCTATGTTTCTTCTCGCTGCATGGATGAAGTGACCTATTCCTATTGCTCCTGTGTCGCCGTCTCCTGTGAATACTATTACGTTGAGTTCTGGATTGGCTAATTTTATTCCTGTGGCGTAGGCTATTGCGCGTCCATGCGTTGTGTGAAGTGAATCTACTTTGATGTATCCTGGTATGCGTCCTGAGCATCCTATTCCAGACACCATTACAATTTTATTTATGTCTATTTTTAGTTGGTCGATAGCAGTTAATGTTGCGTTCATTATGATTCCTAGTCCGCATCCCGGGCAGAAGATTGTAGGTAATCTTTCTTCTCTCAGATATTTTCTTATTGGGCTGACTTTCACTTTAATATCCTCCTTATTTGTTCAAGAATCTCGTGGGGAGTGAAAGGTTCTCCGCCTAATTTTGAATAAAAGTAGATTTTTGCTCTATTTCCGATGGCTTCTTTAACTAAGTGTAGCACCTGTCCCGTGTTTTGCTCCAGAACAAGTATCTTACTGATGTTCTCTGAAATCTTTTTGATTAGTTCCTCTGGGAATGGCCAGATCGTGATTAATCTTAAAAATCCCACTTTATGCCCTTGTTTTCTAGCGTTAATACATGCTTGTAGTACTGCTCTTGCGGAGCTTCCATAAGAAATAAGTATCATCTCAGCGTCTTCTATATATTTCATATCCCAAGATGCTATTTTTTCCACGTTATTTCTGATTTTAGCGGTTATTCTTTCAATTAGTTTTTTGTAGTTTTCTGGATCGTCTGTTGGGTATCCACGTTCGTCGTGACTTAACCCCGTGTAATGTATTTTGTATCCTTTGCCTAGAGTGGCCATTGGTGGAACTAGGCTTTCATCGGCTTTAAATGGTAGAAATTTTTCTGGCGGCACTTCTGGGCGTTTCCTTTCAACTATTACAATTTCTTCTGGATCGGGCACCTTAACAACTTCTCTTAGATGTGCGAGTATGGCGTCACTCAATACAGTTACTGGTGTTCGGTATTCTTCGGCGAGGTTAAATGCTTTTATTGTCAGATCTAAGCATTCTTGAACAGACCACGGTGCTAAAGCTATTATTTCTCCATCTCCATGATGCCCCCATCTTGCTTGCATGATATCTGCTTGTGATGCCTTTGTAGGTAGTCCTGTGGAAGGGCCTCCCCTCATTACGTTAACTATTACAACTGGTACTTCGCACATTATTGCTAGTCCAATGTTTTCTTGCATTAGGCTGAATCCCGGTCCAGATGTTGCAGTCATTGCTTTTACTCCTGTGAGAGAAGCTCCAATTGCAGCTGCAATGCTGCCTAGCTCGTCTTCCATCTGTACGAATACTCCACCTATTAGTGGTAGCCTTGCAGCCATATTATCCATTATTTCCGATGAGGGAGTTATAGGATAACCAGCAAAAAATCTACATCCAGCTAAGATTGCTCCTTCTACGATTGCATCGTTTCCTTGAAGAAAGTCGATCTTTCCTTTTCGATTATTCACCTTTAACCCTTCCTATATTCATATAAGCTTTCCGCAAATTAAATTTATTGAAAAATAAAGACAAAAAAACCTTTAGAAAAATAAAATTTC
>JAUQZC010000138.1 GCA_030587435.1 Candidatus Baldrarchaeota archaeon | reverse complement strand
AGCGGCCAATATGGGATAGGTGACGTCCTGAAGACAGCATATCATATAGGGCTTTAATACATGGCGGAAAAGCCTCTATAACCACCTCTTTTGGGATTTCTTCGAGCTTTATTTTCTCTCTTCTTGAGAATGTTAAATTTTTTATGGTTTCTATTTTTCTGGTGATGTTTTCTGGGAGCTCCGGCAGTTCTTTTGTTTCTGTTTTGCTTTCTATGTGCCGTTTCACCTCTTCTGATAGGAGTCTTGCCACTTCATTTTGGGTGAGGTATACGTTTCCATTCTCAACTAGCCTATTTACTAGCTTCCATTTTTTCTCGCGGAGGCTTTCAGTGTTTTTTAGGTAGTTTGTGAAGTGAATTTTAAATTGGTACGGCTGGCTGGCTTTTTCTGCTTGTTTTATTTTCCACCCGAAATTTTCGGCTATTTTCATTAGTTTTTCTTTTGGCTCTCTTTTTAGTAAGTCGTAGACTCTTTTCGCTTCGGCGAGTGCGTATCTCCTTTTTATTAGTGGGTCTTTGGCTGCCGCCGCCATTAAAACCGCAATTGGGAATGATAGTATTTCGATATCTTCCTTTCTGGACCGGCTGGTTATTGTCGCGAAAAGTATGGCTTCCTGAAGTCGGCTTTCGGCTCTTTCCACTATGGGGTTTTGTGGTTCTGATAAGTCTTTTAGGTCTATTCCTATTTCTTTTACATATTCGGCTGCTTCTTTCAAGAAAGGATATTTTGCTAGGTCATTTTTTGTAAAGACCAATTTCGATGCCTAGACTATTCAACTTCTATTCTTGGAGCTAAGTAGTATACGAGTTTTCCTTCTCTTGGCTGCTGGAAATCCAGTTTTATTGGCATGTCCGTTGAGAATTCTAGGGTTGCAATATCGGATGTTGTTGAGGCTGACTTTACTATTTCAGATAGGTAGCTTAGGCTATAAGTTGCCTTTGAGGGTTCGGAAACTTCGATATCTAGCAGTGCATCTCCTCCTTTCTTTAAATAAGCCGCCGAAAATATAAAAAAAATAGGAATAGACCCAAAAGCCTTATCAAAACCGCAAACCCCCATAGTGGAAAGACCCGAAAGTCGACTTCAGGAAGCCATACTTTTTGCGACAATAACCAGCCAATCCAGAAAGGAAGACATCGAAATACTATCATTCCCAATTGCGGTTTTAATGGCGGCGGCAACCAAAGACCCACTAATAAAAAGGAGATACGCGCTCGCCGAAGCGAAAAGAGTCTACGACTTATTAAAAAGAGAGCCAAAAGAAAAACTAATGAAAATAGCTGAAAATTTTGGGTGGAAAATAAAACAAGCAGAAATGGCCAGCCAGCCGTACCAGTTTAAAATTCACTTCACAAACTACCTAAAAAACACTGAAAACCTCCGCGAGAAAAAATGGAAGCTAGTAAATAGGCTGGTTGAGAATGGAAACGTATACCTCACCCAAAATGAAGTGGCAAGACTTCTATCAGAAGAGGTGAAACGGCACATAGAAAGCAAAACAGAAACAAAAGAACTGCCAGAGCTCCCAGAAAACATCACCAGAAAAATAGAAGCCATAAAAAATTTAACATTCTCAAGAAGAGAAAAAATAAAACTCGAAGAAATCCCAAAAGAGATAGTTATAGAAGCTTTTCCACCATGTATTAAAGCCCTATACAACATGTTGTCTTCAGGACGCCACCTATCCCATATTGGCCGCTTCACTTTAACATCCTTTCTTGTCAACATAGGAATGCCGACAGAATCAATAGTAGACCTATTCAGAAACCTATCCGACTTCAACGAAAGGCTAACCCGCTACCAAGTAGAACACATAGCTGGCGAAAGAGGCTCAAGAACCCGCTACACTCCACCAAAATGCGAAACCCTAAAAACCCACGGAGTATGCCAAAACCCAGATGAATTATGTAAAAGGGTACATCATCCATTATCATACTACCGGAAGAAAATAAGAAGAGAAAAAGAAGTAAAGAAAATGGCTTAACCATGAGAAAGGTTATATAAGACATATCGACAATGAGAGTACTAATCTTAAATTATACAATATATAAGTTAAGTGTCTAGAATGAAATTGGGGCTGACTTCGCCACAACTACCATATGTGCCTGAAAACTTCAGAAGCAACTTCACTCACTATAAAATTAAAGGAAAAATTAAGAAAAAACATGAGATTGCAATAATTCTACCAACGTATTGCGAAGCTGGAAACATAAAAAAGCTAATTGAACAAATTGAAAATCTTAAGATAGACCCATTAATTCTGGTCATAGATGATTTAAGCCCCGACGGAACCGCTAAAATAGTGGAAAACTTGCAAAGAAAATATTCCAATATTCTTTTGGTGGTGAGACCTAGTAAAATGGGATTAGGAACAGCGATTACAGATGCTTTCAAAATAATACTCTCACTAAGGAATAAACCGAAATACATAATCACTATGGATGCAGACTTCTCACATGATCCCAACGATATTCCACGTCTAGTTTCGATAGCGAAAAGAGGATACGACGTGGTGCTTGGAAGCCGCTACTGCTTGGGCGGAAAAGTTAAAAAGTGGAGCCCAATACGCATTCTAATCAGCAAGATAGCAAATAAATTTGCGTCGACAGTTATTGGTGCAAAAATAAACGATTGTACAACTGGATTTAGATGTTACTCAATAAAATTTCTCTGCAAGGTTATAGGAAAACTTCACAGTCAAACATATGAGATTCAAATTGAAACAATAAGACAAGCTATAAAGGCAAAGTTCTACTTGACAGAAGTTCCAATAACTTTTATAGATCGAAAATTCGGACGTTCAAAACTTACATTAAGTGAAATCCGCCAGTTCATACTTTACATATTAAGAGCAAACATCGAAGACTACCTAGCTATTCCGGTTTATAAGCTTATTAATATAGGCTATGAGAGCAAACTTATGTATAGAGGCTCGGATATTCTTTGTCATGTCGACCGCCTAAGAAGACAATCTAAATTATTTCTGTAAGCGTCTATTTTTAGTCTCCCGATGAAAGATATATGAAGGGAACGAAGGTGTACTAGTAAAGAGGTGACATGCTCCTGTCGCTAAAAAACCTCAAAATATCACAGATATTAACCCTATTCTTTGGAATACTTTTCATTTTAGGTATAGCAATTTCTGTATTTAGTTCAATCCCTGTTCGCAGAGGTCACACATGTATTCAAAGAATAATAATAAATGAGCAGATAAAGATGAGTCCTAAGGAACAGAGAAGATACTGTTTAGGATTTTTTGAAAAAAATTGTAATATTTCAATTAGAGTTTATGAAAAAACTGGAAAACCCGTTATTT
The DNA here is from genome assembly GCA_030587435.1 of Candidatus Baldrarchaeota archaeon. The sequence continues at coordinate 9,892 of JAUQZC010000138.1, read as the reverse complement.
ATGAAGTTATAATTTATAATGGCTTGATAATTAGTAACATTAGCTCCATAGCTCCTGAATCTAGTTTTAGGACAAACAACAATTATTACGAATTAGTTTTAATTAATAATAGCACTAATTATCTAGAAATTTACTTGAATGCAACTGCTGAAGAGCCTTATTTAGAATATCCCTACTGGCATATTTCTTGGATAGGTAAAAATCTACTGTTAATCGGAGGATTAGGTTTCGTTATACAGACCTTATGGTTAAGGCATGACGAATCACTTTTAACGGAAGTTGCATTTTCCAGAAAACCCCACATGGCCAAATTTCTTCTTGCAGCAACAATATCGTCGTTTCTTTTTTGGAGCTTAATTATTACTCTTCCTTCTTTTTCAAGTTTAGGTTTGGAAAACTGGTATACAGATCATATAAGACATTCCTATACAGCTTTCCTTTTTCTGAAGTATCATTTTTCGGTTTTTAGCGTTCCGCTAGGTTCGTTGGCAAACAATGATGATTCATTTTTCAAATTTATTACATGGGCGAAGATGCCTCATTTATATCCTTTAGGCAGCATAGCGTTATTCCTTCCATTCGGGATTCCGTTGCAATTCGGGGTTCCATCGGAACTTATATTTAAACTAGAAATAGCGACTTTTGTGTTTTTTGGCCATGTTTGTATATATCTTTTTGGTAAGATGTTGCTGGAAAATGGTTATATGCATAAAATAACCAAAATAGCTGTTTTTTCCTTCTTTTATTACATTGTTGTGTTATATTCTTTGAACGGAATGTTTGATTCGATCCCTGTCCTCTTTTCCATTTTAGCCCTGTCAAACTTGATCAAGAAACGTTATGAAGCATCCTTTCTCTTTTTGTCCATAGGTTTTTTGTTTAAGTATCAAGTTGCAATATTTCTCCTTCCCTTATTTCTCATTAACTTTCTTAATATTTTCACGAAAAAGGATTTGCTCTCTATTTTGAGGAATGCTAAAATTACCGCCGCTTTTCTGTTTATTGCTGTTTCGTCTGTTTCTTTAATTGAGAGCCTACCTTACATTTTGAATGTAAGGGAGAATTTAATTATGAATCCACTTTATCTTTTTAGGCTACCAGTGAACGTCTCATGGGTCTACCATTTATTCGCGTTATCAGTAGTACTTATATTCTCTTTTTTATGTGTATTTTTCAGTTTCAAGAGAAACCGGACTTTCTCCGCCTTTATTTCTTATCTGTTACTTCCGTTTGTTTCTTTGCCGTACTTTCAGCCATGGTATTTTATGTATGTACCTCTTCCAGCATTGTTAATTAAAGATAAACGTTTTTCGGCCTTGTTTGTCGTTTGGTTAGTAACTATTGCCTTACTTATTGCTTGCTAATATTAAAGTATACTCCTTAGTATTTTTAGGAAGACTTTTACAGTGATAAAATTTGTAGTGCGGAAGGTAATACTAAAATCCATATTTAAAGTTTAATTCTCTATTTCTCATCTAGTTTTCTTGTATATGTTAATCCAAATGCATTATGCAAGATGTGAACCTCCCATCGATTATTCTCAGCAAAGCTTAATTTAGTTATAGGTATCCGTAGGCTTTTTATATTCATGAAGTAAAAGAGATTAAAACACAAGTTTAATCAATTCCAGTAAGAGGAAGGAGAAAACTTCATGGGCTGGAGAGACAAGAAAGTTGTAGTTACAGGTGGCGCAAGCTTCATCGGTAGTCATCTGGTTGATAAGCTTGTAGAGTTAGGAGCGGATGTCACCGTTATAGATGATTTCAGTAGCGGTAAACTTGAAAATCTGTCGCAATCGCTATCAAAGATACGCGTGATAAGAATGGATCTTGAATGGTGCAGTTTGAAGGATCTTATAAAAATTTTCAAGGAGAACGAAGTTGTTTTCCATTTAGCCGCGGTTCACGGAGGTAGAGGATACATACATACGCACCCCGCTGATGTATGCTCAAATTTTGCAATAGATCATCATGTGCTGGAAGCCAGTGTAAAGGCCGGCGTCACGAAGGTAGTCATGGCAAGCAGCGCGTGCGTATATCCTCCCAAACTTCAAGCGACTGTAGGTTCAGATTACCTATTAAAAGAGGATGACTCCGATCCATCAAAACTGGATGAATTTCTCAGTGCTGATACCGAATATGGTTGGGCAAAATTGATGGGCGAGGTTCAGTTGAATGCCTTTATCAAGCAATATGGAATAAAAGGATGTATTCTAAGATTTGTAACAGCATATGGCCCCCGAGAAAATGAAACACACGCCATAATCGCGTTGATATATAAAGCGTTTGAGAGAATGGATCCATATGTCATATGGGGCTCAGGAGAACAGGAAAGGGACTTCACATATGTATCTGACATAGTTGATGGTACCATCCTAGCAGCAGAAAAGATAACAGATGGAACTCCCATAAATCTTGGGACCGGGGTAAAATATAAAATCAAAGAAGTTGCTGCAAAAATATTTGAGATAATGGGCTGGTGGCCGAAGAGGATTATTTTTGATAAATCAAAACCTGAAGGCGTTGCAAGTAGAGCCTTAGATATAACGAGAGCTAAACAACTTTTGGGATGGCAGCCTAAGGTAAGCTTGGAGGAAGGTCTACGTAGAACAATTCAATATTACGTTAAAACCCATAAGCCTAAGGGGTATATTGATGAGAGCATATTGATAGAAAGGTAGATTGCATGACGGAACGCATAATTGACACATTTACCCCTAATGAAGGAAAAGCAGAAATTGCCGTACTTATGCCCGTATACAATGAGGCTAAGACTATAGAAAAAACAGTTATGGAATTTTATACTACGATAAGTCCGAGAATGCCAGTTGAGCTTGTTATAAGTGAAGATGGAAGCAGAGACAAAACAAAAGAAGTCATAGAAAGGTTAAGTAAAAAAATACCATTAAAGGCCATACTTTCAACTAATCGAAAAGGCTATGCAGGAGGGATCAAAGATGGACTTAAAATTGTTGATGCTAAATACGTACTAATAACGGACTCAGATGGGCAATTAGATCCAAATGGGTTCTGGAAACTTTGGAATTTACGTACCAAATATGACATAATTAGCGGTTGGAGAAGAAGAAGAGCTGATGCCCTTTATAGAAGAGTAATGTCTAAAACGTTTCAATTTATCGTTAAAAGTGCTTTCGGCTTTTCAAACTTAATGGATATTACAGCACCATTCAAACTTATGAGAACAGAAATAGCCAAAGAAATAGCTCACGAATGCAAATATATGAAAGAAAGTTTTTGGACAGAATTTACTGTAAGAGCCTACAAAAAAGGTTTCAGCATAATAGAAGTCCCCGTTGTTCATAGAAATAGGGCGGATAAAAGTGCGACACGTGTCTACGAACCTTGGAAAATACCTAAAATTGTCTTTAACCAGCTTGTTGCCCTACTTAAGCTTCGATTAGAGTTAAGTTGAGGAAATAGGCATGGTCGAGGTTAAAAAGTGGAGGATTATTGTACAACTGATTGTTGGCGCAGCAATCTTACTGTGGCTGCTCCATTTCGCTGATGCAGGAAATGTGTTAGGTGCAATCTTGCAAATCAACCCCTTAGATTTAGTGGCGGCAGCGTTCTTTTTTATAATAGCCTCCACGTTTGTGGGGCTTGCTCTTTATATTCCGATAAGAAAGTCTAGCCCGAAAGCGTCTCTACGTAAGGTAATAACCGCCAGCTTTGCTGGACAACTTATAAGTGATGTCACTCCTGTACGTTCCGGCTATTTTATTACTCCTATCTTTCTTAATGAATTGGCAAACGTTCCTGTTGAACAGGGCATGGTAGGGGTTCTTACAACAGCCGGTGTTAATTCTCTCGTAAAGGTTTTGCTATGTATAATAGGATTAGGTTATTTTGCAAGCTTTCTGCAACTTCCCGTTGAAGTTGTTAACACGCTAATTGTCGGAATCACGACGCTGTTTATTGGAGGCGTCTTTCTATTGCTTCTTATGTGGGAAAAACGTATTGTGTGGCTATTTAAAAAGTTGAATAAATTGCCTTTGATAGGAAAAAGTTCATTTAAGCTTGTAGAAGCAATAAAAAGTATCCAAGAGAATGGGAAAAACAGTAAACATTCCGTAGTCTTCGTAGCCTTTTTAATATTTTTCTCCGTTTTAGGAAACGCAGCTGCATTATATATTTTATTTAATGGTATCCGGTGTAGTTCCTTAAGTATAATAGATTTCCTTTTTATCGCTTCAATTTCCTCGACGTTAACTTATGTTCCAATAACTATCGCAGGCCTTGGGGTGCAGGAAGTTGGCTATGTAATTCTCCTTTCACTGCTACTTAAGATACCCATATCCCCCAACAGCATTAATTCGAGTCTCGTGGCGTTTGCACTCATCGTGAGAGCTTTATTTACCGGAACAGACATTATAGGAATTGTTCCACTCTTAAAAATTGGATTTAAGAACATAAAACTTCAAAAATAGTGCGAATTTGGATATTTATTCTAGCCGATAGCAGAATAAAATTCACCATCAAAACATTTCCGAACAAGATGCTTATCAGGTTGTTGTCGCTTCTATTCTCGCTACTATGAAGTTTTCATAATATGCATGAAGGCTAAGTTTCACGAATCCCATATCGTTAGGTGGTATTGAAAATTCATATACACACCATTTCTTCGTGTCATTTTTTTGGATTATTGTGTAGTTATAATACCACGTTTTTTGACAGGGATCATATAGATGTATACTTAACTTATCCTTTCCATCATCTAAATAAGTTATCTTCACAATAATGGTTTGATTTAAGGTAGAAACGTACAATCTCGCAGAATTCGTTCCAGCAATAACAGATTGCGTTAGTTTTCCGTTTCTAATTTCCAGTTCACTCCATCCTTCTTGACTAATAGAAAGTAAAACTGGAGAATTTGCTATTATTGGTGTTTTAATCGGTCCGACATTATAGATGTTGGGATTACCTCCTCTGTCCATTATTACCGGAAAGTATGGGGAGTCAAGATATTTAGCCATAGGCAGTATATCAAAATGACCGTGCGTACGCGCCCATGCAACATCCAAAACGTATTTTACATTCCTCATTTGAAGAAATTGAAGCATCGCTTCGGGGTCAGTAATATGATAAAGTTCTCGTGCTTCCCAGCCATCCAGATAAAAGAAATAGTCATTACTGCAGTTCTTGATGTAATATATTCTATTTTCGATTGTTGCGAACTTTTCTCCCACTTTTAAATGCTCATCTAACCATTTCCATGCAACAGCTTCCTGATATAAATGAAAGAGCACAGACCATTTTTCTGCATTAGGATTCTTGAGGAGCCATAAATAATCGCCTGAGGGTGTATCAAAGAAGTTCTCACCCCACACTTTACCACCCATACATAAAGTTAAACTTGGGAATAAGAAGGACAAAGTTAAAACAATTCCGATAATTAATTTTAGCAGGTTACTTTTATATCTGTGTGCTATGAGCATTTTTCCTCTAGGTTGTGCGTCTATTTTTTTATCAAACCTTTCGCATCTCTCTAATATTTTTACAATCGGTAAAGAGCTTATCAAAGCGAATCCCGGTGTTGTAATTACAATATGTCTAGGGAAACTCCATGTTATCCCGCTGAGAATAAATGAAATTAACGTCAACGGCCACAATAATAGCAACAAAAATCTCTTATCTCGAACTGGAAGAAATATTATTCCTAAGATTGTAAAAAGCGAAATGGCTGGAAAATGAGTTCTGTAAATAAGTAGTATGGCAATCTTTTCTGGTAGCGGGCGATCCCACCCGAAGAAAGAGTATGTAGCAGACCACTTTATACCTTTGAATGTTGTTTCTATTATCAACGGGTCTATATTTATTCCGCCAAATATCTTGTATGCATTTGGATAAACAGGGTTGCCGAGTAAAATCCAGTTTCTAAGATACCAAACTCCGCCTATTATCAAAGCCGATGAAAACAATAACAAAGCTCTTTTTACATGTAACTTCATGCAACGTTTTCCATCTTTAGTGAAGAGATAAGTTAAGCTAATTAAAAAAAATGGTGCGAGATAAAGTGCTAAATATGACGTCAACAAGGCAAATCCATAAAATATTCCGCTTATTACCCAGTACTTTTCAGATTTTACTTTAGTTATGCCCAAAAGTAGAAAAAGCACCGAAGCAGTACTAAAGAATACTAATGTAGAGTAACATGTAGCGTACATTGAATAGCGAAAAAATATGGGCGTCATTGAGAGTAACAATGAGGATATTATTCCATACTTTTTGCCGAGAAGAATTTCCCCAATCTTATATGTCGCCAAAACAGCGAAAAGACCGGAAAAAGGAGAAATGGCTCTCAAATAAAAATCTTCAATTTCGCCTATTTGAATGTAATAATATGCTCCAAGCGCAGAAAATAACGGGGGAAAGTTTGCGCTCATCTGGATGCCGATGGACGGACCAGCTATCAACGGGATGGCATGATATCTATACATAAATATAGACATCACTGCGTGATAGACTATAGCGTCCCAATGTGTGATCACTGTTAAAAGTGCGTGATAAAAACAGAAAAAGAAAATTATGCCTATTGCAAAGAAGGATGGCAGCCAAACTTTTAAGCTGGCTAATCGTTTACGTATATTAAACGCAGAAGGAGCACTTACAAAATTAGATACAATACGCTCTTTTTTCAATTTTTTATTGCGTATATTTACCAACAAAAATGCGACGCAAAGACACAAAATAGCTACGTTTAAATGAAGCTTATATAGACTGCCAAAGATTGATAAAACAATTACCATTAGCCCAGTAAGACCTATTCCGAATCCAAATGTACACAGACATTTTAATAGAAGATCCGTTTCTTCGTTTAGCAACGTGCATGAGGATATAACTCCTAAAATCAGCATCTCAGCAGTAGCTATAAAGGCTAAATCAGCTCCTTTAACATGTACTGGTGTATAATTGATTACAGGATTGGTCAACCAACTTACAACCTGTTGAAAGGCAACTATCCATGTCTGATTCATATAAACATACAACAGCCACGCGAAAATCAAAAAACAGGCAACGGCTAGTGAAACTGTGAAATTCTCCTTATATCCCCTTTTCTCACTTAAACTTTCCTTGTCCATATTAGAAACTCCTACATTAGTGGTTATCAAATCTATGAGGCTAACTATTTCCGTGTAATTTAAATAAACTTTAATTAAAATTTTTGCAACAAATTGTCAGGAACCGAACAAGAGAAAAAGCTTTATGCCTTTGGGGCATTCTAAAGACACTAAACATGGAGATGTTCTAATGTACGTTAAAGGCATTTGGCACAAATTTAAAAAATGTTGGTTTTGCATAACTCTAATAGCGTGCTTTAGCATAGCAATTACTTTGCTTTTTTTCATGGATTATTATAACATCGAGGGTTACAATTATGTATATAACGATGTAGCTAATAATTTTGAAAAATGGTACAACCCTTTTTTCAATCAACGCTTCGTTTTTGAAATGACATGGAAAGGTAGAGCATTTTATTTGGTATTTCTATGGCTTGTAATAATTGAGACAATAATTGGTTCAGAAAAAATCCTAGAAGAGAAAATAAAAAGTCGCAAGGCGATGCTTGCTTCTCTTATATTTGCATTGATGCCATTAATTTATGTTATAGCAGTCAACTTTTTCGGGTTGGACTTAACGATATTAAAAATAGGTCATAGCCTTGGCATCCGCAGCATCACTCCTGAAAAAACTCCTTGGGATTTTCTTTATTTTCATTGGCCCTTATCGTGTGAATATTTGATTTTCGCTATATCTTTTATATGCGCCATAATTTTGGCTTATAAAACATTAGGTCTAAAATCTTTCTCCATCTCAGCAGCCTTCCTATTAGGAATAAGTATCGTCTACATGCTTGACACAATTTATCCTCACGGAGTTTTTAAGCCTTTTCAAGCATTTGTCCTTCCAACAGCGGCTACAGCCGCGGCATTTTTCGATCTCCTAGGGTATAGAACAATCCTACACTTTCCAGTAAAATATATGGACTCTAAGCTTACGTCCTTAACTGTTATTGGTAATGGTGGCAAATCTGCCAGTGTTGCAATTGCTTGGGCGTGTGCTGGAGTTCATAGCTTGCTACTATATGTGTTGATTATTTTGGTTTTCTTTAAAAGAATCGATGCATCTGTCCTTAGAAAAACTATATATTTTGTGGTAGGTCTTTTCGGAACATATTTTGTCAATGTCCTGAGAATTTTTTCAATTGTGCTTGTTATGCTCAATTACGGAAGAGATGCTGGATACACTTTTCATGATATCTATGGAGAACTCTATTTCTTCACTTGGATATTCTTATACATTGTATTGATTGCTGTTATTCAAAGATTTATGTTAGTGGAACGAGTAAGAAATATACTTCGAAAGATAGGTCTACTCCTTAAAACTGCTCAAAGTAAAATTACATCGCGATTTAAGGCATCCGAAACTCAAAATTAGTGTTTCCGTCTTCTGTTCGGACTATAAAGCTAAGGTTAACTCCAAACTGTCCCTCCGATTAGCTTAGTTTAAGATTTCAGCCGATATTTTTAGCTTAGAGAATGTCTATATTTTGTATGAAACTTTCTCTTCAAAATGGATATGTTAAACAGTTAATTTTATATTGAGGTTTTCATTTTTCCGAATTTGATTTTTCATCAGCTAGAGGTGAAACCTTATGGCTTCCATTCGGGAAGTCCCAACAGGTATGAGCCGTTTTGAGCGTATAGGCGCCCACACTCACATTAAAGGTTTAGGATTAGACGAGAATGGAAAGGCTGTTAAAATTAAGGATGGGATGGTTGGCCAAGAAAGGGCTAGAGAGGCGGCAGGCCTAGTTGTTCAGATGATTAAGGAAGGAAAGCTTAGCGGAAAATGCATAATACTGGCTGGGCCGCCCGGAACCGGCAAAACAGCAATAGCCGTTGCGATTTCTAAGGAGTTAGGGCCAAACGTTCCGTTTATACAGATGAGCGGAAGTGAAATTTACAGTACAGAAAAGAAGAAGACGGAGATTTTAATCGAAGCAATTCGGAAGTGCATAGGCGTGGAGATACATGAGATGAGGAAAGTCTACGAAGGCGAAGTTACAAATATCGATATAATTACTGCACCTCACCCCTACAATCCCTATCAGAAGATTCCGGAAAGCGTAAGGATAACTCTCAAAACAACCGACGAAGAGAAAACAATCGAGGCTGGAGCAAGCATAGCCCAGCAAATAATTGCGCAGGGCATATCGGAGGGGCATGTGATACAGATAGATGCCGATACCGGCAGAGTGGCAAGTCTAGGTTTAAGTTTGGAAAGCAAGAAGGGAAAAATGTATGATGTAGATACGAGCAGAAAGGTTCCGCGGCCCTCAGGCAAGGTTTTGAAGGAAAAAGAATTCGTTTACATGATGACCTTGGCGGATTTAGACGAACTAAACGCCAAGAGTCGTTCAGGAAGTTTCTTCTCGTTGCTTTTCGGCGGTTCCGAATCAAAAGAAATTGACACCGAAGTTAGAATGATGGTGGACCAGCAAGTTAAAGAATGGGTTGATCAAGGGAAGGCATTCATTCATCCCGGCGTCTTATTCATAGATGATTCGCATTTGCTTGACCTTGAAGCCTTCAGTTTTCTCGGAAGAGCCATGGAAAGCGAGCTTGTTCCAATAATAATACTTGCAACAAATCGTGGAATAGCCACAATCCGTGGAACAGACATAAAAAGCCCGCTTGGCTTTCCAATAGACCTGATAGACCGGGCAGTAATCATTGCGACGCAACCCTATGACAGGGAAAGCATAAGGGAAATACTGAAAATAAGAGCTGTGGAAGAAAAAATCGAAATAGAAAATGACGCTCTAGAAAAGCTAACCGAAGTCGGTGAGAAGAGCTCACTTCGATACGCCG
>JAUQZC010000114.1 GCA_030587435.1 Candidatus Baldrarchaeota archaeon | reverse complement strand
TTACTCTCCTGGTCTAGTGATTCAGAGATTCAACATCTTCCGGCTCTACATTTTATCTAAATATAAAATGTTTTGCCAAATAAACCCAGCTTATAAGATGTTTTTAAGTGTTGATATGTCAAATTTTGTGTATGCACATCCATTCTTTAGCAGCGGAACAGCTTGCCCCGGCAGATTAAGTTTTTCAAGTATTTTGTCAGCCAGCTTTATTTCCTCTCCGCAAGCCACTCCAACAACGGCTTCATATTTTCCATTCTCCAGAATTTTTGGCACGCATAAGCCGCCGGGCAGAATGTAGACATCATAGCCCTTCTTTTCCCTTAGCAGGGTGAAATCTCGCATACCTTTTAACCTTGCCATTTTTCAAATTGATTAATCGACTCAGCTATGACACCATTATTCAACTATAATGTTCGATAATGGACAAGATTTAGATGATGCTCCGGTATAGGTTTAAATATCGATTTAAATCTTCGGTTTAGGCTTATCTTTTCTTACGGTAACCGTTATAGTTATTGAAGTATTTTGATCCAAGCCTGTTGTCTTCTGATTATTTTGAAGCCAAACTGGGTATACATCCTTATCGCGTCTGAAAGAATTACTCCTGTGTCTGCTATGACTTTTGAAAACCCTTTTTCTTGTAGGTATTTTAGAAGGTGATAGAAAAGAGTGTAACCAATTCCCCTTTTTCGATATTCTGGCAATACTCCTGGGATTCCTAAGCGATTGGTGTCACTGTTGAAATCCATGACACCGACAACTTTTCCATCGTATTCTGCTACAAGAATGATTTCGTAACATGTGCTTTTTAAATAGTGCTGGAGAATTTTGTCTGCTGAAGCGTTAGGTCCAAAAGGAGACCAAGGAGCACTTTTCCTGAACACTTCAGCTATATCATTAGCGTCTTCTTCTCTCGCTTGTCTTATCTCTATGTCTTGATTAAGTTTGAGAGGAGGCTTTACGGGATTGTTTAGATATAGTTCAGCGTATACGGTGTCGTATCGCCATGGTTTCTTGTCTGAATATGGCTTGTAGTAAAAGAGTTCTTGGTGAACGAAACCCATTTGCTGTAAGAGCCTTTTTGCAATTTTGTTATCACTGTAAGTTACGACTGCAGCCAAGTTTGCGCCTAAGTGTTTAAAATACTCGAGACACTTTTGAATAAGAGCTTTCGCCACTCCTCGACATCTGTACTTTGGAATAACTGCGATTTTGCTCTGTCCCATATCACGACTTGTGTGAACGAAGAGAAGCTCCTTGAAAACCTTTTTTCCACGTATTTCCTCAAGATGACAATGCGTATATCCAGCCGCTTCACCATCTATCTCTGCAATCCATAAAGATTTATGCTTTGAATGATTTTCCTTAATCCACGCTAGCACATCTTTAGGTGTTATATAACGATAATCATATTCCTTACCCAAAGATTCAATCCATTCTTTAAAAGCCATATTGTGAATGTGAGCAATTAATTTTTCATCTCCATCAAGAAAAGCCCTAACCTTAATCGTGTTCATGTTCTCCACCAAAATGGTTTAACTCACCTTAGAAAGTTCCTAGCCTACGCTTCTAATATTTTCTATTATTGGTGCTCCGGCCGGGATTTGAACCCGGGTCTCCGGCTCGAAAGGCCGGAATACTTGGCCGGGCTATACTACCGGAGCTCAAGGCGTAATCAATAATTTATTGCTTCCGAATAAATTTATCCTTTCTTAGCTTTGCTCCTATTCAGTTTTCGAACAACATCTTATATAGAAATTCGGATGCTTCACGAATTGGCAATGGTAATAGTTGAAGGGCTATCCGAGATGCATGAGTGGAATATCAGAGATTATTATGAGAAAGAAGCTTTAGCTTTGAAGAATCATCAAAAATTAATGTATTTCGAAAATCCTTGGAGTAACTATTGGCATGGAGAGCGTCTACGTAGAATCTTTGAAATTTTGAAGCAAATAGAATTTAGAAGCTTCTTAGATGTGGGGTGTGCTGAAGGATATTACATGAAGATTTTGGAGAAAAACCCATTTTTCGGCCTTCCCCTTATTGTGGGATTAGATATAGCTAAAAACTATTTAATCAAAGCTAAACAAAATTTATCTCACAGTTTGCTTGTTGAAGGAGATGCTGCGAAACTTCCTTTTAAAGAGAATTCTTTCGACCTAGTTTTATGTACTGAAGTGTTAGAGCATGTTGTAAATCCGGAAGAAGCATTTAATGAGCTTTTACGAGTGAGCAGAAAATATTTGTTGTTAACAGTAGCTGGTGAAAATCTGTTTTATTGTATTGCTAAAAAATTAGGTTTAATAAAAAATGTAAATGAAAATCCGTTTGCAAAATTTGGGCACGGTCATCTGCATGAGATGAGAATGAAAAATATTATTTGTTGGAGTTGTAAGGCTGGATGTAAATTGCTAAAAAAATTGGTCACTTGTTACTTTCCGGCATCCTTTCTGCAGAGACATAAAATGCCAACCTTCTTTATTCCAATAGCCAAACATATCGATAGAATTTTGAATAAAATACCAGTGATTGGAGAACTGGGCGCCGTACAAATCTTACTACTGAAAAAATCAACAGAACAATAAATATCTAATTCTGCTAGGCGATAGCTCTATGATTTATTCGGTTTTCGACCAACCTCTTATATACAGAAATCGAAGAGAGCCAGTTTAGGTCTGAAATCAAACATATCGGAGACGAGCCATTGAAGAAAGCCGGAGAAATCTCAGAACTACTATTAAATGCCTTAAGGTCAAGGAAAATTAGAGCAGCCATAGACTTTATTCTAATAACTTTAATAGGTGTAGCAGTCTTTAGAAACTTCCTTTTTAGCGATTACTGGCCGGCTGGAGGCGACGTTTTAGGATGGATTTCCCGTGCCTATCTTTTCGGCCACGACTTTAGATGGGCCTACACGTGGAGACCTCACTCGTTTGGCTTCCCAGAAAACATATACATAGTTGACCTCTTCTATATGATTCTCCACTTTTTCCTCGGTGACCCGGTCTTCCTGATAAAACTTGTAATGTTCCTATCCTTCATATTTGCTGGATTCTCAGCCTACATGTTCGCTTTCAAGTATACTCGAAATAATTTGGCTTCTCTTTCAGCAGCTCTTGTCTACACATTGAATCAGTGGGTGGCCTCGCAGCTGACGGAAGCCCATCTGGCAATACTGATAAGCTACGCAGTTTTTCCACTGATTTTTCTAGTCTTCGACAAGGCACTGGAAACCGGAAAAATTAAGCATTCATTACTGCTTTCGCTTTGCTTGGCCTTTCTACTAACCGGATTTCATTTAGAATGCGTAGTCATTTACGGAACAGCCTTGGCGCTATTTATAATTGTGTACCTATTTTATCCATCAAGTAAAGAAACATTTAGTTTACGTATCAAAAAAGCGGCAAAAGTTATGATAATTTCGGTGACAGCCACTTTTCTCTTATCGGCCTTTTTCACAATTCCGTTTATTTCAAGCATTAATGCACCTTATTTTTCTGCGGAATATACCTATTTCATCGAAGATTGCTACCATATAAGCTACAAAAATGTAACAGATGCATTTGTTTTAAGAGCCGTTGAAACTTGGGGATATGTAAATTCAATTCGCAACGTCTATTATGACCTAACTCTCAGAAACTTTCCAATTTACACATTACTATCTTTCATTTTCAGTTTAGCCATGCTGGTCACATTACTTTTTAGGCCGAACCGTTACGCTGTTTTCTTTGCAATTGCCGCGTTTATTTCAATAATAATCGCTATGGGGCCCTATTCATATTTTGGAGAAATTTTCATTTGGGCATGGTCTAATGTTCCCCACTTTGCTGTTTTCAGAGCGGCAAGCAGATGGATAATAATAGCTGCATTAGCTCACTCCTATTTCGTCTCAAATCTCATATCCCTACTCAGCGACTACCTATCAGAGAATAAGTCT
>JAUQZC010000031.1 GCA_030587435.1 Candidatus Baldrarchaeota archaeon | reverse complement strand
AGGTGAGTATAAAGGCATTCAGCTATCAAGTACACAAGTACTATACAGGTAAGTCCAATAGAAGGGTTTTAAGGAACTTTAAATCGATCTATGAGAATGCTCCGGAGAAACTCTCAGCTGAAACTGTTCTCATTCCTGGTCTTGTAGATATTGATGAAATAGAACGCATTGCGAAGTTTATATCGAGTATAGACCCTACAATACCCTTGAGGATAGACTGCTACTGGCCTGTAGTACCTAATACCCCATGGCGAGCCCCTACGAGAGAGGAGATAAGATCGGCTGTTATCAGTGCTCGTAAATATTTAGAAAACGTACATTTCCTATCGAGCGACGCCAAGGTTATTGGAAAAGTGCACAATCTATGGCCAATTGAGTGATCGCTATGAAGGTCGCTGTTTCCTGGAGCGGAGGGAAGGATAGCTGCCTTTCCCTTTTTCGAGCTCTAAAAATGGGGTATAATCCAGTATACATATTCAACATAGCTGTAAGGAGAGGAGAGGTCCCGAGAGTACATGGTCTAGATCCATCTATCATTAATGCGCAAGCCGAAGCACTCAATATACCCCTAATTCAAAGAGAGGCTACATGGGACACATATGAGCATGTATTCAAGGAATTAAAAGAAAGTACTTTAAGCAAGAAAGTAAATTTTAAGTTAAAGATAAAGAAATTTCACAAATATAATTCAAAATCTAAGAAGATGTTAATTATCCTGAAAGAAATGGCAGTTCTACAATAATTTAAAGGCAGCCAACGTTGAAATTGTAATTAAGCGTGAATCTGAGAACAAGGGTTGTGCATGCTATTTTACGGAGTGTAAAGTGAAATTATGTAAATTGATAACAGAGATGCTAGAATTGCTGTGAATATTTTTCTCCCTTTTAGAAATGCATCAGGTATTTTTTCTTCTTTGATTTTCTTTTCTGAGATCCAAGAAGCAAAATATGCAACTGCAAAACCACTTATTTCATCAGCGATAACATGTTGTCTTACGAATAGGGTTGATAGGATTATTAGGAATGCTATTCCCCCAGAAGGTCCATTTATGTTTTGGTTTTTCCCTGCTTAGGAAATATGCTGCGAGAGTCGAGTTTGCTGCGTGGAGGCTTGGGAAGCAGTTGAGAGGTGGATCTAAGGAGTAATATTTTGCCATAACCTTTGATAAAAAGTCTGTTGGCAACTCTTCTGGGCTAGGCCTTATCATCATTACAGGGAAAACAATGTAGGTTAGGTAGGAAGTGGCATAGACTATTAGGATTGCTGTGAAATATTGGTTAATTTTCTGCGGTTTTACGAATGCAAAATATCCGAGCGTGAAGATTATGAACGGATAAAAGATAAAGACATATGGGACGACGAAAGCTGATATGAAGGGTATCGCATGGTCTATTGAGGTAAATAGCGTTCTAGGCGGTTGAATATGTATTTCAGCGACAATATCATAAACTACGAGAGCAATAACAGCATAAGCAACAACAAACAAACTGCTTTTAAACAGCCAACTGAATTCTCTTAACTTTTCCATCTTAACATCCTTCTATCAAACTTGAAATCCTGTAAAGTTTTAAATATCAATCATTTAATTAATTTAGCATAAAACTCTCCAGTAGTGGCAGAACTTATCTCTCAAATTTAAAGCGAGAACGTACTAACATTGTTCTGAGCGTTACGATGTTTTACTTATCTTGACCAATTCTTTATGACTTATCAGCCTTTCATGTTCGAAGTTTTTCTGCTTGAGAAAGTTTTTGAATGTCTTGTCTAATGTTAAGAAAAATGCATCTAGTGTTAGTGCAAGCGCGTAGGCTGATGCGTCAAATATGTCCTTCCACCCTTTGCTAACTATTTCATGAACAATTTTAAGCTCTTCTGAGTCTGGAAGAATTACATTAACTTCTCCTTTTAACATTAGTGAATCAAATCCCTCTAAAACTTCTTTGGGTAAGCTTTTCATCTCATGTTTTCTAAGTTCTTTTAATATAACTCCTTCTAGTTCTGCTATAAGTACTGCCGGATAAAATAGTTTTAACCCATTAAGAATTTTTACCAGCTCCTCTGTGTCTACATCTTTAACTTCTATACCAAGGAAAGGCAGTATGTAAGAAGTATCAAGAACAACTTTATTCAAGGATTTTAGCTGAGATTTCTTCGCCAACTGCCTCGACCTCCTCAAAGCTAACACTGCTCCATGCCTTTCTAGCTTTCAAAAACTTCTTCATAGGTCTAACAATCAACTTATCTCCTCTAATATTAAATACGAGGATGTCACCCTCCTTGATACCTAACTTTTCAACGATAACCTTCGGTAAATAAACAGCATATTTCTTACCAACCCGAACAGTCAGACCCATCTGACATCACCAGAACATAACTGTAAGCTAACTTTAAAACTTGTTGCTACAACTCTGACGTTAAAATATTTACGTTTTAAAATTAAAAGGTCAAGTATTCATAAAATTGGGTAATCTATCAACTACTAAAGTATTGAAATATAATATCGATGGAATGTGTCCTTGTTAAATGTTTTGCTCTATGATCTTTGCTTCTGCGGTCAATTTATGTTGTTTTAGTAAATTTTTTAATACTTCTTTAAGCGCTTTATCTTTAACTGCTACAAGGACGCTAGTTCTTTCTAGGAGAAAGCTAAAGGTTAAAGTTATAGTTTCTACATCTGCTCTCT
Organism: Candidatus Baldrarchaeota archaeon; assembly: GCA_030587435.1. The sequence continues at coordinate 89 of JAUQZC010000031.1, read as the reverse complement.
CTATGAGATGTTCATATTTTCCTGATTTTTTAGCTAAATATCTCTTAGCTTCATCGCTTATTTTTGATATTCTTGGATTATTATAATCA
>JAUQZC010000150.1 GCA_030587435.1 Candidatus Baldrarchaeota archaeon | reverse complement strand
TACAACAGCAATTTGAATTCTCAGGTTCCATGGAGCTCTGGTATTCAAACCTGCTATATGCATTGTCAATTCTTTTCCCCCTAGCAATTATAGCGTTAGCCTTTCTAAACATTGCAATCACATATTCTAAGTATACTTAGAGAGCGGAAAATACTGTTTTCATCTATATCGAGAAGGATCTTCATGTTATGTTCCTCTATAGAGTTCTTGAGCTACGATTTCGCCTATGGGTGAAAGCCTTGCTAAACATCCCTTATTGTACTGGTTTCCTGCTAAAATTAGTCCACATTCTCTTAAAGTTCTTAGAATGTATTTCACTGTGCTCAACGGCATTTTAAGTTTTTTAGATAAGTTTAGGGCCAGTCTGGAAAAAGTGTAGTTTTCGTATTTTGCCTCGTATAGGTGAAGAAGAACTCTTTTTTGCTTCGCTGTTAATCTATGCCTACAAACTTTTACCAGAACTCTGAGAAGTTCATCAAAAATCGAATCTTTATAGGTAAATTCGGTCTCAAAGGATTTTAGAACTAGAGAATTTAATGTAGCTGAATCTTTTTGCTCGTTTCTATAACCAAACGCATCCACCTGCCAAAATGCCCACCTCCAATAGAACAAGAAGATAGTTATTGTGAACGTATTAAAGTTTAATGGATAAAAGACCATGCCCAACTTTCACTAATAACGTTAAATAATGTCTATTCTGTAAAGCCAACGGCTTCACTATAACTATTCTCTGTGCCAGTTTTTCCTTTCAAAACACGTTTCAAAACATTTAATACATATTCTGGCGCGTCTTTCCAAGTTTCTCCGTTTAATCCAAGCAATTTACAAATTTCTGTTAGGAGATTTGCATATCTCTCATCAATCACGGATTCCGTTGTAACAGGTTTAATTACGCCTAATTCTTGTAGTAGTAGGGCGGTAATTCCTCTAAAGACTTTATCTACATTTTCACCTGTTTTCGCACTTGTTTCCGAGAAGAGAGCTTTGACTCCGAATTCTTTGACTATTTGGCGTTTAAGTTTTAGGCCTTCCAAGGTGGATATATAATCTCCTTCATTTGTCCTGAGGTCTATTTTATTTCCGACGACCACTACTGGTACTTTCTTTTTTGTATGTTTTATGAGTTCTGCGACCCACATTTTAACATTTTTGAAGCTTTCTCTATTCGTAATGTCGTAAAGCACTATTCCTCCAGAAGCCCCTACGTAAAATGCTTTTCTAACTTCTTTAAAGTGAGGCTGACCGCCGAGGTCCCAAATTTGTAATTTAACTTTAATGTCTTTGTCGAATTGAAATTCTTTTATTGCGAAGTCACAACCTATTGTGAAAATGTAGTTTACTTCGAAGGCTTCTCCCATCCATCTCCTTCTTAGAGATGTTTTCCCAACAGCACCATCGCCAATTAAAACTATTTTAAACAAAAAGCTTCTCTGCGTCACGTTTTACCCCCTTTTCTGAGCAAGGAATATCCTCCTCACTACCGTTAAAAATACTATGCAACAAAATATTTAACGTTATTCATAGTTTGTAACATGTAATAACAATGCCAACAACAGTAATGTATGTTATTTTGATTTATAAACTTCCTTCCCTGAACACTTTTCTCTAATTTTTTCGCCTGTTGGTGTTATTGCTATTCCTCCACGTGCAGTTTCTTTGAGATCAGGGTGCATTAACCTTCCAACACTGTCCATTGCTTCAATGACCTCATCTGCAGGGATTAAACTCTCAACTTCGCTGAGTGCCATCTCAGCTGCTAAAAATGCTAAAACTGCTCCAAAAGCGTTTCTTTTGATACAAGGAGAAATCACAAGGCCAGCTACTGGGTCGCATATCAAGCCCATAATCGATTTTAAAGCTATTGCTACGGCATGGTCTACTTGTTCTGGTTTACCGTTTGCTAGCTCTACGAGTGCGCCTGCAGCCATGGCAGCTGCGGCTCCTACTTCAGCTTGGCATCCAGCTTCAGATCCAGCAATGGATGCTTTATTAGCTATTATTAAACCTATGCCGGAAGCTGTAAAAAGTGCTAAAATCACTTCTTTCTCGCTTGCGTTGAGTTTTTCTGCGGCTGAATATATTACTGCTGGTATTACTCCTGAAGATCCTGCTGTTGGCGCTGCACATACGAGACCCATTGCTGAATTGTATTCGCTTACGGCTAAGGCTCTTGCTACAACTTTACTCATAAATTCATCTAAGAAAGATTTCTTTCCTTCAAGGAATTTCTTAGCGTATCTTTTCGCTATTTTACAGGGAAGCTCAAAGTTTTCCTTCAACCCGTTTTCTATTGACCTTTTCATAACGTTCCAATGTTTTACCATTTTATCCCAGACAAATTCTTTACTTGCACCTTCAACTTCTGCTTCGTATTCCCAAACTATTTCTCCGATCTTACATTTTCTCTCTTTAGCTAACTTTATTAGATCTTTCAGTGTTTCAAATTCAACCATATAGACCCTCCTATATTGGTTTTAGAGCTCTAACCAATTTTACTCCTTCAACTTTCTCTACTTCATGAACAACCTCCATTGGTATTTCTTGATCTACCTCTATACTTGAGAAAGCTAGTGCTCCTCTTTTTACTCTACTTACCTTCATTCTAGCAATATTAATTCCATACTTAGCGAGAATAGCCGTAATTTTTGCCACCATCCCAGGCTTATCTTCGTGAATTGTAATTAGTGCGTGATAATCTCCACTTATATCAGCTTCAAAACCATTAACTTCTGTGACTATGATATTTCCTCCCCCAATACTGCTTCCAACAATCCAAACCTTCAGACCTGTCGGATCCTCTAAAACTATTTTTATCGTGTTCGGATGATATTCTTCGCCTAAATCTACCGTTTTGAACTCTATTTTTAGTCCTTCCTTCTCAGCTATTTCTAGAGCTTCTCTGATCCTTAAATCATCTGTTGAAAAGCCGAGTATGCCGCCTACTACGGCTTTATCTGACCCGTGACCTCGATAAGTTTCAGCAAAACTACCGTGGAAAAGGATAGTTGCTTTTACTGGTTTCCTACCGAGGATTTCGCGGGCAATTCTACCTATCCGTACAGCGCCAGCGGTATGGCTAGAACTAGGTCCAACCATTATAGGGCCAATAATTTCAAAAATGCTTTCAACCCTTTTCAAACTTCACCACCAACTATAATTATATTCAATGAAAATGGGCTAATGTGTGTTCCGATGTTTACAAAAATCATAGGGCATTAGGTGGGAAATTTTACGCAAAGCTTAACAAATGTTTAGGGAGTAGTTTTCTTTAAAACCTCTGGATTTACTAAGTTTGGTGGTATTTTTCCCTCAAAGTAAGCTATGAGGTTTTGAGCTACCATTTCAGCCATTCTTGATCTAGTTTCATGAGTTGCACTGGCAATATGCGGAGCTACCACAATATTTTCCAATTCTAGCAATGGATTATTTGCAGGTGTTGGTTCTTCTTCAAAAACGTCTAGTGCAGCACCTGCAATCCATTTTTCTTTTAAAGCTTTGTAAAGAGCTTTTTCATCAATTACTTTGCCTCTACTAGTGTTAATGAGAAACGCTGTGTTTTTCATTAGTTTTAGTTCCCTTTCACCAATCATATGATAAGTTTCTTCTGTTAAAGGCACATGAATTGAAACAAAGTCTGCTTCTCTTAGTAAGGTATTGAGGTCGACATATTTTAGACCCAGCTCTTTTTCGATATTCTCTTTTCTGCTTCTACTATAGTATATAATTTTCATGTTGAACCCTTTAGCCCTTCTTGCAACTGCTGTGCCTATTCTGCCGAGACCTATGATGCCGAGGGTTTTTCCATGTATATCTGTTCCTAGAAGCATTTTTGGATGCCATCCAGTTCTACTTTTTTCCCATTCTCCACTTCTAACAAATTTATCTGCTTCAACTACACGTCTTGCAACAGCTAAAATTAGTGTCCATGTGAAGTCTGCTGTAGTCTCGGTGAGAACTTCGGGTGTATTTGTAACATAGATTCCTCTTCTCGTACATTCTTCAACATCGATGTTGTCGTATCCTACTGCGTACTGTGCAATTATTTTAAGGTTTTTAGCAACGTCTAAAACTTCTTTGTCAATTTTATCTGTTAAAAGTGTGACGAGTGCATCAACGTCTTTAGCTTCCTCAATTATTACCTCTTTTGGAGGCGGAGTATATTCCCTCCATACTTTGGCGTCAAATCTCTCTAATATAATGTTAAGCCCCTTTTCGGGAATTTCCCTAGTAACAAAAACTTTAGGCTTCACCATACAACCACCAGTAGCGAAAATTTACAATTATAAAAAGAGAGAAAATATATTTTATTTTAATGGGTTCTATATTATCCCTGCCTTCTTAGCCTTTTTTGCATTCATTTTTTCGCCGTCTTTCCAGTAAATTTTGCTTTCAACGTCGTGTTGGTGTATCGTATATGAACATTCAGGATTCGTGCAAACCCAGCTGGAGAAAACTAGAGACACACCCTTTTCGCTAAAACCGCTAGAGGTATAAGATATCCCTTATTGCATTTGGGACAAGGGGGAAATATACAACCCTCACTCATGCAGTCACCTTCCAATCTACACTAGTTATAAATTGAAATTTGTTATAGTTGAAGAGCTTTAATTAAATTATCTATTCCCTCACCACTCTTTGCATTTGTACAAACAACTTCCGCTTTCGGGTTTATCTCCTTTGCATCTTTGATCAACTGATTTACATCCACTTCCATAGCTTCAGCCAAATCTATCTTGTTAATAACTACTATATCTGCTCCTTTAATTATCATGGGGTGTTTTCGGATCATGTAAGGGCCTTCTGTAACGCTTACCACAACTATTCTCTTATGAGAACCCAGCGGGAAGTCTGCTGGACAAATAAGGTTTCCAACGTTCTCTATGAAAATTATGTCCAGTTCGTCGAGGTTCAACCTTTTAATTGCTCTTCTAATCATCAATGCGTCAAGATGACATTCGTTTCCAGTGTTTATTTGGATCGTTCGTACTCCATGTCTTTTAATTCGATCTGCATCGATGGTTGTAGTTACGTCTCCTGCAATAACGGCTATTCTATATTTTTCTTTAAGTTTTCCAACAAGTTTTTCAAGTATTGAAGTTTTCCCGGACCCTATTGACCCCATTACATCTATAACCTTTACACCATGTTTATCAAAAATTTTTCTGTTCGCATTTGCAAGCTGTTGATTAGCTTTGAGTAAGTCTTCTTCGATTTCTATTTCAAGCATTTCTCCTTCTTCAACCTTGATGACATCCATATTTTCACTCATAGTAGGCACCTCTTGATTAACCTAAGTTGAAAACATACAGTTTATTTCTGTTAAAAATTTTCTTAAGCAATTAGCCTAGATTTAATATTTACATTATACTCACCTAACAGCGTGAAGGCAACCGAAGTTTTCTGAAATAATGTACCGTGAAGTATTCTTTACTTTACTTAGTTAAAAAGCTGTTTCCCCTTATACAACACTATGTTTTCCGATCAACATAGAAAAAGCGCTTGAAAGGAATTTACTAACGAAAACATGTTTCATGAAACTTAAGGTTAAGGAAAGTAAAATTTATTTTTAACATTTAATGGTTTCGAAACTATTAGACCATTGAGAGAATTAGAGAAATTAGCATGAAAAGTATTTAGTATCTAGTGGCCTATTTTCTGATAATTTGTGATCATTGTTGTTATTTTTACTTCTTAAAATCGTATATCTGGATTTTGCAAATTTCGAAGTGAAGGCAATTTTTCTATCCCTTACTTTGCAACGTTAGTTTGCTGCAGTGTGATTTTTTGTATCACATATAACTACATACCATTACATAGTTTTTAATCTTCTCTTAACTTTAAGGATAATCGATATTCGTGTATGGAGGTACATGTTTGTTAAGTCGGGATAGCAACAGTGGAAGGTTTGTATTTAAGGGCGTAGCTCTGGTAGAACAGCATCCTGCAGGACCCTTAATTAAGGGGGTTTTTCCAGCAAATCTCTTAATGGGAAAAAACTATCTATCAAACATTGCAACAAAATTGTGGATGATACCGCCTACAGAAAAACTATCCGAGTCAACAAAGTTTACTTATGCTGTTTTTGAGGAAATAGATACACTATGCACCACAACACTTTACGAAAACGGTAATGATAGCTTTGCATTATGCGCATTTTTTGAAGCTGCTCACCCTAACACCGTGTGGGAAAGGATGGAGGATATAAAGAAAATTCTTCAAGCATATAGTTTGAGATTGAAGGGTGACACAGGAGACATTATTAGGGGTCTTTTATCTCTATACGATGAATTCATGAAACTTTTCAGTAACCAAAAATGATCAAGACTCTGAATAAAAAACAGTAGTTCTAAAGCAACATTAAAGTAAATAAAAGAAAACTTTCGAAAGAAAACATACGTAGTTTTAAGGAAATAAGTCTTTAGCTTATCACTCTAATTTTCTACAAAGAATACTGAATATGCAAATATCACCCACTTACCGATTTCAAACATCGAAAAAAGCGACCAAAAAATCTCAAGTGTACGGATATTTAATAATAGTGTGGCAAGAAACGCTAAACATTCAAGCAGTGAACTAGTTAAAAATAGGAACATCAAAAGATTGTATCCATCTTTTGCATATCTATACCATTCTAAATATTTTGCCCCTGCAACAGCGATAAGCCCCACGGAAATACCTAACATAAGGATGCTTACATACATTATTAATGATCATCTCGAAGTATTTGGTAAAATAGTTTGAAGTTTCCCTATATATCTGTGTGTATCTTTATGTGATACAAAGTCTCTTTTTGCAAATCTTTTGTACGCGGATGTAAATTTGCCGTTTTTGGCTTTATTTTTCAAATTTGTATCAATCTTCTTTCTCTACTATAAGAATTGCTTTTCTACCAGAGATTTCCTCCCCAACAACCTTAGATTTAAGGACTCTCTCAAAAAGTGCTCGGATTACTTTAAACGCCCAAGTTACATGGGCAGGGAAGTGACCAGAGAATGTCAAGACCGTTCTATGGTTCTGAGTCTCTATGTATACATCATGTACCCCAAATATTTGAGTAATTGCCTTTTTTAATCCCTCTTTTAAAGTCACAAGATTTACGTTTTCTAGTCTTTCTCCATAGTTCCATAAAAAGAACATTTGAACATCATTCATCACGATATCTAAGGGTGGAGTAATTTCGTGCTTTGCGGACTCTTCTATCATATATCTGAATACGTTTATACTCATGGAAATGCTTTCAAACTTCAGTTCTCTCTTGTGACGCAAACCTATTGAAATAAGTTCTCTAAGCATCGCGGTAATTGCTTTTCTTTCCTCACGAGCTGCCCTCTTGACCTCATCTAAGAGATCTTTTTCAAGCCTCAGAGATATTTGCATCTTCATAAAGAGAAATACCCTCCAAAGCTTCCAGTTCTAGAGTCTTATCTTTTGGGGAGGAACATTCCAAATCTTCTATTTAGCAAAAATTTTTATAAAGACTTCGCTTCCCGCATAGTATTCTAAGCTTTAAGTTATTAGCAGTATTATGACTCGGAAGAGTTCAACTTATGGTTAATGCTTACGTTTTAAAGTTTTTAATACATTTAATTCCAGCGAAATCGTGTTACTAATTCCATGCAGTGGTTTTGTCAACCTACTTATTTTTTAGTTGTATTTGTCGATTTCGTGTTGCTTACAGATTTCACTAATTGTAATATTTGACCCCCAAGAATCAGGGATACAGCAACATATGAGGAACCTTATAGTTACCCTGTAGGAATAGAATATGTAATTGTAAACGGTAAAATAGCTGTTGAGAAAGGAAAGCACAAAGGCACATTGAACGGAAAAGTTTTGAGAAAAACCGCTCAATAATCCGTTGTACTATATTAAAAAAGAAGTGAAGTGATTTAAGGGTATTATACTACTGGTATTAGTACCAGTTTGGGATGTGGAGATGTTAGGTCAACATTTACGTTGTAGAGTTTTGTAACAGGTTTAATTCCATATAGGAAAATAATACCGTTAAGAGTAAACAATTTAATGACAATATCCGCGATCTTCCTATAGTATTCATTCCCCCTCCTGCCACTCACCAACTTTAGTGCGATGCAAAGATCGCCTTCTATTTTTATTTTTGCAGCAATACTTGATAGAACTCTGAAAACATCGTTAACATCGGCAATCGATTCCAAGGTATCTATGAATAGATATAGTAGGGATATGGGCTTTCCGTGTTCTACTTTAAGTTTGCTAACTGCATCGGTAATATATTTTAAAATTCTTTTACGTTGTGTCTTTATGATATTGTTGCCTTGCTCAACGTATTGCAGTATTTGGTCAAGGTACTTGAAATATTTTGAAGTTACCTCCTCACCTACAAGCCTCTTGAGCAATTTAAAAAGGAAGTCAGGATGCAAATTTTCACTAGGAGACATTACTACATAGCGTTTTTGTGCAAGAAAGTTCTCTACAATAGGAAAAGTCACCGTGATAACTTCTTCCATGGTCATCTTGTCGTCTACCTCAAAGAGTATAAGACTTCCTCTTCTAACTCCACCAAAAACTTCATCCATAGCTTCTGTACCGAAGCTAAACTTACCGCTATCGAAAAACTTTGTATCTTCGCTATCCCTTATTGGCGAATGATGACCATGTTCGTAGGAGCCGTCTATTAGATGATGGGTTGGAAGTCTTTTGAAGTATTGGAATTTTCCGTTTTGCAGAGTAAAATAATATGTAGAGTTACGTATTTCTGTACCTCTCAACTTTTCTATTCTCATTCTTCTTAGAAGCCTGTTTTCAATGAATTTTCTCTCAAGTTTAATTACGCCGTCAACTATATAATCAATCGTAGAAGTATCGTATCTTTCGGTCACAATTATCATTTGGGAGTTCATGCTTTCAGCGAAGTTTACGAGCCGTGAGCATGTTTCTTCTACAGGCATTTTAACGTTTGCAGCAAGTGCATCAATACTATCCACGATTATTAGAGGCGTTTGTTGCTGTGATATTTTATGTACTATTGAGTAGAGGCTTTTAAGGAAATCGGGTAGTGAGGAATAATTAATGACGTATGCGAAATCCATCTCCTTGGGTGTAATGTTTTTAGTCGCATCTATTACTTGTTCTGGCGGAATTTGTTCTTTTATCCAAGGGAAATGTTCATACAGAGATTTAGCATCTACTCTAGTTGAAAAATATATTCCTGAGGTTTTTTCTTTAAGTTCACTAGCACACTGTAGAGAAAAAATTGTCTTACCCGTTCCAGGGGCACCTTTTACAAGTAACGAGCTGCTTTTTCCAACAGAAAAGAAAGAACAGACTTCTGGCGGTATTGCATAATTATTGGTCATTTATCGCACCCTTTATTTTAACAACGTAATTAAGTAACTCGCAATGACTCTTAATGTAGTGATATACCCCATAACGTTTTTCTAAAAAATCAATATATTTTTGCGCATTATTTTGTAGTACAATGTATTCCTTTGCATCCTTTGTTAGTCACTTAAGTCACTTAAAATCCAAAGTTTTAACAAAATACAACAATAGAGATTTGTAAAGCCGCTTAAGAGAGTTTTTATCTTATTGTTCACGCTTAGACTATTTGTTTTACATAGCAATTCTAATGCTTCTAAGCGTCGCAGTTAGCAATTTTGGTATTTACATGTTTTAACGTTCCTTTTAAATCATTAAATACTTTAATTGCTTTCGCGTAGAGCTATGGTTTAAAAAGATACATATCTTGATTCGCACATCTAAGTGTATCCAAAAGTTTACTAATAGTGTTATGGATAAAAGCTAGGATAATGAAGTGAGATGTTTGGTGATTTACTTTGACAAATAAAGTTGTTAAAGATATGAGATTGAGAGAGAATATGACTGTTAAACAGCTTATAGATGAATTAGGGAATTGTGGGGGGTTTATGTCTCTTAGTTTAGTTAAAGGTGTAAAAATTGTTAAGAATATGTTTTTAGATAAAGATTGTACTGTTTTTATTTCTTTTACAGCTAATCTTGTTGCAACTGGTTTAAGATCTGTTTTCGCCGATTTAGTTAAGCGTAAACTTGTAAATGTGATTATAACTACTGGTGGCAGCATTGATCACGATATTATAAAGGCTTATGGTGGAAAATATTACGTTGGAAGTTTTGAGGCAAACGATGTTAAACTTCACAGGGAGAACATCAATAGGTTAGGCAATATTTATGTTCCAAATGAAAACTATGAGCTTTTAGAGAAAGTTCTTCAAGAAATACTCTTAGAGATCTATGAAGAAAAGAAAACAGTTTCTATTAGAGAGTTGATTTACGAAATAGGGAGAAGAATGAAGCCAGATGGAAATTCTTTTGTTTATCAAGCAGCTAAGAATAACGTGCCGATTTTTTCACCTGGGTTCCAAGACTCAGCTCTAGGCTTACAAGTATTTTTGTTTAATCAGGAACATGAACTTGTTGTTGATGCAACCAAAGATATGAAGGAGCTTGCAGACATAGTTTACGATTCTAAGAAAACTGGAGCAATAATTCTCGGTGGCGGTATCTCAAAACATTACACTATTGCCTCAAACCTTTTGAAAGGTGGATTAGACTACGCTGTACAAATAACTACTGCGCAGCCTTACGATGGAAGTCTCTCCGGTGCAAGACTCAACGAAGCAATATCTTGGGGAAAAGTTAAGGAAGAAGGAATAATATCAACTATTCAAGGCGACGCAACAATAATATTTCCTCTACTTATAGCAGCAGTCTACTCCCAACTCCCTTAATGGGATTTTCTAGTTAGATACAATAATAATTTTCCCTTGCTTATCTTTCAATTTCCTCTCTGGTCGATAATTACTGACCAGATTGAGGTTTACACTTCACTTTTATCTCTTTACAATTCCAATTAAATATAAATATTACGAACCATTTAAGATTCTTTAATTTCTCATTCATGTTTCCATATAATTAGAATATGATGTAGAGGATTAGTTGAATTAAGAACGTATAACAGTTATTGAGTTGAGAATGACGATGTCGTGGAGAAAATCACTAGTGGTGGTTATTTTTGGTATTGCAGCTTTTAGCGGGCCTTTTGGAGGGAATATGGTTTTACCTCTTTTCAGATATATTGGTAACGATTTTAGTGTTGGGCAATTTTATCTCGGCTTAACTATAACATTGTATATGATGCCTTTCAGCATTTTGCAGCTATTCTCTGGGATGCTGAGCGATGTGTTTTATGGTAGGAGGAAAACACTTCTGTTTGGTGCGGCAATGTATTCGCTTGGAGCTTTATCGTCTTATTTTTCCCCTTCCATCGCAATTTTCCTGCTGTCAAGAGTGTTGCAGGGAGTTGGTTCAGCGTTCATAACACCTATTTCCATGGCGTTAGTGGGAGATGTATTTGAAGCTGAGGTAAGGGGAAGAGTTATGGGTTTTGGGGCTTTATTAACCACTTTAGGTGCAACATTGGGTCCCTTAGTTGGAGGATTCATGGGGTTAATTTATTGGAGATATGTTTTTCTCGTAATGCTTTTATTCGGTTTAATACTGTTCATTTTAATTTACTTTTTCCTCCCCGAGCAAAATTTAACGCATTTTGATAGAAAGGAAGCATTTGGGATATTGAAGTACGGAATATTTAATTTTCTCGTTATTTTGATAGGATTTATGGGGTTAACACTGTTTTTCACAAGACTTAGCATCTATACGTTTTTATCTAGCATTGTTTTGTATCCACCTTACAATCTTCCTTCCAACGTGTGGGGAACCTACCTGTTTACTGCTGGTTTAGGAGGGGTTATTGCCAGTATTATATCTGGGTTTTTAACAGACTTCATAGGTCGTAGAAAAGTTGTTTTGATAGGTTTTCTAAGTTTAGATTTCTTGACCTCACTCTATCTGTTTATTAACTGGTTTACCTACCTTCCAATATTGCTATTTGCCATGGGGTTCATCACAACACTAAGTTTTACTCCTCTTAATACGTTGGCAGTTGAAATAGATCCGAAACTTAGAGGTACAATATCTTCTATTTATGGATCCTTTCGCTTTGTTGGATATGCTTTGGGCCCTGTAGCCCCTTATCCTATCTTTGTACTTTACGGTTTGAATGGAGTGGTAATTGTGGACATTCTATTAGTATCGTTAAGCTTCCTTCTATTCCTCCGCTTTTTCAAGGAACGTTTTGATGAGCAAACGTGGGTGCCATAATTGAATGCAATTACTGCAATGCTACTTTACAGTTTAGCAGGTTTCACGATGAAACTAACTGATGAAGGAGCAGAAAGAGGAAAGATTACCCTTGCACTCATGTTCATTTTCTCTGGTCTCTCCATAGGATTACTATTTTCCCTTTATCCTGGAGCTAATATGATTTTTATTGCAATAATTCTTGGAACAGGTATGACAGGTAAAATAGATAATAGATATCATCTCTTAGGCTTGTTAACCATATGTTTAATCGTGGCTTTGCTGGGAATACCCAAAGAATGGAATATTGTTATCACCTTTATTCTCACAGTTTCAGCCCTTCTAGATGAAGTAGGCGACTATTTTTCTGAAAAGAAAAAGATAAGAGAAATCTACATTAAAATCTGGGAACATAGGCCTTTCCTTAAAATTGCTTGTATAATTCTTATCCCATACCTGAAGTGGAATGCTCTTGGCCTCTTACTTTTTGACTTTTTCTACGAAATTGCATACATTCTAGTTAAACATTTTTGCTCAAAATAATTAGCTTTAAACTGAATAGTCGCCGTTCGAAAATTTTAAGTATAAGTTCCTAGGCTTAAACCATTGCTCTTTTAGTGCCTTAAAGTATTGGGGGACGATAAGGTAATGGAAAGATTATTGGCTCTCGCTATGGGCATTATGGCTGGGATCCTTTTCGGATTGGTCGCCATTTTTGTAAGGTTTCTACCTCAAGTCGATAATGTTTCTATTGCTTTTTTCCGTCTTTTCATAGGGTTTTGGTCCCTCCTACTAATATTATATTTTAGGAGAGAGTTAAGGGAGTTTTTCCGGTTAGTTAGGGGCTATAGTTGGAAACATGTCGCGTTAGGCGCTCTTCTCGCTTTACATTTTATATTTTATATTGCCGGAATTAAGCATACAACTGTTTTACATGCTGCAATTTTTGTAAACACGACACCCATACAGTCCTTGGTTTTCACAGTTTTAATATTTAGGATCAAGCCTAAAAGAAGGGAAATAGCTGCAGTTTTTCTGGGTTTTATAGGTGTAACGGTTATTACTTTGACAGAAATCGTAACTTTAAGCGGAAATATAATTGGAGATATAGAGTCTTTTCTTGCTGCAACATTTGAAGCATTCTATCTTATTATTGGGGCAGATCTCAGGAAAAAAGTTGATGCTAGGGTTCTCATGGCTTCAAACTGTTTGCTCGGCTCCATAGTTGTTTTCCTATATTCTCTCCCATTTCAAGGAGGAATATATGCACCTTTACAACTTAATGTTATTTTAATTCTTTTAGCATTGGGAATATTGCCGACAGCTGTCGCCCATACTCTTTACATAGCTTCTGTTAAAGTTTTGAAACCATATGAAACTTCAACAGTAGTCCTCCTCGAGCCAATTACAGCCTCACTGCTCGCACTAATACTATTCAATGAAGTTCCAGGAATTAATTCGATAATAGGCTCCATTTTAATAGCAACAGCAATAATACTACTATTTTAAGCCCTCCAGACAATTACAGGTTTTGGTAACATTATTTAGTTCAATGATCTTTTGTCCTAAATAAGAGAGTTAATTTAAGTTCAAATGAGCAGAATTAGATTTAATTTCTTGGGTTAAACTATATGTTCTGAAAACATCTTAATAATATTTACACTCGATTTAAAGCTCTTTCATGTGTGATTCGCTATAAACTGCGACTTTAAGTATCAGTCCACGTAAATCTATAAGTAAGTTACGCTACTATCTTTATGGTATAGTTCGTATTAGGTGGGATTGTTTGCCGAGTTTAAGGGATAATGAGTGGAAGGATTGGCTTGAATACGCTGAAGAGGATAGAAGAGAAGCGTTAGATAGATTTCACATGGGAAATGGAGAGAAGCATGTTATCACGCTCAACAAGCTATTGAAAAGGTACTTAAAGCTCTAGTCATAAGGATCGGTATATTTATGCCGACGCATGAACTAACTGAATTAATAAAAATTGTCGAAGAAAAATATAAGACAAAAATACTAGGCGCTATGGTTAGCGTAGAGGAAGTACGTAAACTCACGTTGCATTACTATGCTTCTAGATATCCTAACGCAACTCGTAGACTGAGGATAAAATATAATGAAGAAACTGCTAAAAAATGTATTGAGATTATGGAGAAAGTTTGGAGTGTGATTGAAAAATATGTCAAGACTGGGGAAAATATGGGACGGTAAGGAGGCTGAAGAAGTCTTAAACGAGTTCTTAGAAGACTTGAAAAACAAAGGAACAGATGTGGAAGCTGTAATTGTAATAGGTTCTAGAGCACGAGGCGCGTGGAGGCCTTCAAGTGACATAGATGTAGTAATAATTGTGAAAAACCAAGAGGATGTAGAAAAAGTTCTTATGGCGAAGAGAATCGGACTTATAGATCCAAAAACATATACAGTTGAAGAAGCTTGGGAAGCAGTAAGAAAGGTTGATACGACGATAGTAGAAGCTTTAGAGTACGGCGTAGAAATTTACGACAAAGGAATATGGAATCTTATAAAAAAGAAATATGAAAAAACCTTAAAAAACAAAATAAAAATAGTTCTAAACAAAAATAAGCAAATAATCCAAATAGCCTTACTCGAATCGCAAAATTAAGACAAAACTTGAACAGCAAAAATCTTGGAAATTAAGGAAAGTTAAAATTGTTATCAATCGGAAATTTCCCGTATGGATGTGAGAGTTCTCAGTAGGATGTTTACTTTCTTCAATTCTTCTTGATACTTTTTATAGCCCCTATCTGTCAAGAAAATAACAGTTCTGGGGCCTTTAAGTGTTAGAACCTTGCGGAAATCAATGAAGCCCTTTTCCTTTAGCATTTTGAGCTGTGTGCTGAGGGACCCCCAAGAAAAACCAAGTATTTTAACTAAATCTCCCTCGTACACTTTTCCGAGCAAGTAGAGGATGCTCACTATGAGGAATTTCTTGATATCCAGTAGCTCTAAAGATTTATGAAGGGAGTTTAAAGAAGAAGATAGTTCCTCTTTCTTATTGTTGCTCATTTTTGGCACCCATAAGGACCGTATGCGCTCTTTCTAAGCAGATTAGATACCCTATGAGGAACATTATTAGCATTAAAGACAGCGAGAGGAGTCCTCCAATGATAGGTAGTACATCGATTTCTCTGAGAAATAGTGGTAATACTATCAGTAGCGGTGATGTCAGTAGTGAGAGAACTCCAACCATTAATGTGCTGTTAAACACAAGGTGTCTCTGTTTTACTGTGCTTCTTTCAACAGTAAGTCCTGTAAGCAACATTCCCAGTCCAAGAGCGACATACCAGGAAATTGAAGAGTAGAAGTACCCTATCAAGATATGTGACGCATTAATTAAATCTAGTAGTAGAGATCCAACTATGTATAGTGCGAAGATTGGCACTCCGAACGTGAACGCCATTATCCAACTTCGCTCTTGGAAGTACTTGGGGGAGTATTTCTCATGTATCCAACCGTAAAGCAAGATTGCAACTATAGATGGAACAGCAACTAAAAACCATAGGGAGTTGTTCATTGATATCAGATACATGACCCATATTATTAATGTTCCCGAAGACATAACTATTCCAAAAACTGGCCACGTGCTTGAATGTATTATGTTTTCTCGATAGGCTTCTAATCTTACGATTAACTCGCCGAAATCACGTATTTTCTCTAACATTTCTACCTGTTTTCTCGCCATTCAGAACACCTCGTATTTTTGAGAATATACTAGTCCCATAGGAGACTTAAATCATCATGTTTCTCTCAAAATAAGAGTAGGCCACCTGAGTACCTTTTGAATTTCGATCTCTTCTAAAATCGACTATTGTAAAGGGCTGATCGTTTTGAAATCAATATATTAAATTGTTATAGAGAAGAGTAATTCTAGATCAAGGCTCCACTGGGACTTTGGGAAAAATTTTAACGACTATTATTATGGATTATATGTTGTGTAATTGTTTGGGAGGGTGGTTTTATGGTTGATGTGTTTATGATTGATTTTAAGGTTCGGAAAGCAGAGGATAATATTAATGCTAGGTTACCCAAGCTTTTTAACGAGTCTGGATTGGGAGACATTATTGATAAGGGTGATCTTGTCGCCGTGAAGGTTCATATGGGTGAAGAGGGAAACTTTACACATATAAGGCCTATTCATGTTAGGATAATTGTTGAGGAGATTAAAAAACTTGGCGGAGTTCCTTTTGTTACGGATACTACTGGTGTTGGCTTGGATAGGCCTCGTGGAACCGCTGTAGGATATCTTAGGGTTGCTGCGAGTCATGGTTTTACTTCTGAGACTGTTGGTGCTCCTATAATTATTGCGGATGGGCTTAAGGGTCTTAGTGGAGTTAAAGTTAAGGTAAATGGTAAGGTGATTAAGGAGGTTGAGATTGGTCAAGCTATTGCTGAAGCTGACTGTTTGATTAGTCTTGCTCATTTTAAGGGTCATCCTAGAACAGGTTTTGGCGGCGCTCTCAAAAATATTGGTATGGGGTGTGTAACGAAAAGCGGTAAGGCTCAAAACCATTTGAAGATGAAGCCCTATGTCAAATCCGAA
>JAUQZC010000149.1 GCA_030587435.1 Candidatus Baldrarchaeota archaeon | reverse complement strand
AAGTAATTTATTATTCTCTACACGATGCTATTTTATTCTTTCTATTTTCTTTTTCCTAAAAAGTCAAATATCCCTGCCTTTGACTCATCTAGCTCGGCTACCTCTCTGGAGTAAGCAGTAATTTCCACTTTTCCGCTTTTTTTAAAGAGAATTTCACACATCAAATAACCGGAATCATCATAAAATATCTCAGGTTTCTCATCAGCATCAAAAGCATCAGCCAAAAAAATGGAACGCAAATTGTATAATTGAAGTAGTTTTCTCCTAAAAGAATTAAATTGTTTATTCATTCTATGACTAATTGATTCAAAAACATCTGGAAGCTCCATGAACCACTTCACGTTAACTACCTCGTAACCCTTTAAGAAAAACCCATATATTTAAATTTTCCCTTTTTAAAAAGTTAATATACCATTTCATCACCATAATTCGCTAAAGATAACATTTTGAAAGTTTTGGAGATGCTTAAAATGAAAATATTGGTAACAGGCGGAACTGGTTTTATAGGTAGACATTTAATCGAAAAATTAAGAGAGGAAAGTCACGACATTACGGTTTACGCGATAGACCCCCTTGAAATAGGGGGCATAAAAGTAATTTTAGGTGATATAAGAGACAATGCGAACCTCAAAGAAGTTTTTAAAAAAGTTCGACCAGAGCTGGTTTTTCACCTCGCCGCGATAGTAAGTTATTCGGCGCCAAAAGAACTAATGTATTCTGTTAACGTTGAAGGAACAAGAAACGTGGTAGATAAATGTTTGAAATACGACTCAAAAATCGTTTTCACAAGCTCTGTATCAGTCATAGGAAAATTTAAAGGCATAGCAAACGAGGAAACACCTTGTAGACCATTCACAACATACGGGAAAACAAAACTAGAAGCAGAAAAAATCGTATTAAATGCACATAAGGAAAATGGTCTTCCAATAGCTATAATAAGACCTGCTCCAGCATATGGAGAAGGATCACCACAGTACAGAGTTCTAATACCCCTAATAGCAAAAGGAAAACTACCAATAATCGGTTCAGGAGAAACATTAACCCATCAAATATACGTTAGAAACTTAATTGATGCACTTCTCTTACTTGCTTACGAAAAAAGAGCAGAAGGAGAAATTTTCATAGCTGCCGACGAAGAAACAATAACACTAAAAGAACTGTACTTTCTTATCCTAGACTACCTAGGGGTTAAAAGAGAGGTAAAACATATACCAGTATTTTTAGCAAAATTTGCCGTATCTCTTTCAGAGATCAAAGCTAAGTTCACGGGCAAAAAACCAAAAATAAGTAAAGAATTCCTGGAAACAATACTTACACATCGCCACTATGACATTTCGAAGATCAAAAGCATAGGATACAAGCCGAAATATACTCTTAGAGAAGGAATGACACGAACAATAGAATGGTGCAGAAAAGAAGGCCTCGTCTAAACTAATTTTATCATCAAACTAATATATAGAAATGGCGCCACATAAGACCACTGCGCTATCGATTCTATCATATTATTTATAAAGACAAAGTTATATGAATTAAATCGGCTTAAAAGGGGAACAGGGTATGAATATGCTCCAACAAACCAGAGAAAACAACAATAAATACATATGGCGGCTAGTAGTCCTTACACAAGGAGAAAGCCCTCGAAAACCACCAATACCACCCTCAGCAATAAAATGGAAAAACTCAGGAATACTTTATACATTTTGGTTTCTTGACGAAAAAGAAGCAGAAAAATGGAGAAGCTACTTCGCATCCGAAAAAGATTTCCTGGTTTTCTGGTTTCTAAAGGAAAAAAGAAAACAATAGATGCAAGTCAATACTTTTTTAAATAATTTTTCTTCTAAAAAGACGTAAAAATACGTTAAGCTTTCATCGTAATAAGTAAGCTTAAAAGGGTGAGGGCATTTAAATGCCCTTAATCCCTTGGAAACTTGTTACAACATGGTCTTGTTTTGCATGCGGCAAATGTTGTCGTAAATTTAAAGTCCCGTTAAGTCTCAGTGAGGCGCAAAAACTGATGGAAAAATACGGTAGTAACGTCATAGAATGTGAAGGAGGGATCCCCTACCTAAAGAGAAAGGGCGGAACATGTATATTCCAAGACGGGAATATTTGTAGTATTCAAGAAGATAAACCAACTGCATGTAAGCTTTGGCCCTTCTATGTTAAAAAAGCGCCCTTGCATCCAAACGATTTCTTCTCAGCACACTATAGATACAAGGATAGGGTCTTTTACATTTATGTTCACAGTTGGTGTACTGGAGTTAACAAAGGAGTTATCCCCGTACATAAAATCCTACCAGAGGT
This sequence comes from Candidatus Baldrarchaeota archaeon, assembly GCA_030587435.1. The sequence continues at coordinate 2,754 of JAUQZC010000149.1, read as the reverse complement.
TGTGTCACTGTATTTAGGGGAGCAAACGTCTCAAATCTTCACTACATCAACATTCCACCTAGAAGATTTACCAATTAACGTTATAACAACTACTAAGCTCATTACAAACAAAATCCTTTAGTTCCTGTAGGAACTGCGAATATCCAGGAGAACCTAACGGCTGATACTCACAAATAACTATCTCTAACCTATTATTTTCTAACCGTAGAAGAACTTCTTTACTATTAGATAAATTAATATAACTCTTGAGAAGAGAAACGAGCCTGTCATACCACTCTGGTACCTCTTCCCCCTCGTTAGCAGGTTTTTCGTTTTTTTCTTCATTTTCCGATATTGTCGTTAAAATTGGCTTTTCTAATCTTAAGGGATAACTAAACTGAAAGATCAAAAATCGACCGTACCGATTATCAAAGACCCCAGAATCAATAATAATGAGATCTATGTTGTTTTTTGCGCGAAAAACCAGATCACGAGGACCATAAGCCAGTTTTTTTCCACTATTCTCAATAATCATATCTATAAGGTCTTCTTCACTTAACTCTCTTCGTAACTCTACCTTTACATCTAAATGTTGCTGAAAAAACATTAACTCCTTATTTATTATGTTTTTACCTAGTTCTAAAAGATTTTTCTCTTTCTTTAACGCCTTTTTCTCAATACCTCTCCCTAAGAGCGTTAAGATCGCGTTTACTGGGAGAACAATAAAGAGAGAGGAGAAAATAAATGACAGAAAAAGAACGTCCACAAAGTTCGATAATAAAATAACACCTGGAGAGAAACGCAGCAAAAACAAAGGAGTAAAAACAATGAAAACAATCAATATTTCAAGCGATATAAACCTCAACTCGCCTGTACGAGAAATAATTCGGATAAATTTATTATTAGAATACATTTTCAACTTAAATTCTTCAACTTTTTTTAAGAACATACTTCTTATAGTATCTAAATCAACATCCATTAAATTCACCTTTTCACTCGTTTAGGTACTTTTCTAAAGCTCGGTCAACCTTCTTCCTGCAAGTTGAACAGAAATTTTTGTTTTTAAAATCTGTTTCTCCAACATGATTACTAAACCTCATAACACATCTAGGATTATCGCAATGATTAAGACCAAGCGTATGACCAATCTCGTGGATAACAGTTTTAACAACCCTTTCCAATAGAAGATCCATATCAGGAGACTCACCGTAAACTTCGGGTCTAAGCATAAAAAGAGAAACAACAGCACCAAGCCCATGTAAACTAGCTTGACCAAAAACAAAATTCAAACCTGGAACAAAAAGATTAACATCAGTAATAGCTACAACCCTCGTAAAATGCAACATCCTCGCATATCTTTCTGCCAATGATACAAAAAACGAAGCATGATACTGCTTTCTTTCTGGAGAATAAGCCTCACCGGGAACAGGAAGGCTTTTCGGATAAATTTCACAGATTGCACCGTAAACTTCCTTCAATGCTTCACAAATACCCCTAAGAATTTTATTTGGAACGTTTCCCACGGGAAGTACCAGTATTTTAAACAACACTTATCCTCCAGTTTCCTCAGATTGGCTCTCTGAAGCTCTAATAGCAACGTTTTTTTGTTTCTCAGCTTTTTTAATTTGCTCCTTCAAGAGTTTAACTTTTTCCTCAAATCCTTTATCAGCAAGTAGTTGCGATATTTCGTTAAGAACAAAGTCTACAATCCTAAGATTTATCTTTACTTCATCTATTTTTTCTTTACGTAAGAGCTCTTCACTTTTGTTTACAGCATTTTTTATGTCATCTATTAACCGGAGAAATACATATTCAAGAACTTTGGGAAAATCTTTGATTTTCTCCTTTAAGTCTGACATTTTCTTAATGATATCTTTAATTTCTTTTTTTAATTTCTCGCTTTCCCGAACTAAGTGTAATGTAATTTTCACGGGGCCTATGGTAATTGAGTACGCTGTTCCAACCATGTCAAAATATTCTAAATCCGCACTAATACTGTATTCTTCCTTCTCTGCACCTTTACTCGGAACATTTAAGGTTATTTTCATTTCCACTTCTCCATTAGCGGGAAGCATATCAATAGTGGTTTCCCGTTTTCCTTTAACAATTTCTATTTCTTCCGGTACGTTAAAAACGATTTTTACGTTTTTAGCTTCGCCTTCACCGACATTCTTCAATTTTAGAGTAATATCAAACGGCGTATTAAAAGTTAGATCAAGTGGGACGCGAAGGGCGGGTGTGATTTTTGGAAGTCGAATTTCTTTCTTAACCTTACTGCCAATGGTTTGCATCGCTTCATCGATTATTTTTACAAACATGTTACCTTTAATAAGTGGAAGCATAGGTTTTAAAACAGAATTTACTAGTCCTTCAACCTCTGAATACGTTGAAGCATCAGAGTCAACAACAACTTTTTGAACTAAGGATGCAACATTCAATATTCTATTAGCTTCAAAGTCCTCAGCGGAAATTTTCTCCTTAAAACTTTCAATAATCCTCTTTGCATCGTCAATTTTACCTGTAGCAAAGTATATCAAACTTGAAATAGCAACGCAAGTAGCGGCACCTCTAATTTCTTTCCACATTAAGTATTCGTTAGCGGCGTTTGCAAGGTCAGAAGCTATATTTAGAACCAGTTGATCTCTTTTTTCCGTCATTTTTAATTTTTCATATACTTTCAGGGCCATAAGAGAGTTTTCTGCTGCTTTTCTGAAAGATTTAACACGTCTAGCTTCATTAGCAGCAATGACAAAATTATCAACGGCAAGTTTAAGG
>JAUQZC010000141.1 GCA_030587435.1 Candidatus Baldrarchaeota archaeon | reverse complement strand
AACCGCTATTGTTGAGGCTTTAGACCTTATTTCCGGAAAAATCTTACAAAGCTTTCCAAGAGGGGTTGAACTAGGTTTCTCAACAACAAAAACATCAAAATCTTCTTTAAGAATGGGTTCAGGATCAAAATAAAGGTCTAACTCGTTATCATCAGGGATTCTATCACCATAACGATACATTTCCCAATTTCTATAAACAAAGGGCTCATCTTCAACATCTAAAGGAACACTTTTCTTACCTCTCTCATTTTTAGGCGCAAAAACTACAACATCATGACCCATTTTCATCCATTCACTGCAAACCAGCTGTGCATGAGCGAATATACCGCAACATGCATTCCAAGTAGTCATTATACCTATTCTCATCTCTAATCCCACCTCCCAAGAGTTTTACAGAACTAAGAGCATGCCTTACTGTTGAGAACAACGGGCAAAAGGAACATAATTCCAATCCATCAATATTCAAACTACATTTATATTTTTCGACGCCCCTCATAACGTAAAAAATGAGAAAACAAGTTGAAGTTGACTGTGAAAGCTAAGAACCAATAAAACATTAGAAGGTTTTAAATTATGAGTTAAAACTTTGCTTTTTCAAGTATTTAATCCCACTATCATCTAATTACTGTTTAATTAGCAGCGTTTATCAACCATAATATGTCTAAGAGTGGCCTATCAGCGGTGATGTTACATTTTGCTTGCTATGAATCCACCTATTGCACCTATAATTGCACCGATGATTCCACCGATTACACCCATTATAATCATTGCTATTCCAGCAACAGCTATTACAACAGTTGCGGGAGCTACGGCAGTACTGGAACTATTTCTCCAATATAACCTAAAACTATGAAGAGTATTATTTCAACGATACTCCTATACCAGCACCCATAATAATTCCCTTAACAATTAAATCTTACTGAAATTTTCCTTATATTTTTTGTCAAAACATTATAACAAGGCCTTAAAGCTACTGGAAAGTTCAGCCAAACTATTTGAAAAAATTTAGTGCCTTGTGTCGCAATTATACAGACCTATTGGTTAGTTATGGATGATAATTAGTAATCGCTTCCTTTTTATATTCAAATTGTAGATTTCAATCTATGGATCTACTTCCACTTATTACATCTTTCCTCCTCGTATTCATTGCAGAGCTTGGAGACAAAACTCAGATAACAGTAATCACGCTGTGCTCTAAATGGTCGCGAAAAACAGTTTTCATAGGAGCTATGCTAGCATTCCTAATCGTAGATGGATTAAGCGTACTTATAGGTGAAACGCTGGCAGCGTTCCTACCTTTTTTCTGGATACAAGTAGTTTCTGGAACAATATTCATGCTCTCTGGGATATTTACCTTATTCTCAAAAGAAGTCGAAGAAGAGAAAAAAACTTATAGCTGTCAATTTACACTTTTGTCGGCATTCGCCTTAGTTTCTCTAATGGAACTTGGAGACAAAACCCAAATAATGGTAATTGCACTGGCAGCCCAATATAATATGCCAGTTCCAGTATTTGTTGGAGTGATGTTAGCATTCACACTAATCACAGTAATAGGAATAGCCATAGGAGAAATATTACTCAAAAAAATTCCACAAAAACACATGCAAACAATTACAGCTGCAATCTTCATAATATTTGGGATACTACTTCTGTTGAGATGTCTTCTTTAAATAGTATCTACAATCTACATATTGTTTTTTGACACAATACCTAGAAACCTCTCTCTCCTCCAATTTAACGAATGAAGTATGTCTTGCGGTACAAAAATACATATATTTATTGCGAGATGTGGAATAACGTTTAAGAAAAGGACATGTCTCCTGTTTCTCTATAGCCTCTAGATAATGTCTACAATGTAGATGACGATTTTCAACACATTGCTTTAAAACTTCTTGTTCACTAAAATTGTAAACAGGCATGTAAACAATTTCTGAAGCTTTACAGAAACGACGCCAGAAAGCTCCCTACTTTAGTGGGGGGATGAATGGCGTCAACAGGTTTAAATAATCAACAGCTTATTGTAGATAGCGATGAGCTATCGACGAACTAGACATGCAGTATATCTCTGTAACTATCATTTTGTGTGGGTTCCTAAGAGGAGGAAGCCAGTACTGGTTGGAGCCATTAAGAGGAGGCTGGAGCAACTTATCAAGGAGATAGCTGAAGAGTACGGCTGGGAAATTCTAGCTCTAGAGATTAAGCCAGACCACGTCCACTTATTCATATCAGTCCAGCCATACTGGTCTCCACACATAGTTCTGCGGAGGATTAAAGGGAGAACATCTAGGGTGCTTAGAAGCGAATTTCCCGAGCTTCTAAAGCTTCCGTCGCTATGGACTAGGAGCTACTTCGTCTCAACAGCCGGGCATGTGTTGTCTGAGACTATCCAGAGGTATATAGAGGAGCAGGGTGGAAAGAAATGAGGAGAACGAACACGTTCATAGTCGAGGACAATCCAATTCTCAGGAGGCTAGCCGATAATTGTGCTAGATTGTGGAATGAGCTTAACTTTGAGCGTAGGCAAGCATATATCCACTACAAGAAGTTCTCGTGGTATCCCAAACATCTATACAAGAAGTATGCTCCAATAATAGGCTCAGCAACAGCACAGCAAATCATAAGAAAGAATAACGAGGCTTGGAAGAGCTTCTTTAGGTTGAAGAGACTTGAGGGACTGGGGAGACTGCCCCCTCATATTAAGAAGGTGTCCATGCCTAGATATTGGAAGAGAATAGGCAGAAGGGAGCTTAGAGTAGTCATCAGAAATGACTGTTATAGAATGGATGACAAGTACCTCTACTTCCCCAAAGGTCTTAAACTGAGGTACTGGGGAAGTCTCAAATGGCATGGTAAGCAGGGAAGGCTTGAAATAATCTATGATGAGGTGGATGGGGCGTGGAGGGGCTTTATGGTTGTCGGGGTCGAGAAGCCCCCCAAGAGAGGGGGCAACAAGCCCCTCTACATCGACTTAGGAGTCAGGTGCTTAGCAACAATATGGCATGAGGGAATGAAACAGCCAGTTGCTTTCAGAGGGGGAGAGCTTCTATGGGATTGGTGGTACTGGACGAAGAAAATGGCTAAGGAGCAGAGCAGGATAGCTAAAATCAATAAAGGCAAAACCTCTAGAAGAATTAGAAGGATGTATAGAATTAGGAAAAGGAGGTTTAGACATGCAGTAAACGCCATGATTAAGACGATAGTAGAATATGCACAACAAATGGGTTTTTCAAAAATAGTGGTAGGGAACCTTAAAGGTATAAGAAACAACAACCATCATAACAGCAAGGTAAACTCCATGATACACAACTTCTGGAGCTTCTCTTGGATAGTTCAGAGGCTTGAAGAGAAGGCTGAAGAGTATGGGATAGAAGTGGAAGAGGTTAGTGAATACAGAACTTCAAGCATATGCCCAAAATGCAGTTCAGACAAGACAGTTAGAAGAGGCAGACTGTTCAAATGTCTGAAATGTGGTTTAGATGCCCATAGGGATGCTGTCGGCGTGGTAAATATGGGCACCCTCCGTAATGGAGGTATGCCCATCGGGGTGGTGGCACACCCCTTGCTTCTAAGGTGGAACAGATGTAGATGGGAGCCTAAAAGGGCAATGAACACCCAAAGAATGAACACCCTAGAAGCAAGAATCTCCCCACTTAAGTGGGGAGAGTGTCAATCTTCTTAATAATGCATGAGAACCTCTTTGACGCATAACTACAAAACCAATCTTACGAAGAGCCTTAATCACCTGTTTACCGGAGACAAACAGGTAATTTAGTCATATGGTAATCTCCTTAACCACAATCTTCTTATTAAGAAAATCAACAAGATCATCATCACTAACCTCTAAGTATAATGATATAGCTTCCTTTATATTCTCTAAGGCCTCTTCAACAGTTTCCCCTTCCGAAATACATCCCGGTAATGACGGCACATAAACAGTATAACCTCCCTCTTCCTGAGGTTCAAGCACAACCTTAATCTTCATAAAACCACCACACATATAACACCTTAAAATATCACCTAATAAACCAAACTAAATAAATCTATCTAACCAATTTATTGTTATAAAATGCAACCGTTACCATGGACTTTGATAAACGTAATATTTTGTATTTTACCCACGCTAACAGGCGGAATAACAACTACATTTTTAATTTTTGAAATCTCGCTTCTAAGTTTTACGTTGTCTAAGATTACGTGCTTCCAAGGTTTCTTGACATAGAGAAGAAACCCCTTTTCTAAGGCATTTGATAATTCTTGGTAAGCTTGCGAAACCGATAAAAAACTGTATAATACCACCTTGAACCAAGCCTCTTAACTTGAATTTTTCTATCTCTTACCACGGGTCTCCTCTTGTCTTTAAAATACAGCTGTAATGCTAAAATTGGAAAATTATTTTAGTCTTGCGAGTTTTGTGGTTTTAAGTTTGAAGTGATTAAATTTGATAGTATGCTAAGATTTTATATATTGGGTGACGTTAGTGGGTTAAATGGTGTTTTTATGACTATGGGGATATGGCGATGTGTTAAATGTGGTTGGACAGAGTTTATGGTGCCAATTTACAGTCCACCATTAGTTTGTCCGAGATGCAAAGCAGAATATGAGATTGTTAAAGTTTTAGAGGGAGCCCATATATCTCATTCCATACCTGTTACAAGACTTAAGGGAACAGATAAATTGAATGTTGTGGCTGCAATTGCGTTTACTTTTGGGGAGAATAAGGAAGCTGTTTTGGAGTATCTAAAAATTATAGTTGAAGTTTTTGGTGAGGATTTTTTAAGCGAAGATGCGAAAAAATGGTTGAAAATTCTGAAAGAAGAGGAATAGCATGGCTAGATTTGGCTAACTCGTTCCAATTTGTTACAAACCTTTTTTGAAGCGTTAGACCTAAGATGGAGACCGCGTTCTCTATAAATAAAAGAAAAGGCTGAGAACAATTATCAAAGTATTATTCTAGTTTCACCTTCATTTTTATCTTTATTTCGCCAAAAAGAGAAATAGATCTAAGGAAACACGTTGCTGTTTTAAATAAAATGTTGGTGAGTTTATGCTACCAGAGGAAATAGTTGGTCCACCCGTTATGGTTAGGTTAGTTTTAGTAAACTGCGTTTTCAACCTGGAAAGAGTAATCGAAAAAATTAACGAGATGTTATATCCAGTAGATCCTAACGGACTTTTCACCTTTACCTATCTACCCGTAGCTTTTTATGTTCCAACTCCTCGTGAAATTCCAACGGACATTTGCGGTGGAGATGGGAGAAAAATATGTTTAGAATGTTGTATGCTCTGTGAGCAATTCCTTAGAAATATTTTCAAGGTACTTCCAACACTTAAAACAGGCCTAACATTTTTCCTATCTCTTAACACGGTAAGCGGAAGACCAAAGGAAACACGCTTTGTCGACGACTACGAATATGGAATAATAAGAATCGGAACAATTGAAAGCACAGCAAAAGCGGTAGTATCCACCTTATATAGAATAATTACATGGGACACCAAAGGATGTTCAAAAGAATGTTTAGCCAACCCCAATGAATGGCTTTTCACAGAAAAATTCTGTAAAGAACACGAAATGAAATTTAGAAACAAAATTGAGGAAACAAGAATCCAATTACTAGAAAAACAGAGAAAACAGCACCATAAAAATATAACAAAAACCTACAAAACACGTTCCTAATTAACTTGAAAATTTAAACATCCTAACATCTAAAATTTAAAATAGGTTTAAGAAATTACTATATGTTCTAATATTTCACAATAATAAATAATACTCCTACCTACACAAAAATAATCCGAAAAAACTCTTCAATATACCTTAAATTCATCAACTTAAACTTAACCTAAAAACATCCTTTCTTCCTAAAACCTTATCTAAGACTTCCTCATCGACAAATATTTAAAGACGCTTCCTCCTTTCCCGCCACTTTACTCCCATTACCTCCCAACATTAAGAAAACGCTTAAAATAATATCGAAAGGTATGTTTAATTATGAGAGAACTTTGGAACTGGGAAAAGTGCAAAGAAAAAATCAGAAGCTTAAAGGGTAGACTCGGCTTCCCCGGCACGCCAACATTAAAATTCCTAGGATACACACTCAACATCGAAAATGGAAAAATATACGATAATTTAAAGAAAATAACCTTCCCACCAGACTTGCCCAAATGCAAAAACCTACCAAACATTTACCACATCCTCTCAACCTACGCAAAAGCCAAACCAACCACAGAAACACATAAACTAATCACATCAAAACAACTCTCAGGAGGAAAATACTGCCATGTAGCAGTTGAACGAGCCAACCAAACTATACGAAAAACATTTGGAATGAAACCTGAAAAACTCTGTGAAGCCGCCAAGCTACTTGGAGGCTACAAAATAAAATTCAGTTACGGAGACTGCCCAATAAAAATATACCCACTCCCATTAATACCGATCATAATCATTTTAACAGGAGAAGACCAAGAATTCCCAGCAACAACAGAAATATTCTTCGATGAATCAATCAGCAACTACCTAGACCTAGAACAAACCGGAATACTAACAGAAATCACAGCAGAAAGACTAAAAGACACACATCAAACCCTAAAAACCCACCATTAAAACACCACCAATTTTATTCCAACAATTAAACTTAAACAAATTGAACGTAACCCAACCTTAAACATAAATTTCACATAATTCCTTTTAGCTACTCTTCAAAGCTGTTCCAAAATCACCTCTAAAAACTTAATAAACGCCTCATCTACATTTTCACCAGTCTTTGCAGAAGTTTCTATAAAATAGATCCTTAAACCATATTTTTATTCCAACTCTCCCTTTAACGTCAATCCTTCCTCCACAGAGATATATCTCTTCTCCGCTTGCGCAGGCCAACTTTATTTCCAATCGGCGCCAAAAATCAACAACAATTTCCACTCTATTACCCTTCGAACTATATAATAACTAAAAGTAACCACCACTCACCAGAAATTCCAACACATAAACATTAGGTTCAAACCCCAACAAACTGGAAACATCAACCTTAACATCAGAAAACTCAAAAAACAAAATAGACACAGACTTAAACACTTCCCCATCCTCCTACCACCCACCTCAAAAATAACCCTCGAAGAATAATTCAACTTAACAAAACTAACAGCATTAAACTCCACCCACTCTTAACAACCCCAACAGACCCAAAACATAACCTAAAAATAACATCCCTCCATCAGTCCTAAACTTCAAACCAAAATCTTCCTAACAAAAAACCCAAAAAAGAACCAAACAAAAACTAAAACAAATCAACTAATCACCAAATCCAAAAAATCAACAGCCCCGGAAAACCTATCAAGCAAGCAAGAATAAAAACGCAAAAAATCAACAAAAACCAAAATTAAACTCAGAAAACAAATCAACAACAACCTCCAACCACTCACCAAAACCACAACACAAACCACACAAAACTCTAACGGAAACATCAAAAGAAACCAAAAAACCAACCCCCCTCCTAAAAATATCAAACCAATCCAAACCTCCCACAACACTCAAAGCTATTTCTGCTAGTGCTCTGCTTTTATCCCAGGCGTATTCTATTTGTTTTGCTGTTTCAATTGCTTCTTTAAATGTTTTTGTTGCTTTTTCCGGGTTTGTTTCCGCTAGTTTTGCCGCTATTTCTGCTAGTGCCTAGGCTTTTTCTGCTGTTTGTGGGATATTTTTCAGTATTTTTTGTATTTGTTTTAATGTTTTTTCTGTTAGATGTTTTGCGGTTTTTGCTATTGTTTTTGCTTGGTTTATTTTGTTTTTTATTGATTTTATGTATGTTATTAATTGTTTTTCTATTTTCTCATTTTTTTGTGCGAGTTTTGCCGCTGTTTCGTAAATGTAGTCTGGTAGTTTGTCTGGATTTATTATAGTGGTTTTTGTTTTCGCATACTTCAGCAATCTTTCTATTTTTTCTTCTATGCTCTCTACTTTGTTGATAGCTTTTATTGCTAGGTTTATGTTTCTGTAGGCTACTTCTATATTCTGTTCCTCTATTACTGGACATATGTGTGCGTCCACGAATTGAAATAGTTCATTTATCATGTTTGCCTCATAGAAATGATGTACTAAGTTCCTTACTGCGTAGTCAGCCAGTTTTTCTTGTGTATCCCAGTCTATTATCGTTTTAGGTGCTTTTTCAAATCCCCCAAATATTTTTTCTGCTATTTTTCTATGTATTTCTTTAAAGTTAACTTCTTCTATTTTTTCTAGGTACTCTTGAAGGGTTTTATGCATAATTATATATCCGCTTCTCCCCCCAACCTTTATTAATAGAAGAGATACTCTTTTTACAATCTTTTTTAAATATTTTTCATCTTTCTCAGTTATTATTTTTAGGAGGGGTATTGTGGTGGGTTCTGGTATTGCAGAGATTATTGAGAGAACCTCTATTATGTCTTCTTTTTTTACTTCTGTCTTCTTTTCTGCTATGAGGTTTATTATGTGTGTGTACCAGTCCTCTAATGTTCGTGTTATCGGTATTTTTTCTACGTCTTTTATGGTGAATTTGCTTTCTTCTATACTTTTGATGTAGGATGAGGCGACCACGAAGTTTCCATTTGAATGTTTAACAAGTATTTCAATCGCTTCTTCAATTTTGTATCCTTGTTTTTGGATTTTTTCTTCGAGTTCTGGTTTTTCCAACATTTTTTGCACGTATTTTTGCACGTCCTTTAGCTGTTTTTTGTCACTGTATTTTAACTCAAATGTATAGGTGGGAATTCCTCTCATAGAAATTTTTCCTCTCAAGTCTCTTATCTGGCTATCAATTATTCCTGTTCTCGCTGTTACAATCACTTTGCTTTTTATGTAGGGTTTACATATTTCATCAATTAAACTTATTATTTCTTCGGGTTTTTCTGCTTCATCTAACCCGTCTATTACTATTGTTGGAACTTCTTCTGTTTGTCTATTTATTTCCTTGATTGCTTCTATTATTCTCCTTAACTCTGGATTTACTTTTATCCCCCAGTAGTGTGATATTTGATCTGCTAATTCCCTAATTATTTGACCAGTTTTTATCGAATGTAGCCTTTCTATTAATATTGTTGGAACCATTTTTGTTAACGCTATTTTAGCAGCTATTGCAGTTTTCCCTGTTCCAGGTTGTCCCAATAGAAATATTATGCCCCGCTGTATTTTGTCTAGTTTATCAAATAGCCATTCTCTGCCGATAAAATCTCTTGTAAATGGTTTAAAACCCTCTTCATCTTCTAGACGAAGCTTCATAACTCTTTTAACTTTTAGTTTTTTCTTTTCATCATTTCTGGACCTGGTCTGCTAACGTTTATGTACTTGTCTTCTTTGAAAAGTTTTAGTTTTGCAGTGGCTATGGGTCTTCCTTCTCTAACCAGTTCTATGACAATTACTGGGTTAAATTTGCTTGCCCTAACAAAATATTTTGGATGAATTATGTATTTTACTTCTGAGGTTCTTTGTTCAGAATATCTTGGATCTAAAACTTTGTTTGAAGCCCATGTTCCATCGAAGTGTAACACGTTTTTTTAGAATCATAGTCTTTGTGTTTTTCATCTAGTACAAAGCCTTTAGGCACAGCTTCCTCAATTCTAGAAACTTCCAATAAACCTTCACCAAGCAAATCTGGTATTCTAATGTAATCATACTCTGGTTTAATCCCAACTATCGCCGAAACCTCAAGAACATCCTCTCCAATAACATAAGAAAGTTTCAATCTTGTTTTAGAATTCAAAAGTAAAATATCTTCTAAAATTTTGTTCAATTTTTTTTGTTTACCAATTTGAGGTTCACTTTAATGTTGAAGGTTCCGCCATTTTATTTATAGTTAAGTACGAATGATAAGTCTCTGTTAATGTTTAGTTGTTATTTGAAGGTTATTTATTTTGCGCTAAGTTTGCTGACTTTTTTAAGTTTGCGATATGTTTTCTTCTTCTGCGTATTTGAAGATAACCATTCTTTTTTTTCTTTGTTTTTCTAGGTATCCCATTCTGTGGAGTTCGTTTAATATTTCGCTAGCTCTGCTTCTAGATATCTCTAGGGCTTCTGCGAGGCTTCTTGCATTTATGTTGCGCTTTGCTTTTTTGATGTAGCTTAATGCTTTTTGATACGGCCATGGTAGTTCGGTTTTTCTTTCCTTCATTCCTCTGAATATTCTTTTTTCTCTTTCTTCTTCGAGCATGGTTCTTATCTTTTTAATTTCTTCCATCATTTCGAAAAGCTTTTTTTCTAGGTTTTTCGCCCAGTGTTTTAGTTCTTGAATCTCTTTTTCGAAGTTCAAGCAGTTCACCTTGTCTGTGACTTGTAGACTTTTCTATCGATATTAATTGGTGTCTAGGTTTTGTTTGCTGTTTATTTAGGCTTATGAAATGGTTTATGATGGTTTTCAGAGTGGTTGTTGGTATATTTTTTCTATTTCGTTAATTTCTTTGTATGGTGGTTTGATTTTATTGCTTGCTTTTTCTCGATATTCCCTGTTTATTCTTGCAAATATGTCGCATATGCTTGCTTTGTTTGCACTGTTCTTTTTTATGGATTCAAGTGGAGCTATTTCCGCGGCTTGTGCATATTTTGAAGTTGCATTGTTAAATTTTTCTTTTGAGATATCGTATTCTTGAGCTGCTTTGAGCCAATTTTGTTTTAATATTTCGATTTCAGCATAGAGATCATGTAAGGCTGCTTCTATTCTAAGGATGTCCCCGTCCCTTATAATTGCAAGTGTTTGTAAAGCTAATTTTGCTTCTTTATCTATGGCGTTTTCATAAGCTTTTATAAAGGCGGTTTTGGCGAGGTTAAGAACTTTTATCGCATTTATATGGTCTTTTTCCAATATTCCTATATGTTTTTGCACTTTTTCTCCGTTTTCTTTGTTTTTTAATACTTCTTCAAGGAATTTTCCTCTGTCTATGCTTGATTTAAATGTCCACATTTTTCCGTGATTTGTGTGATTGAAAGCCTCTCTAACATAGATGTCTTGGAGCGCTAATTTCGCTGTTGTTTGACAGATTTTTGCTTGTTCTTCATTGCCTAGCATTCTATAGATTTCTTCTGCATTTCTTAGCGCCAAGTGCTGTGAAATTACAGCTCTAATGAAGTATGGTAGAGGTAGATCTGTGTTTAACCAGTTGTAACTCAGTTTCCATCTGCAAATTTCATACGCAGCCATTAAATGCTTTCTTATGTTTTCTCTTTTCTCTTCGTCTTTTATCCAAGGCATTAGAAGGATAAGGTCATCCAGTTCTTCAATGATTTTGTGGGGATCTATTCTAGACTCTTTGTTAAACAGTTGTTTGACTGATTTTTCAATGGAAACAAGTGATTCGTTGATTTTCTGTATCACTCTATTTTCTGAAAGTTTCTCTATTTCATCTAATTCCTTTAGAACTTCTTGCACTTCTTTGCTCGGTAAAAAATTTTTTAGATACTGATAAAACATTTTCATATCAAAGAAAATATCGCTTAAATGGCCAGATAGTTCTTCTTCTTTAATGGATTCAAGTATTTTTTTAAATTCCGTTGCAATATCGTTTAATTTTTCTTTGTTCGCAAAATTGGTGTAAATTTTTCGTTTAAGTAATTCAAGTTTTAATAAGGGCACAGCTAAACTCACAAGTCTGTTTATTTTTTCTTTTATCCTTTCTTTTCCTCCCTTTTGGACAATTTTTTCACCTTGTTCTATGGCCTTCTCGATCTTTCCGTGGGATATTAAATGAAGAGCTAAGAAGCCGTCAACAGTTTCTTCCAATTTGATTATATTTTCATTGATCTGTTCAAGCACAGTTTTTGCTTCTTCACTTAATGGTTCAAATTTTTCTATATGTTTTTTTGCTTCTTCAAGTATTTTTTTCCTTAAGTATAGAAAGAATAATGTTTCAGGATAGGGATATGAAGCTACCCATACAGGTTTTTCAACGTCTTCTATTATCTGCGAAATTAAGTTGTAAAATTTAGCTTCTGCTAAATAAATTTCCCCTCCCCGTTTTTCTTCTATTTTATGGTATTCATTTAAGTAATCTATCATTCCCCTTCTTATTATCGCTTTTCTGATTTCACCAAAACCTTCTACGTAAGTTTTGAACACATTACTACCTGTTGTGAAATTTTTAATTAAAAGATCACAGAGCTCTATAAATCTTTGGTAATTTATAAACGTACGTTCATCAATACTTGATTTAAATAATTCTAAAGACCAGAGAAAGCACTCGTATATCCAAGCCTCTTCCAAATACTTCCTTCTTTCTAATATGCTCCTATAAATTTCTCTTTCGACTTTAAGCAAGTCTTCTTTATTTATCTCTTCTGAAATTTTTGCCTCCTCCAATATCTCATATAAATATTTTTCATCAAAAAATAGCTTTTCAACTTCTCTCAATGAGACTTTGCATGCAGCAGAGTACACTTTTCCAATTAAATTGGACATTTCAAGCAACACCTGTCTAAAACCGCCTTGGATAATTTTTTCAGGTAAGGTCTTGGAGAATTCAGCAAATTGTGCGGAGGCATTTAAAATAATTTCACTCAGCAGTTCCTTTTCCTCAGCCACCTTACTGCCTCCAATACTCTGTTTTAATTGTTAAGGGGTCGGTGTAACTTAGCGCACTTTTAACCTCTTCTTTCCCCCTGAATTCTCTTTCCCCCGCTTCTTTTGTAGATTCAAGGAATCTATCTATTTTTTCTTCGATTTTCAGGAGAACTTCTAAAATTCTATTGATTTTTTGTTCCGTTTCAGACATGTCAGGAACACCTCCTTAAAATCATTTAGCCACTAAACTCATTAATTTTGCCATGATTTGTATTAATAAATATTTTGTTGATGTTCGACAACACCAACTATAAAACTTATAACTTAAAACGCAATAACTAAATTAATCAAAATATAAAAACCTTTAAGTGAAGCAATATGATTCACCATATCCTCATAATATTATCGGAAGCCGGTCCCCTACTTTACAGATACAGTGCAAATAAATCCATTAAAATACCGGATCAAACACTAATCAGCGGATACATCACCGCCTTAAAACACTTCGGCACGGAAACGCTTGGAAAAGAAGCACGCCTCATATCCTTTGACGACAAAGTAATGGCTATAGCCACAAATGGAAAAATAGACGCTGTTGCAATCGTAGATAGAAATGAACCCATAAAAGCAATTCAAACACTTCTAAAAGACGTAATTGACTACTTCTGGAGCCTTTACGGTAAAGTTTCGGATATTCAAAAAGGAAGAATCGAAGTATTCACCGGATTTCAAATAGTAGTAAAAGACCTACTAAAAAAATACGAAAATATGAAAAAAGAATTGACAAAGCCAGAAATAGATAAAGAATTCAAAATCCAGCCAGCCGATAAAATAAAAATAGGCGAAAAAATAATAGTAACTTATAGAGTAGGCAACCCGACAGAAACAGAAATACACCTAAAAGAAATAATTAAAGCCTTCCCTAAAGCCTTCTTTAAGCTATTTAGAACTTTCGATAACTTTTTAGAGATAGGTGGATCAATCATTTTAAGTTGTTTGCTAAAACCTAAACAAATCTTAACAGCAACCGTGGAACTAGAAGCTAAAAAAACAGGCGAAGCAATATTCGAACCAAAAATAAAATACGTAATCCAAGGTAAAACTTGTATAGAGCCCTTAGTTTACAAGGTGGTAAAAATATATGAATAAAGATAATTATTAATGTTAAACATGTCAATACAACATTTCCTTAAAGGTGACACTTCTATAAAGGGTGTTTAACTTGAAGTTCACATATAAACCCAGTATACCTGTAATTCTTAAAATAGGTGATATACAAAGATTTACCTTTAACATATTCAATAATGAAGACTCAATAGTAACTATACATAAGATAAAAGATGCAATCCCGGTTGGATGCAAACTTCTATACTTAGGATTAGGAAAACCAATTGGCAGAGACATCTACCTTAACAAAGAATTACAACCTAAAGAATTCTTCACCTTCTACATCGATATAGAAGCCACAGAACAAGGAGAATACCCATATGTACCTACACTCATATACGAAATCAACCAAGAAAAATATTACCTCCCCTCACAAAAAAATTCCATACTAATCCAAAAAATTTCTACAAAAATTGAAGAAACAATAGAACCCATAAAAATCCAAGAAAACCAGAAAAAACCTCAAATAAAAAAATGTGAAAAAATATTGGAAGAACTGTTTTTCGTCCATTCTAAAACAAAAATAAAAAACACATATATCATTGGGGAAGATAAACTCGTTGTTTCAGCCACCATTGGAATAAAACCACCCTACGATTACGACTCAATAATAGAAATGTTAGGCAACGAGTGTAGCGGCCAAATAATGATCACAAAAATCGAAAACGCAGTACCAAAAGGATTCAAAATAGACCCCCAACACACAAAATATGACGAAAAAGAAAACACCCTATACTGGGAAGAATCATGGACCCCTAACGCTCCAAATGGAACATTTGACCTAAAAACACTAACCCCTATCCAAATAAAATACATCCTCCACCCGCAATACATAGTACACGCAAGAACCTTCAACCCAAAAATCGTCATCGAAATCATAAGAGAAGGAAAACCCGTGGCAACAGCCAAGTTCAAACTCTTTGAAAAAGAAACATATGTAACAACCATAAAACCAAAAAACAAAACCATCGTTCAAACAAACGAAACTACACATATAAAAATGGAACATCCAGAAATCACCAAAAATCACAAAAAACCAAACACAGTCTTTCTAGCTATAGAAAAAACACAAAACAAAACATACAGATTCACCTGCATACCTTACCCCCCCTCCTCAATCATACCCACCGAAGAAACCACGATACCAGAAGACGTTTTCAACACAATAAAAAACATGCTAGAAAAAGAACTAAACTCAGAAATCCCAGGAAAACACGCAAACAAAAAAACACTAGAAGCCTGGGGCAAAATAATATACAACATAATCCCAGACACAATAAAAAACACAATAACAGAGATAAAACCAAAACACCTAGCAATAATCGTCGACAAAAACACCGCCAATGAACCTTGGGAAATCATACACAACGGAGAAGAATTCCTCACAACAAAAATAATACTAACCAAACACCTAAAAGAACCCAAACCCCCAAACACAAAGCCAAGAACCATAAAAAACCTCAAAATACTCGTCATCGCATCCCACATAGACCTCCCAGAAGACACAATCAAAAACGAAATAGAACACATAAAAAACACATGCAAACAAAATACCCAAGTAAAAACAATAGAAATATACCCCCAATACAAAATAAAAATAAACAACACCATAAAAACACTTGAAAACCCCAAACAACTATTAACATACATTTTAACGCAAATATCCCAAGAAAACTACGGACTAATACACATAGCAGGACATGGAAAAACCCTAACCAATCCTCTACAATCATACATCAAAATTAAAGAATCCGAAAACCCCCAAGAACAACTAACAGTAGAAACAATAAAAAAACTACTCAAACTCAACGAAACAACCATCATCTTCATAAACATTTGCCAAGGAGGAAAACTTGAATACCTAGGAGAAAAATCCCTAGGAATAGCAAAAGCCTTCCTAGACGCAGGAGCAGGAGCATGCATTACACCAACATTCAAAATAGACACAAACCTAGCAGCAAAAATGGCAAAAGAATTCTACACCAAAGAACTAGCAAAAGGCCAAATAACAATAGGAGAAGCCCTAACCAAAGCCAAAAAGAAACTATCACAAGAAAAAGACATAGCATGGATTTCCTACACCCTATACGGAAACCCACACATAAAAATAACATAACAAAAACAAATAAAGCAGCAACGACAACTCACTTATTTACCTTACCTTTTGTAAGGTTCCTACAAAGTTTCTCAACCCCTCCAACACACACTCCAACACCACACAACCTTTAGAAACAGAAGAAACAACCATTTTAAATTTTTTGCTAAAACCTAAACAAATCTTAACAGCAACCGTGGAACTAGAAGCTAAAAAAACAGGCGAAGCAATATTCGAACCAAAAATAAAATACGTAACAAAAGAGAAACCTACACTTTTTAACCGCTCTCGAACACTCGCAAGTTTTGCAGCTGCAAAACCTCCCCCTCTAACCCTATCGAGAAAATTCCCATAAGAAACACCTCATCCCCCAACAGTCAGCCCCCTCCAAATCGTTCCTCCAAGAACACACACCTGTCAGCGTGTAACCCAAAATATCCCTCCAGCAGAACATTCAAATCACTAACCATGAAACTTAAAACACAAAAATATACAAGAATTCAAAACTTCACCTCACCTATATACCCTAGCATTCAAAAAACCAAACCTATTCAAACACCAACACCAAACCACACAAATCCTAACATTTAAACCGCTGCTTCAACTCCCTATACAGCCCCCTAACCTCCAGAACATCCCTAAACTTTTCCAGCAACAAACAAGCAAGCCAACGAGGCAACTCAAACCATAAAGGCAGGTAGTCAAATAGTTTTACGCCAAAAAACAAACCTCTTACTTGACCAACCTCACAACGTAAAATCTTACTCCTCAAAACACCTTCAACAAAACTCACAACATTCTTAGCAACGTCTCTAAGACCAGCCCAGCCAAGCCTGAGGAAGAAGTAGCCGATATCTTTGAGATCGGCGGAATCAAACTTGCGTTTTAACACGTCTATAACAGCTTCGGCGACATTCTTAGCAACGCCGCTAAGACCAGCCAAGCCAAGCCCGTGGAAGAAGTCGCCGATATCTTTGAGATCGGCGGAATCAAACTTTTCTTTGCGTTTTAACACGTCTATAACAGCTTCGGCGACATTCTTGGCAACGTCTCTAAGCCTAGCTTCGCCAAGCCCGTGGAAGAAGTCGCCGATATCTTTGAGATCGGCGGAATCAAACTTTTCTTTGCGTTTTAACACGTCTATAACAGCTTCGGCGACATTCTTAGCAACGCCGCTAAGACCAGCCCGGCCAAGCTCGTAGAAGAAGTAGCCGATATCTGTGAGCGATGTTTTTTGTATGATGTTTTTTAGTTTTTCTGGTGTTTTTAGGAGTTTTTTGATTTGTTTTTCGAGTAGTTTTTTGTTGTAGTGGGATAGTTTTATGGTTGTAACTGCTAGGAGGTGTGGAGTGTTTGAGATGAGGTTTGTTAGTTCTTCTGTTTCGTCGATTTTTAGGGTTTCTTTTAGTTTTTTGAAGCATTGTTGATATGTTTTTGCGAGAGATGGATGTGGGATATCTATTAGGTACTGGTATTTATGTGTCCATTCCATCCATTCTTTACCTTTTGTTAATTCGCCTATTTTTACCAAGTTTTCTATGATGTCTTTTTTTATTCCTTTTTCCTCTATCATTTCGGTGGGTACTGGTATTTCGTATTGCGAGAAAAGTGAAACGTAGTATAAGGCTTTTATGAGTTCGTTTTCTTCTTCATCAGCTATACCTCTATCTATTTCTTTTATTTTTCCGAAAACCATTTCGCTGATGTAGCCTCTTATGGATTCACATATTTTAACCTTTTTTAAGTTTTCAAGTGTTAGCTTCATTTTTTTATGCATGAATGGGTGAAGTAGAAATTTTAGTAGGTAGAATGTTTGTTTAGTCCTCTCAACTATTTTCTCAACTAAATTTTCAAGGTTTTCTTCGATGATTGCGATTTTCTGTTTTTTCAGTACTTCTAGAATTTTTTTGACTGCCTCTCTGAAGCTTAACTCCTCTACTTCCACTTCTTTTACGGTTTTTAGAGCTTCTTCGAACTCTTCTCCTGCTAGTATTTTTTGGAGAGGTTTACGCGATGTTGCTATTATTTTTATGAATTTATGGGGTGTGAGTGTTCGTATGACTTCAATAAAATTTTTAGGGTCGAGGTGTATGTCATCTAGAACTAGAATTGTGGGATGGTTTAATTTCTTTATTTTGTCGGTCTCATCCATTTTGTAGCACTGAGAATATAAGGCTATATGCCCGTCTTTCCACTTCTTGTATGCCAGTTTTAACGCTAAAGATGTTTTTCCGCATCCAGAGTCCCCTACAATCACTAGAACTGGAGTTTCATGAATTATTTTTTCGGTTTCGGTTTCGATTTTCCTTGGGACTATGAAGTTTGATTCAAAGTCCAGAGCAATTGGATGGGGGTTTCTAAAGAACATAGGTGCTGCGGTCAAGCTTTCCACTTCTTGTATGTCAGGTTTAAGACAATTCTTTAATCTCAGGCTTTTCTCTACATTAAAGGATTTTGGAACGTATTCTAGATCTAAGGAAAACTTTTCTAATCCTTTGATTTTTTCATCTATTTCTAGTTCATCTCGAAGATATTTGCATGCTCCGATAATCACGTTGCAAAATTCTTCAGGAGAAATTTTTTCGATGCCACATTTTTTATCATATTCTTCTAGGGCTTTTAGGAGGGCGTGAACGTAGGGCACTTTGGTGAAACGTTTATCGTGGCTTAAAATTCTTTTTACTACCTCCTTTATGTTTTCTTGGTTTGGGTATTTTTTTAAGATTATTTTTTCGACTTCTTGGAGTTCTAGGGAATGTATACGTATTGTAACAGCGTTATCTAGAATTTCTTTATCTCCTATTTCGTTTTTTATTTCTTCGAGTAGTTTTTCTGAGGAAACTAGGAAGATGCGGACACCCTGATAATATCTTTGTACGGTTTCTATGAAGGATGCTGCTTTTTTTGCTGCGTTTCTATGGTAGTAGTGGTCTACGTCAAGCCAAATGTCAAAGGTTTCATTTTCCTTTAGCTCGGAGAAAATTTCTTCAGGTAAACTGTATTTTTTTAGCACTGTTTCATTGTAGTTTTTTATGATTGTTTCTTCTATTTTTTCTGTTGGTGCATTAGGTGCTGCTGCAACAATTTTAGGGTTTTCTTGGTCTTTGTATGTTTGTGTGATGAGTTGGGCGGCGAAAAGGGTTTTACCTGAGAGGGGAGGCCCAGTTACGAAGAACAGTTTGTATCGGGGGTCTTTTAAAACGTCTTGAATGTTTCTAAACTGTTTTTCTGAGCGTTTAGGAAGGTTGATGGAGGTTTCTATTGGTATTGGGTTTTCTTCTACTTCTTGTAGAGCTGTTTTCGATATTTTTAAGCACTTCAATGCATGGTGTACCCTATTTTTAAGCGGGGGTTTAGGTGTTTCTTTTAAGATTTCAATTTTTAGGCTTTTTTCTTTGCTAGGGGGAGATAGCACGGTTATTAGGTGTTCTTTTTTAAGTAGCTTTATTTTTACTTTTTCTATGGTTTCATGTTCTCTAACGATTCCGATGATGAGGACGGGGTTGAATAGAACTCCCCTAACGAGTTTGTTAGGATGGATTGTGTAGGAGATTTCTCTACTCAGTTCCTCTTCGCTCCTTGCTTCTAAGTTAAATACAGGATCCGGAGGAGTGCACCAGGTTCCGTCCCATTTTAACGTGTTAGTTGGTGAATCATATCCTTTGTGTTTGGGGTCTATTTTAAATCCTTCTGGCACAGCGTTTTCAACACTTAAAATAGTTATTTGACCGAACTTGCTGCCTAACTTTTTTTCTATAGCACGGTAGTCGTATTCTGGTTTGATTCTTATAATTGCTTTTACTTCAAGCTTATCTAAGCCAATATGGTATGTGGATTTTAATGCTTCTTCCATTTCAGAAGAATTTACAAGTATGATTTCTTTTAAAATGTTTTCAATTTCTTCTGATGTTTTCTTTTTAGGACCTGTTCTTTTTATTGGTTCTTCTTCTGGGGTTTGTTTTTCTTCTATTTTTTGAGGGGGTTCTCTTGTGATGATTGGGATTAGTGTTTTGTTAACCCATTTTTCTAGTTTTTCATATTTTGATAGTGTTTTATTTGATAGGAGAAAGACTGGTGTTAGGAGGATGAGTTTGCCTTTTTCTATAGGTATTAGGGTGCAGTGTGTTTTGTTTTTATCGTTTTTTATTAGGGGGATTGATCCTTTTTTACTGTTTAAGGTTATGGTGAAGTTTGTTTTTATCTGCGTTTTTACGATTTTTTCTTCAGCTATTTTGTTTTTGTTGAGGTCTAATAGGTTTAGTGTTATATCTGTGAGCGGATTGTTTTCAAATTCACCTATATTTTCTGAGATTAGGTGCTGAGGGTCGCCTGCCATCCCGTAAGCATAGAGTACACAGCCACCTTTTTTAATGAAATCTAATATTTCATGCAGAAAGTTGCTTTGCTCGGGTTCTAATATTAGAATTGTTGTGTTAGAAGGGTTTTTTATTTTTTTAAGATGCGGTGTACCTTCGATAAGGTTTGCTCCTTTCTGCAGCTTTTTGAAAAATTTTGTAAATCCTTTTGATTCCAGTTTTATTTTTTCACCATATTTGTTGCTTACATATATGGTGACCATTTTGGTAAACCACAAGCTTTAGTTTTCATTCTCTTTTTTTACTTATGACTGTTAGCCATATAGGTTTGTTAACTAGATTTATTCTAATTTTTACGATCGGTTTTCCTTCTCTCACTAATCCGATGATGAGGACGGGGTTGAATAGAACTCCCCTAACGAGTTTGTTAGGATGGATTGTGTAGGAGATTTCTCTACTCAGTTCCTCTTCGCTCCTTGCTTCTAAGTTAAATACAGGATCCGGAGGAGTGCACCAAGTGCCATCCTGCCCCAACGTGTTGTTTAATGAATCATATCCTTTGTGTTTGGGGTCTATTTTAAATCCTTCTGGCACAGCGTTTTCAACACTTAAAATTTCCAAGATACCTAGTTCACCACAAGTTTCCTCTATTATTTCTCTGATCCTCCCAATGTATTCTGGTTTAATGAAGATTTTAGCTTTAACTTCTAGAGGTTCTCCTCCAATACGGTAAACTGATCTATAATTTGATAGTATGTTTACGCCGAACATCTTTGCTAACGTTTCTTCGCATTTTCTTCTATTCGGAGAACCAAGTTTTTCCTCTAATTCCTGTTCTAGTTTTTTAAGCTGTTTTTTCAGTTTACGCTTGTATCTTTCAATTTCTGGGCTTTCTCCTCCAATTGCAGCAACTTTTTCAAGCGATTTAATAGCCTCCTCTATTTTCTTTTTCTTTTCAAGCATTACATGTTGTACAACAACTTTATTATATATGTTATCAACTATTTTTAGTACTCCGAGCATGAGAAGGCCAAACTCGCTTATCTTATATTTTCCACCCTCAACGGCTTCTATGAGACCTGTATCTAAGAGTTTTTTAATGTGGTTCTGCACAGCACCTATGCTTTTTCCTATTTTCTCCGCGATTTCTCTGAAAGTTTTTTCAGGTGATATGTTCATTAAAACTTCAACACGTTCAGCGGATTCAAAGGTTTGAAATAAGGCGAGTGTATTAATCAAATTTTTATATTTTGAACTATGTCCTATCCATGTTGGTTTTTCAGTAACAGCGCTTTCCGCTATTTTTTCCCCTATTTTTTTAAGTTCTTCCATGAAACCTGTTATTTCGCTATGTTCTTCTAGATCTATATCTTTAATTGTCATGATATTGCCCTCAGGGAAACCTTAGTCACGTAGACTTTGAATGGGCCCTCCGATTCTACCTTTAAAGAACCATTCTTTTGGGACTTTTTCACGCATTTTACGGATTTTAGGTATTGGACTGGCTCCTAGTAAGCCAGCTCCGCCTAAAAACACAAACCAAGTATTTGGGTCAATATTTTGACTTGTTTTTATGGGAAGTAATCTCACGCTTGTAATTTTTCCATTATATACGCCGTAAATCATCTCATCGGCAATTATACCTCCCACAAACCTAGTAAACTCATCTCTTGTCATATCTTCAGGCCATTCGATGGGAATCATATCTATTCCAACAGAACAAACACCAGTCATGGCCATATACAATTCAAAGTTTAAATGTTCAAAAGCAATAGCGTCAGCCATTCCAGCATCTTCACTCACAGGTATAAAAGCGCCACTCAACCCGCCGTGATACATAGCGGCCGCGACACCTCCTTTCTTTATGCTATCCACGATAAGTCCAACTGCTGCCAAGGTTCCGGGACCACCAACTTTGATACCTACCATTTCAAATGCACGTGCCATGCTATCTACAGGGTTTCCTTCCTCATCCCTAGCATCTGTGGATGCTATTGAAAGATCCACAATTCCATCATGAATTGTTAAAGGCAACTTATCGTTTATGTTTAGCATTTGTCTTATTACTCTTTGTCGGATAGATTCCGCCGCTTTAACCATTATGTGGGCGTATTCTTTAATGGTTTTTGTTATATGTCCCAGATCTTTATTACCACGTTCAAGTTCTGTTTTAATTGCTTTTGCTATGACCCCGGCACCGCTAATTCCAACATTTACTGTATATTCAGCTTCTGGAGAACCATGGTAGCCTCCAGCCATAAAAGGGTTGTCGATTGGAGCATTTGCAAAGATTGCAAGTTTAGCATTATTTGACACTACTTTTTCTACATTTGCATTAGGATGCCTTCGTCTGATTTCATCAACTCTTCTGTCAAAAGCGATTTCACTTGTTTCTGGTGGAGGTGTTTTATGATCGATTTCTGCGATTTCTGCCACAACATCTGCCATTAGCTTTACAGCATCCATGTTAACACCGTTTTTTGTTGTTGCTACGTTTACAGAGGAATTAATACAATTTGTATTTGTTAGAACTCTTGGAATAGCTTTAAGAAAATGTCTACCGTAAGGGGTTATTCCCTTTTCAACTCTTGCGCTAAGTCCTCCAATGAAAACGCCTTCTCGTCCAAGGAATTTAAATGCAGTTTTTTCTATTTCTTGAGTTAGTGATAAAAGTTGACTTTCAACATTTTCTAGAGTGGGTCCACCTTTTTTAATGGTTTCCCTTATTGCAGCTCTTGTTACGAGTTCAAGGGGAGTTAATGTTATTCTTTTTGTTTGTAGAAATTTTTCGTCGATGAAATTACTTACTTCTTTTTCGTGTGATATAACTGTTTCTACTGCTTCATTAAAAACAGGTAGTATGCTCTCCAGTTTATCTTTTATTTTTTCTGTCATTTTTTCCCAGTTAGGGTCGCTGCAGTCTAGTATGTTAATACCTAATGTAATTGTTCTTAGTCGGAAATATCTCATGGCAGGATTAGTTGTGGGAATACTCACGTTTTATACACCTCATATCTTATAATTATAATAAATTGATTTTTCTGTATAATTTAAGTGTTACTCATATTATAATATATTTTAATTCTAATATAAAAAATTATTTGGGAATTAATTGGAACAAATTTTGAGGCGGGACTCCTTGTAAAGCAAAGGGAACACTGAGCCGCAACGCATACAACAACATTCCAATAAATTTCCTGCTCTTAAGTAACTCAACAACTTTTTCACTCTTATCTCCCTTTGAAAGAACCTCTAGATAGTGGCTGAGAATTTCCTTCAATAATAGTATTAGGTGTACCATCTTTTTGCATAAGAAGTCTATAATTTCAAGTAACTGAACTTTTTCAACCAAGCTTTTCTCAACTGAAGATAAGTCTTCGCAACTGTTTTTACTGACAAACCATTTAAGAAACTCAACTGAACTCTTCCTATCTGAAACCTCATGACAAATGCGCTTTAAATGTTCTAAATCCTTTTTTAAATCAGCGATTGCATCCTCAATTAGCTTTTTCTGCTTACTTACATCAAAGACATTCAAAATGTCAAATTCCATGTTAACTAGTTTCCTTTGAAGCGATAGTTTAATCAGTTCTCCAAGATCAATTTCTTCTTCTTTTTTGGAATTGCACCCGTCCTTGTTGAAACTAGAGAAAAAAATAGAATGAAGTGAACGTTTTTTAAGTCTCTCTTCAACAACTTTTTCTCCTTCTCTATCTAATTTCCTAGATTCCCTAGCTGACATTTTACTCACCCCATTACATGCTTAAGTCTCGTCGATTTCCTATAGAATTTCGTCTTCCAACTCCTTACTCTCTGAAAAATGCTGAATGTTCTCCCTATTTCTCAAAGAATCCCATTTGGGACCAAATCCCTTATGAAATCGCCTAAATAAGCCGTACATCAGATATGGAGCATGCCCTAGAAGCCCTCTAACATCGACATCTTTAGAGTAGACGCCATATTTCTTGATTGCACGTATAGCGAGCTTTAGTTCCCTCTGCCGTATATATATGTATCCTCCGCTAGGCTGCGGCGCTCTTTTCTCCGGATTGCAGTTTCGATACAATGACTCAATCGCCTTTATCGGGTCGACCAGCAAATCTATTTGGAAGAATATTTTGTTAATGCATTTCATTCTTTGAATTATTCTAACCATTCTGTCAACACCTAGCTTTTCACCGAAGTCTCGATGAAGTAAAGCAAGCTGATGAATTCTCATAGAGTTGCTTTGAATACTTACTGATTCTGGAACTATTGCCACAATAGCTATAAAGTAGACAACCGATGAAATCAACTTAGCTTGAATTTTTGGATCTGGATTGTACAGTTCCTCGTCGACGAAAAGAACTCTTAATCCTTTTATCGCCTCATTTACCATACGCGATATTATTGCTTCCCTTTCCTCTGGAAGAGCATTTCCATCCAGAATTCTCAGAGCAACGGAAATCGGAAGTTCAACAATTCTTCTAACAACCAAAGGAACCTGTGGTTTGTATTTCACTTCCTTCCACCTTGATTTATCACTGCCAATATTTTGTATCGGTGCAACACCTACCCAACTTGCTTCTTCACTTTCACAGATCTGAGCTTCAAAAGCTTCTAAATATCTGCTTTCATAGTCCATGTTATCCAATAGCACAATATCTTTTCCATTGTTTTCTCTAAGTAGCCTTGCAACGAGGCTTAAAGCTGCATGGTACCTAACTTTCTCGTCTTTGAGCATAATCACTAGCTTTTGGTTCCTTGCATGTTTTAGTACAGGATCGTATAATTCTGGTAATATGCTAAAAGCTACTTCCGCATTTCTTCGCTGAGCACTCTCCATGTCAAGTCCA
Source organism: Candidatus Baldrarchaeota archaeon (assembly GCA_030587435.1). The sequence goes on along the minus strand of JAUQZC010000141.1, from coordinate 6,440 downwards.
AAATTTCCTCGTAACACCTCTGAAAGGGGAGGTTCAAACATTACAACCTCAAAGTTAGGGTCAAACTGCTGATTCATATACTCTTTCGCATAACTGTACCTTTGATAATAACTGCTTTTTCCAGAAGATCTGAAAACCGCTAGTATTTGTCCATTTTCCATTGAAAGTATATGATTGTGAATCTTTATTGGCGATAGTGGATCAGATGCTGGCACAAAGTACTTTGATTCAATCGGAAGTTCAGGAGCTCTTACCAGTATTTTTCCAGCGCCCTCAAGTTCAATCCAATTAAGGAAGTTCAATCCTCCATTTAAAATGAATGCCTCTGGAACAAAGCTTATGCTCCCATCGGCTCCAATCACCTTTTTGAATAATAATGGAAATGCTTGCAAGGATTCTATTTTCGGCCAGAGGTATTCCATATCAGGTTTACATGCCGAAATCATGTGATCCAACACCGCGTCTTCTGAAAATTCTGATTTGATCATCTGAGACAGGTACATAAGTGACTTGCAGAGGTCTCCAATTCCGTTGGAATCTCTCATCCACTCGCTTCCGACCCAAAGTATAGAGCCGAGCGACTTTACCCCCACTTTTCTTTTTGACACTATTTCTTCTGCAAATTCCTCTGCTAACTCTACTGGGACTTCACCTGCCCTTTGAATTTCCCCTTCTTCGTTTCTTTCATAGATAATTCTAATCCTACTCATTCCAAACCACCTCTCTAAAGCGGGTAAACATTTTTGAGCATTCTCTTGCTTTGTTGTTGGGCTTTCTCCACAAGCTTTTCGACGAACTCAATTTTTCTCTGCATTTCTGAAACTTTTTCAACCACTGCTTGAAGAGACATTTCAAATTTTTCAAGGAAGTTTCCTAGCCTTTCGCTGAAACCTGAAACAAATGCTGCAAGATTTTCTTTCAAACCGTTTAGTTCGCTTAAAATCTTTAAAAGTTGCTCTTCTTGTTCCTTTTGTTTTTCCGAAAGCTGAACGAATCCAGAAGAAACTTCGGAATGTAGATTTTCCATTGAACTGAGTAAACCGTTGTCAAGGAACTTCTCAGATATTTTGTCGAGCATTTCCTTCATTTTTAAGATCACTATGACAGATTGCTCAACTATCTCCGCAAATGCGCTCTGTTTTTCTTCCTCGTACTCCTTAAGTCTGTTCTTTTTTCGTCTGCCAAACAACATATTATTCACCACTCTTACTACAATTTTTAATATATCAAAATTATCATACATATTTAAATTTTTCTATATTACAATTAACTTAAAATAATCTTATATGTTAATTATCTTATAATGAGAATTTTTAACTAAACAAATAATTAGACACAAACTTCGCATCAAAACGGCAAAAGAATTCTACACCCAACTACTAATAAGAGAAGAAATAACGAAAGGTGAAGCACTTTCTGAAGCGAAAAAGAAATGATCACAAGAAAAAACATCGCCTGGTCTCCTACAACATATATGGAAACCCACGAGTAAAAATAAAATAAAGCCAAACTGCCAAATTAAAAGGTATTTTTCACGAAGCATTCTTCAGAAAGAAAAATTCACCCAAATATAAAAGACAACTAAACATTTATTATAGAAATGAATATTATGAATTTTAAACAACTATGGATTCACCTTAACGAAATAAGAAAGGTGCTAATTGTGAGATTTGACCCTGGGCAAAAAAATCAGAACTGCAAAAATATTCTGAAAGAAATATTTTTTTGTAAGCCCCAGTCCCAAAACACAGATAAAAAATACGTATACAATCGGAGAAAAACTTACTATCTCAGTCGATACAGGAGTTAAGCCTCAATTCAACGACACGCGCGTCATATCGAAGATGCTAGGTGAAAAATGCAACGGAGCAATTATCATCACAACTATTGAAAACGCTGTGCCAGAAGGATTCAAAATATTTTGGATACCAGAAGACTACAAATACAACGTTCACACAAACACACTGTATTTGGACCAACCCTTGGCATTTGATATTATGACACTTAAATTTGATAGAAATTTTCCCGACTACATTTTGGAAGCAGTTGAAGAAAAACCTAAAACAACCTACAACCCAATAATTGTCTTTGTAATTACTAGAGAAAGCAAACCCATAGCAAAAGCTAAATTCAAACTTTTCAAAAAAAAATCTAATTTTAACCATAACCAGCCCCGTAACACTTTTCTCCCCCATAATAGAGGTAGACGACCTGGCAATCCACTTAGAAAACCTGAAGAAAAAGGAAAAACAAATAATAGAAACAGAAAAGACCAAAGAAGTGGAAAAGAACATACGCAGCGAACACGTACACATATGGGGACCGCCAGGAGCAGGAAAAACCACCCTACTAGTCCAAATAGCATCAAAACTTAAAGGAATATTCATAGACATGTCAACCAAAAATTCGATAATCGATCTTGCACTCTACCTTCTCGCAAAAACCCTCAAGAAAAGCGGAGAAACTACAGAAACCATTAAAAAGACAATAGAAAACATTACGAAAAACGTAGATTTAAAAACAGTAAGAGGAGCAAGAACCCTCCTTTCTTTAATCAGAGCGCAAATCTACGAACTAGCAAAACAAACACAAACATATCTCATTTTCGACGCAATGGATCAACTCCCAGAAGAACTAGAAGAAGGAAAAAAAGACACAACAAGCTTTTACACATTAATAAAACTGTTAAAAGACATACCAAACCTAAAAATCCTAACATCATCCCGGAGAAGAGAAGGACTAGGATTCAAAACAATATACATCGAAGGATTTACAGAAGAAGAAGCCCAAAAATACCTAAAAGAATATAACCCTACACTCGACACAATAAAAATGCTACCACACCCAATACTACCAATATACCTCCACTACTTCAAAAAACATTTAAAAGACCAGAAAATAACAGAAATATCGCTCGACATGATAGGAAACCTACCGAAAACCGTGGAAGAATGGCACGAAACTTTCTGGACAAACTTTACAGAAAAGCAAAAAATCCTACTCATGCTAATGGCAGTACTCCCAGGACCACCAAACATAGAAGCCATAGCCCACACATTGAAGAACAAAGAAGAAACAGAAATAGAAAAAATAAAAGAAGTATATAAAACACTAGAGGAGCTAAAAGACTTTCTAAAAGAAGACAAAACAATCTTCCACCCACTATTCCAAGAATACGTAGAAGAAAAAATAAAACAACAAGCCCCACTAATCAAACATTACACAGAAAAACTAGTAGAATATCTTCACAAAAACAACGAAATAGAAGAAGAAATAGAAACCATAATAAAAGCAATACAACTAAAAATAGCCACCCACAAAATCAAAAACCAACTACTAAAAACATACCCACAAACAATAGAACTCCTATACATAAAAGGTCAATACAACAAACTACTAAAAATCCTAAAACACACACTACCCATACACAAAGAGCTTGGTAACAAGCTTGGCATGGCCAGCGATCTTGGTAACATGGGTCTCGTTTTAATGGATTTGGGTAAGCCTAGGGAAGCTCTTGAGAAGTTTGAGCAGGCGTACGAGATTGATAAGGAGCTTGGTAACAAGCTTGGCATGGCCAATCAGCTTGGTAACATGGGTCTCGTTTTAATGGATTTGGGTAAGCCTAGGGAAGCTCTTGAGAAGTTTGAGCAGGCGTACGAGATTGATAAGGAGCTTGGTAACAAGCTTGGCATGGCCAGCGATCTTGGTAACATGGGTCTCGTTTTAAGGCAGTTGGGTAAGCCTAGGGAAGCTCTTAAATATCACAAGCAGGCGTACAAGATTGTTAGAGATAATTATTTTGTTCTTGCTTTTCGATTGTTGTCATCTGGTGTTCGTGTTTCGTTGGATTGTGGTTTTTGGAGTGATTGTTTGTGTTTTTCTTTTGAGAGGTTGAGGTACGTGGCTGAGCATTTAAAGGATCTTGGAGAAGAATATTTTAGGAAGGTTTGGTATGATTTGGTGGGGTTGTTGGTTAGGTTGTTGGAGTTGGGTGAGTTTGAAGTTCTGTTGGAATATGTTGATCGTTTTGTTGATTTTTTTGCAGAGATTAATGAAAGGAATTTTGCTTTGTTCTTTAGCGTTATTAGGAGGATTGCTGAGAATCGTGGTAAGATTGATGAAGAGGTTTTAAAGAGTGTTGAAGAATTTGATAGCAGATCCTCCTTAAAAAATCTGTTAAAGGAGATTATTAGATTGTTGAAAGGTAAGGATTCAGATATAGGTAGTTGATTTATTATACAGGTATATCTTGTAGGTGTTTGTGGTGTTATTTGGGTGGAAGTCGAAAGAAAGCTAAGAAGTACGTCTTAGAGAAAAAGTTATCATGACATTTAAGATATTTAACGATGAGAATACAACCGTGACAGAAAAAGGTACAGGACATTGTCTCTATACATGGTTTCAACCTTTATACGTGGGAAAGGGTGAGACATTTGGAAGAGACATAGAACTTAACGAAGAAATATCCGTAAGCAATTTACTAATGTCTTCCATCAAAGTCGCCACAAGAGACCCGGGAGAATACAAATACTCATTAAAATTAGTATACTAAGTTGGAGAGAAACAAAAATTTTAGCAAAAAGCCTCACTACAACAAAAATAACGGAAACAAGAAGAAAAACATACATGGAAAGAATCTGAGGAGATTTCGTATATTTCAGATGTAGTTTATCCCATGAATCTGGAAGACTTGAGAAGAGAATTAAATCTACGAGATATCTTATTCATATTTTCAGAACTCTACGAACAAATCGTAAGCCAAGTCGTGCAGGAGCTCTCTGAAGGTAAAAACGTAATACTTGTAAGTGAACTAGGGGTAGGGAAAACAAAAAACACTATTCTTGCGTGTAAAAACTCTTGAAAAAGGAGAAAGCATATGCGTAGCAAAACTTAAGGGTTTTAGCGCGCTGGAGGTTTTTGAAGATCTTTTGAGGTTTCACAGAAGTGTTGGGAAGACTGTTGAAATTGTTGATAAATCTGTGGGGAAGGGGGTTGTTAAGGTTGCGAAATGTTTTTAGGTTTTGATGTGGTTTTGTTTTAGTGCTGTGGAGGGTTGTGTGGTGGAGGATTTTTCGGTTGTTGAGGATGTTTGGGAGAGGATAAAAGGTCAAGTATCTGTTGGTAAGGAAGAGTTTTTGAACAAGGTTAGGGAGTTGTCCAAGAAGCTTAGTTGGAAGGCTAATTTGAGGGCTTTGGCTTTGGTTGTTGCTAAAGATTTTGGGGCTGATGTTTCAACTATTTTGGTTGAGCCTAAGCGTGGTAGGATTTTGGAGGTTGGCCCTGTTAGAGTTAGCAGTAGTCGTGGTCAGGAAACTCCGTACTGTATTTTTGTTTTGGTTAATGAGGATGAGAGGCTTTGGAGTGTTGCTTTCGGCGAAGAAAACGTTGAAAAGGTTAGGAGCTTGGAGGATAAGCCTGTTGAAATACTGAATTATACTTTGACAAGTGTTAGAGGCCGTAGACTTCTTCGTGTTACTGAGAATTCTAAGATTGTTGAGTTGAGTGAGGATGCTTTGCCGCCCTTACCTGACCTAAGACCTGCCCAGGCTTCATCTTTGAAGGAGGTTTTAGAGGGTAAGGGGTCTTATGTTGTTTCTTTTATTGTGGTTGAAGAGGATATAGTGGAATATCCTTCCTGCCCCGTTTGTAAGAGGAGCGTTGATATGGTTGAATCCGAATGGGTTTGCCCAACTCACGGCTCTGTAGAACCGGAGATGAGAAAAGTCTACCACTATTACATTGCAGATGACAGCGGAACCTATTCAGCGGTGTTCTTCGGAGAACCTCCAAGAGAAAGAATCACAGGGACAAAAGTCACTGCAAAAGGATACTTTAAGGGAGAAGAATTCCAAATATCCAAAATATATAGAATTGAAGACCTGGTCTCCACTGCTTAGGCTAGATCCTAGATGTAAGGTTCTTGCCCAAGAACTTTATGTTACCATTTTCGATGCTTTTTATTGTTCTGGCAGAATTTTATATATTGCCGTATTTACTGTTTTTTGGCAGAATGTGTTGTTGGTGGTTGTTGATGTAACAAAAACTATTACCTACATGCTGTGTTGGTTGCAAAAGAATTAATATTGGATCCAAATGATGCATTAGCGGTAGTAATCATGGAAGAAAAAGGAGTCCGTGAAATATATTCATTTGACAGCGACTTTAACAAAATCGAATCAATAGAACGAATCCCTTAAATTAAGAGGTTTAAAATATAATATGGATATTTATGTTTTATTCTGTTTTTGTAGTAGCCATTTGTATGCTGGGATTATTTTTATTTCTTTGTTGTTAATTTTTATTTTTTCTTCTTGTTCCCATGTTATTATTTCTCCTCTCTTTTTCCCTAGTTTTTTGAGTGCTTTTATCATGTTTTCTATTTCTCTTTTTCTTGTTTTTTCTTCTGTTAGATCGTAGCAGACGTTTATTATTTTTTC
>JAUQZC010000125.1 GCA_030587435.1 Candidatus Baldrarchaeota archaeon | reverse complement strand
GAAAAAACCATGATAATTTACCTATCTGAATGGGTAGGACTCTTCCTATATGCTGACGCCCTAGCCTACATTCTATACAGGAGAGTAGGCGGAGAACTCCAACTCTTCACATGCCTGGGCATAGCTTCGCTCCCGCTCGCGGTCTTCCCATACATAACTATGCTAGTAAGCTACCAAATTGCGAGGTACTTACAAATAGCACTACAAATATGGAGTATACTTTTAACCTCAGCAGCTGTAAGCTTCGGTAAGGGCCTGAGACTAGACAAATCAATTATTATAAGCTTAACAGCATTCTACTTGAACATCATAATACTCGTCCTTATGGGAATCTTTCCATAAACAAAAGTTCGAAATTTCTAGAACCGACAAAATACGCCTTAAACAAAAGTTCGAGAATTCTAGAAACGCCTAATTTGAAAATTCTATTTTTATAGAAACAATTCACTTAAAAGACTGTTTAACAAAAATATTTTCGGTGAAGAAGATGAAAACAAGGAAGAATTTGCTAATGAGTCTAAGCTTAATGATTCTGCTAGTTTTACCAACAGTCATTGCTCTAGATCCAGTAAGTGCTGAAAAAGACGATGAATACGCGAAAAGTCTACCAGTATCTGAACCACGTAGATGGAACGAAACATGGTATAGATTCGACTCCCCCTTGATAACGCTGATTTTCCCTGCTAGTGGAAGAAAGCCTATGTTCATATGGTGGTATACAAACGATAGCAGCAGAATATACGTGGTGAAGTTTAAAGGAGTAATAGAATATCTAAGACTTGATAAACCGTATTACAGACATCGCTTCCATGCAGAGAATACCACCATAAACGCAACGTTATGGAACGATATCAAACCTAGACTTCAATTTGGATGGCACCTCGGAAAATTTGGTAGCTTTAGGCAGGCTGTTAAAGAGTTTTCCAACCTACTACATGGCTTACATAGAGCTTTTCTGCCTTTCAGTGCATGCAATTGGACGCTTACAGGACCAAAACTAGTTAAAACTGAAAATTCGACTTATTGGTCCTTTAACTTTACTCTAACTGATGTATATGGCCGTCGGGGATTTGAATTTGCAGAAAATAACATCCAGATAAGATGCAGATTCTATAACACCACAACCACTGAGACACCTGATCCAGCTAATAAAGACTACAATTATACTGTTGCGGCTGGGCAGCTAAAATTCGACTTTGTTGTAAATCGCTGGGAGTGGAACATAGATAAAATCAATGAGTTCCTTGAAAACGACGGTTTAGAACCTATACCAACGAATAGAACAGGACTTGCCTTGTGGATAAACATGGCGTCCATAATTATTGATGATTTAGAATGCGCTAGAAACGAGGTGGAATATGAAGCTCAACATCATATTGAAGCTCAAGTGCAAATTGAAAGCAGATCTAAAATGCAAAAAGTGTCAATAAATGGCAAATACTACCCGGTAGAACAGAATGAAACAGATCAGGATGAAAAACCAATAGAGGCAACTTTAAGACTTAGAGAAAGATTCAGAGAACGCATAAGGCTGCACTTCCACTGCGGAAAAACCGATGTACCAGTCGGGTTCTTGGAATTCGTCCCTTGGGCAAGGCTCTTGAATGAAACAGGAGATACTGTGGGCTTTGTCAATGTTACCGCATCCTACATCGCGGCGGGCCATCACTTGAGGCTCTTCATTTGTTACCCATACTTCGGCAACTATACGTTAGAGCATGACCCAACAATCGGATTAGCCTCAGCTCCACAGCTGCCAACCCTGCTGACTCCGGAAGTAATTGCGATTCTTATGCTGGCAACGGTAATAATAACAATAGCGATATTGGCCTATAGAAGAAAGAAGGAGACAATAAACATAATTTCACCCTAACTTCCTCTTTTATTTAAGATTTTGATCTAGCGACTGATAAGATGAACTTGAAAGGCAAAAATGTATAGTTGGATTTAATGTAGGTTGTTTATCCAGTTGACGGGCAGTTTTTTGATGCTATTTTTCGTGTTCTTTAAAAGTTGAAGTATCTCCTTGTAACTGTCAAGGTATTTAAATCCTTTGTCTGTGGTTTTGTAGAAGGTTTTCCCGTTAATTTGCTTTGATTCTAACAGATTTAAATTTACAAGAAGGCTTAGGTACTCGTTTAACTGTGAAAAGCTTAGATTTGCCTTATACATTATTTGGGTTTTCAGCGTTCCATCTTTTGCTATTTCAAGTATTTCTGCAATTATATATAATCTATCTCTACGTTTCCTCTGGTTTTTATTTTCAGTATTCATGTTCTATTTTCCTCTTTCAGAATTTTCTTCTAGAATTATCCTCGTTTCGAGAGCTTTTAAGGAGTGTTTCGCATATCTAGTTATATCGTTCTAGAAAATATTTCGCGAACAGAATTCAAGTTTTCATTGGTTGTTGGTCGGGCGCATGGATTTGCTTCATCGGGGAGAAGGGAGAAGGCTTCCACAGAAAAGAAGCAAATATTTCATGACCATGCGCCTCATCCTTTCAACCTCAAACTTACATCGTAAGACTTAAGATAACATAAT
>JAUQZC010000058.1 GCA_030587435.1 Candidatus Baldrarchaeota archaeon | reverse complement strand
TTTTAGCTCTCATGGACGGTCTTGAGAGTAGAGGTCAGGTTATTGTTATTGGTGCTACTAATAGGCCTAATGCTTTGGATCCTGCTTTGAGGCGTCCTGGAAGATTTGATAGGGAGATTGAGATTGGTGTTGCAGACAGAGATGGTCGCCGCGAAATCTTGCAAATTCATACCCGCGGCATGCCACTAGCAGAAGACGTAAACCTAGATAGGGTTGCGGATATGACTCATGGTTTTGTGGGAGCAGATTTAGCAGCACTATGCAGAGAAGCAGCAATGCATACATTAAGACGTATTCTTCCCGAAATAAATCTCGACGAACCAGAAATACCGCCTGAAGTATTATCTAAATTAAAGGTTACTAAGAAAGACTTTGAAGAAGCACTAAAGATGGTAGAACCCTCAGCATTAAGAGAGGTAATGCTAGAAATCCCTACAGTGACTTGGGACGATGTAGGCGGACTTGAAGATGTGAAAAAATCGCTAAGGGAAACTGTGGAATGGCCATTAAAACATCCAGAAGCTTTTAGAAAACTTGGAATACGACCGCCCAAAGGCATACTTCTTTTTGGTCCTCCTGGTTGTGGAAAAACATTGTTAGCAAAAGCAGTTGCAAATGAAAGTGGTGCGAACTTTATAGCTGTTAGGGGTCCAGAAATATTTTCAAAATGGGTAGGTGAATCTGAGAAAGCAATAAGAGAAATATTTAGGAAAGCTAGACAAGCTGCGCCATGTATAATATTCTTTGATGAACTTGATGCAATAGCGCCTAGGCGAGGCCTTTGGGAAGGAACAAGAGTGCATGAAAATGTTGTAAATCAGTTGTTAAGCGAAATAGATGGATTAGTCGAACTGAGAGGAGTAGTAATTATAGGAGCTACAAATCGTCCTGATATAGTTGATCCCGCACTTTTAAGACCTGGAAGATTTGATAGACTATTACTTGTGCCGCCACCAGACAGAAATGCAAGATATGAGATTTTCCGAGTACATACAAGAAACATGCCTCTTTCAGACGATGTAGACCTGAAAATACTGGCAGATAAAACCGATGGGTATAGTGGAGCTGATATAGAAGCTGTGTGTAGGGAAGCTGGAATGTCTGCTATGAGAGAGAGTCCAGATGTAGATAAAGTTCATATGCGGCACTTTGAACAAGCATTAAAAATGATAAGACCCAGCATAACGCCAGAGCTTATGAAACAATACAAGGCTGTTGCTGAGCAATTAATGGGCGCTAGGGTAAAACTAGACACAAGCTACCTTGCATAACCATTCTTAAGGTTTTAATTTATTTAGTATTACAATTCTCTTTAAGTCTTGGTGCTCTTGTGTCCCCCTAAAACGTTGCAAGTAGCTGTATAAAACATGGCAGGTTTAAAAGTTTATTAATAAGTCAGATTAAGAACACTTGTTGGATTTGTGTATAGTATTGTCATATGGGAGCGATAAAGCCATGTTTTTTATGTATTTTATTGGGACTGCTGGAAGCGGTAAGTCAACATTAACAGCAAGTTTTGCTGAATGGTTGAAAGATCACGAGTTAGATGCGATAACAGTTAATTTAGATCCCGGAGTTCGAAATTTGCCCTATACGCCGGATGTAGATGCGAGAGATTATATTAAGGTAGAGGATGTTATGCTTGATTTCGATTTGGGTCCAAATGGAGCGCTTATTGCAAGCGTTGACATGTTAACGGGGAAAATAGATAAAATAAAGGAGGAAATTGACGATTTAAAGCCAGAATATGTTTTAATTGATACCCCAGGCCAAATGGAACTTTTTGCATATAGGAGTGCTGGGCCTCTTATAGTTTCTGCACTGGATGGTGAAAATCAAGCATCAATATATTTAGTTGACCCGATTCTTGCTAAAAATCCTTATGGATATGTGTCGGTTCTTTTGCTGGGTATTTCGGTGGAGTATCGTTTTCAGATACCCCAAGTATATGTTTTATCTAAGTCAGATTTGTTAGAAGAGAAAGAAAAACAAAAAATACTTGGATGGTCAGAAGACTTCTACAAGTTAGCTGAAACTATTGATCAAGAATTTTCCGGTTTGAGAAGAGAAATGAGTTTAAAAATTTTCAGTATATTAGATGAAATGGGTAGGCCAGGGGAACTCATTCCAGTTTCTGCTGCTAGGAATGAGGGACTAGATGATTTATACGCAATATTGCAGCGCATATATGCTGGGGGAGAGGACTTCTTGACTTTTAGATAAGATATAAAAGAACTTTCTCTCAATAGAACAGGAAACATAAAAAAGATTTTATGACATAATGAGACACTGTCAACTAACTAAGTAGAAGTTGTACAGCTAAAAATAAATATTGATTGTAATTAAATCTTAACAGTCCTTACGAGGTGAAAGGCATGAACAAGGTTAAGGAAATAATTGAAAAAGCGCGAATGGAGAACAGAGTTTATCTGCTCGAAAATGAAGCAAAGACTGTCGTTAGGGAGTACGGGATTCCTGTAACTAGGTTTGAAGTTGCTAGAACTGTAGATGAAGCTGTAGAATATGCGGAGAAAATAGGATACCCGGTAGTTTTAAAGATCGTTTCTCCTGATGTAATTCACAAAAGCGATGTTGGAGGAGTAATGATTAATCTTAAAGATGAAAATGAAGTGAAAAAAGCCTACGAGGATATAATTAATAATGTTAGAAAACATAAGAGCGATGCAAGAATTATTGGTGTTTTAGTGCAGGAATATGCACCCGAACCGATTGCTGAGGTTATTGTGGGAATGACTAAGGATCCGCAGTTTGGCCCTGCTATAATGTTTGGTTTAGGTGGGATCTTTGTTGAAGTGTTTAAGGATGTAAGTTTTCGGATTGCCCCACTTACGGAATATGATGCTAGAGAAATGATCACGGAAATTAAAAGTTACCCTATTCTTACAGGAATTAGAGGTAGAAAACCTGTGGATATTAACGAACTAGTTAATATTATTTTAAAAGTGTCAAAACTTGTCACAGAACATCCAGAAATCGATCAATTAGATTTAAACCCTATATTTGCATATGATAAAGGCGCATTAACTGTAGATGCACGTATAATATTATCGTTATCTTCTTAGCTAGGAGGATATTATATGAAACTTACATTCCTTCTCGGTAAAAAAGTATATAGTATTCTAGGTAAGTACATTGGAACAGTTGTCGACGTTGTAGTTGATTTAAGAAAAAAAGAAGTCGCGAAAATCGATGTAAGTACTAAGTCATCTAACGGTAAACAGAGGATATTAATACCATATCGCTGGCTCAACGCAGTCGAAGACATCATCTTAGTTAAGGAAGAAAATGTATAATTTGAATAAGTGAACGTCACCGTCCAAATCGTCGTTGTCGTTGCTGATAGGTTCTTATAGCACGCCATAAATCTATTTTTCTAATTGCAGGCCAATAAACATCTAGGAAATAGAATTCAGAATACGCTGACTGCCAAAGAAGAAAACCTGAAAGCCTTTCTTCACCAGATGTACGGATAATAAGATCTGGATCTGGCAAACCTGCAGTGTATAAATGTCTTTCGACAAGATTTTCATCTATTAATTCAGGATTGAGTTTCCCTTCTGCTACCATTTTTGCAATTTTTCTGAATGCATCAACTATTTCGGCACGTCCACCATATCCTATTGCAACATTTAAGAAATATTTGTTATACGATTTAGTTTCCTCTTCTGCTTTCCTTATGATATCACGTAAATCTTTGGGTAACAGGTGCAACCGTCCTATGGCTTTTATTCTAACTTGATGTTTACGAATTCGAGGATCCGTGAGAACCTCTTCAAATTTTTGTTTTGCCAGTCTCATTATTTCTTCTACTTCTCTTTTACTGCGATTGAAGTTTTCTGTGCTGAAAACATAGAGAGTTACAACCTTTATTCCTGCTTCCCAGCACCATTCTAAGAAATCTTTTACTTTTTCAGCACCTATTTTATGTCCATTCCATGTTTCTAATCCTAGTTGCCTTGCATAACGTCTATTTCCGTCTAGGATTACGCCGATATGTTTTGGTTTTTCTCCTTGTTTTATTTGCTTCCACAATAACCACTCGTAAAGTTTGTATATTGGTGCGAGTATACGCATATGTTTCCCCTAGCCTTATTAGTACTATTTTTTAAATCATTTTTGATATTTTTTCTGCTGCTTGTTTCATGTAGTGAAAAATTAAGCCTAGTTTTGCTTGTTTTCTTGCCGTTACAGTTAACACGGCGCTTGGTCCAGCGCTCATTGTAACTATGTACCCTTCTTTGCCTTTAACGAATATTTGTTCTAGTTCTCCTTTTCCTAGCTCTGATGCAGCTCTTTCTCCTAGAGATAACATAGCTGCTGTCATAGCGGCTACTCGGGTTTCATCTACGTCGGTGGGCAACGCTGAGGCAATTGGTAGTCCTTCTATGCTAACGATTGCGGCAGCTTCTATATCGGGTACTGTAGCTTCAAGATCCTTAAGTACGTCTTCTAAGGTTTCACTACTCGACTCGGACATGGTTGTCACCTTGTTTGCAGCTTATTTTAGATCACTAATTTAATAATTACATAAGTTGCGTATTTTATGTCATGGTTTTTAAATTGTAGAGTTTTCTTAATAAAACTTCCCTAGCAATTGCTTGGAAAGCTCTTTTTATACCTATTCCTTTTGTTGCAATTGTTTCATATATAGGTACATCCATGGCTGCAATGTGAAGTTTCTCTAAAATTTCCTCTTTATCTGCAGCATTTGACAGATCCCTTTTGTTAATCATTATCACTAGTGGTATCTCTGTTCCGAGACGATCTTTTAACAACTCCTTTAACTCTTCCATACTTTCTTCATTTGCATCAAGCTGTGAAGGATCTGAGTCAGCTACAAAAATTATACCGTCTACCCCTTGCAAAATTATTTTTCGTTGATGTCTATGTCTTTTTTGACCCGCTACTGTGTAAACATCAAATATTACATCACCGCTAGCTGATAATGGTGTATAATCAAAGTATAACGTTCTTCCAGTGGGGTCTTCGATAGAGGTAAACCCGCCCTTCGATAGCCCTGATACATTACTGTATATCCATCTAAGTGAAGTGGTTTTTCCTGATAAGGAAGGGCCCCAGAATACGATTTTGAAATGTACTCTTCCATCTTTGTCCTTTCTCAACGCCTTAACGCTCCAGAAAAGTGTTAAAATTCTTCTAATTTGTCTAATGCTGACTTTAGCTTCTCACGCGTCTTTTCTTCTGTTGCTGGTAGTGCGGGTTGCTCGGAAAGAAATTCGTCTAGAACTTTTTCCAGTTCTGTGGCTGCCCTTTTCATTAATAGTCGCACCATTCCTATGTTAACATCAGAATCTGTTATTACGCATAATACTCCTTTTCCGCAGCTTGCAGCAAAGATTTTTCCTTGTTCAAATTCCGAGGTTACTAACATTAACTCTCCTATATCCAGATTTTTCCCTTGTTCCTCACTTGCAACAAAGACAGCACTTGCAATGGCTCCTATTCCATCTATATCCACTGGGTAATAGGAAAATTTTGATGCATGTGCAATTGTAAGCCCTGTTCTATCTACAAGAATAACTTTCCTGATTCCACTTTCACTCTTAATGAGGTCGCTGAGGATTTTCTCAAATAATTTAACATCTATCATAATTTACACCTTCATAATAAACAATTTAACATTATCGTAAAACTACTAAAATGTAATCTTTCTCGGGCGCTATGAGTAGTTCTTTTTTGGATGCATCAACTGTTAGAAAGTTAAGTTTACCTGTTCCCAGTTCATTAATTATTTTCTTTGCTTTATCAACAATTGACGTAACAAATGCTGCTATTTTTTCTGTTTCATCAGAACTTAACGTGGAACTTAATGGTATTCCTTCAGCGCTTGTAATTACGACTCCTTTGACTCCTTCGTGGCTGGATAGTCTTTCTATAGTGTCTTTTATCCATTTCTGACTAATCATATTACTTCCCTTAATCGTTTGTGCTCACAAAAATATCATATTAACTTTCTTTTAAACCTTAGTGTGGGAATTAAAATTTTTTAATAAATTCCGATGTTTAAAAGAAGAGTGACTAAGGGGTTAATTTAAATATAACTAGCCGCTAATAAACTATATGTCTTATTTACGGGAAGTGAAGAGAATGCATGATGTAGAAAGAATCAGAAAAATGCTCTTAAAATTAATGGATGAAATAACCGCTATTGAAGGTATAATTGCCATTTCAAGAGATGGAAATATTATTTCCTCCGAATCTATCTCTAGAAGTCCAAGCGAAACCACGTTAATGAAACTCGCAAAGATTGTTCAAGAACTAGATAGTCTAAGTAAGGAATTAGGTAAGGGTATGGTTAAAGAAGTCCATTTAGTTGGTGATGAAGGCTATGTTATAATTGCTTCGTCGCCTACCCTGTCTCTTATAGCCCTCGCTGGTTCAGATGCCAGAGCACAACTCGGTTTAATAATGATGAACTTGCGGAAGATTCTTAATATATTAGCATAGTTATTTTAATCTTTTTGTTTTATTTGCTTTTATCTCGCTTAAAGCCATTAAAACAAGAAATAATGCTACATGATGTGATATCTGATTCTGAAATACTAAACTAACATCATAAAGTTCTATTTACGTTTTCGCAACATTTATGTTTATCGAATTAGCATACTCGTGGTATCGGTTCTCCATACGGTTTTTCAAGTACTCTTACTCCGCCTACCACGGTTTTAAGGAAGACGTACCCAGGTTTCTCTTTTTTAGCTTCTCCAATGATCTGCGCGTCTTTTCCGTACTTAGTTTTTCTTACTGCTCCTAGGACTTCCTCAGCATATTCAGCATTTACCCCGATTACCGCTTTTCCTTCGTTTGTAACTTCAAGAGGATCAATTCCTAGCATTTCAGCAGCTGCTCTAACTTCCTCCTTAACAGGTATCGATTCTTCATCTATCCAGATGGAAACCTTTGATTTCTCTGCTAGGTCGTTTAATGCTGATGCTAGTCCCCCTCTTGTTGGATCTTTCATTGCTGTTATTCCTCCAATGTTTAATGCCGCTTCTATCGTTTCCCATATCGGGGCTACATCCGATTTAAGTTCAGTTTCAAAATCTAATCCTTCTCTAACCGCTAGCAGTGCTATGCCATGATCCCCTAAGGTTCCAGTTACGATAATTTTATCTCCAGGTTTGAGGCCTGCATCGCTTATAACTTGTCCTCTTTTAGCTAAACCTATCCCGGAAGTTGCTATCACCAATTTATCTATGTGATTTCTCGGCATTACTTTCGTATCACCAGCAATTACAGCCACGTTAGTTTCTTCAGCTACTTTTGCCATTGAATCTAATATTTTTTCAAGATCGCTAATTGGGAAACCTTCCTCTATTATTAATGCGGTGGTTATTGCTATTGGTTTAGCTCCCATTACAGCTAGATCATTTATTGTTCCGGAAACGGCTAGGGTGCCAATATCTCCACCTGGAAAGAAGAGAGGGTCTACCGTGTGACCGTCAGCTGTGATAACTATTTCATAATTATTTAGTGGAATTGTTGCTCCGTCATCTAAATCATCCAAACCTAGGCCGCCAACGGTTCTCTTTTTGAATTTAGGTACTATTATTTGCTTTATCAGTAATTCCATTAATGTCCCGCCAGCACCATGGGATAATTCGATGTTTTTTTCCATGTGTTGTCGCCTCCTTTCTGCATAGGATTGCTGAGATAAATTTATAAATTTGTTCTCAAAGGTCTAAATGCTAAGTATGCTGAGGGTGATCTTCGTTGGTAATATGGCATGGAAGGTCGCGTCGACTACCAACTGGAGCTAGGAGAAAGAAATTTAGGAAAAAGAGAAAGTATGAAATGGGTCGTGATCCGGCTGAAACTATCTTAGGTCCAGACAAGAGGAAAATTATTAGGACACGTGGAGGAAACACTAAGGTAAGATTGTTGTCCACTGAGTATGCCAACGTCGTTGATCCAGACAGTGGAACTACCAAGAAAGTGAAGATTGTTGATGTACTGGAGAATCCAGCAAACATAGATTACTCTCGCAGAGGAGTAATAACTAAGGGAGCAGTCATAAAGACAGAAATGGGAATAGCTAGAGTGACAAGCCGCCCCGGTCAGAATGGAGTTGTAAATGCTATATTGATTAGAGAAAAAGGGTAAAATAAAACTTTTGTTTATTTATTTACAAATTGTTTATTATACTCTTGTCCTTAAATTTTATTGAGGAGATTATTTATGCGTAAAAAGGGAAACTATATCATTTTGTGGCCAGCTTACTTCGATAAAAAACTGTCAAGAAGTCGGGGAAGAAGGGTTCCTTTAAACCTTAGTGTTGAAAATCCTTCGCTCACAGAAATAGATAAAGCTGCTCGAAAACTTGGTTTTAAAACTATAGTTGAACCTGATAAAAGGTATCCAAAGGACTGGTGGAATTACAGGGGAAGGATTTTGATCAAAACTGAGAAAGAAAGATTAAGAAAAACTTTAATTCTTAAAAAAATCGGGAAAATCTTGAAAGAACTTAAGATTCAAGAAATTTAATCGTGAACTATCTTTAAAAGCAAGATTCTTTAAATAAAGATAAGAACATTTAGATAAGAGATGTAATCCGTTCAGAGAATATGCAGGAGGATGATTATTGAAACGATTGGGAAAAGTCTCTCATGTGTCCTCCCATAAAATGCTCATTTTGAAATCGGAATTTGCTCCTAGAATTGGCGATATCGTTGTTACAAAAAATTTAACCGAAATAGGAAAAGTTTCTGATGTTTTTGGTCCGATTTCAGAACCATATGTGGCTATTAAACCTAAAGATCAGACAAATTTGGATAGCTTGATCGGACAAATTCTTTACATTCTTCCATCTCCTAAAAAAATCAAAAAAGTTAAACTCAGGAGGAAAACGTTTGACAAAAAAAGAACAAAAAATAAGATGCCCCGAATGCGGGGAAGTTGAGTTAATAAAGGATTATGAAAGAGCAGAACTCATATGTACAAATTGTGGTCTTGTAATTAAGGAAAAAATGATGGATTTTGGACCTGAATGGCGGATTTTCGACAAGGAACAAACAAAAGAGAGGGTGCGTGTTGGTGCACCAGCAACTTACACCATACATGACAAGGGATTAACAACGGTGATAGGTTGGAAAGATAAAGATATATATGGAAGAAATTTGCCACCAATAAGGCGGGCTCAAATATACAGGTTACGTAAGCTTCAAAGACGTTTATCTGTTTCGGATGTCATCGAAAGAAACCTTGTCTTTGCATTATCGGAATTAAACAGAATGGCATCACACTTAGGTTTGCCAAAAAACGTTAAAGAGTCAGCAGCCGTTATTTATAGAAAAGCTGTCGAGTTGAATTTGATTAAGGGACGTTCCATTGAGGAAGTCACAGCAGCTGCAATTTATGCAGCGTGTCGACAGTGTAAGATTCCCATCACACTTGATGAAATTTCAGAGGTTTCAAGGATAGAAAAGAAGAACTTAGGTAGGAATTATAGGTTCTTGGCAAAAAAACTCCATATGTTATTTCCTCCAGCTAATCCGATCGACTATGTTCCCAAGTTCGCCTCTGAACTTAGCCTCTCAAGTAAAGTGCAAAATATGGCAATCAATATAATTAAACAAGCTAGTGCAAAAGGCATAACCTTCGGTAAGGGCCCAAAAAGTATTGCTGCAGCAGCAATATATATTGCTGGGATGCTTATGGAAGAGAAAAGAACTCAAAAGCAAATTGCAGAAGTTGCACGCGTAACGGAGGTTACGATTAGGAACCGATATAAGGAACTCGTTGAAAAATTAGATTTGAAAACATTATAAAATATAACATGGGAATGAACATGGAAGAAGAAGCATATGAACTTATTAAACGTGCAGGAGAAAAAGGCGTTTTACAAAGTGAGTTATGGAAGATGCTCAAAACAAATAGTCGGGAAGGATCACGAATAGCTACCAGATTGGAAAGTAAGGGATTAATTAAAAGGGAGAAAGTTCTTTATAAAGGGAGGTGGACATTTAAACTTGTTCCGGTTAAAACTGAAACAAAAGAAATACAGTGGACGACTTTGGATGGATGTCCGTGTTTTACGTGTCCTAATATCAGAGAATGTAAGCTTGGGAGCGCAATCACGCCAGCAATGTGTAAAAATTTAACGGAATGGATAAAGAAACTGATAAAAAAGAGTTCTACTTAGTTTTAACCATTAAAATTAAGGGCTATTATGTACATTTCTGCGCTTTCCTTGCGGGATGCTTCGGGTTTTGTTACTTTAACCATTTTAAAAAAAGCTCTAACCTTATCTAAATAATTATTGAAGAGATCTCCTTGAAAAACTTTTACAACAAATTTTCCGCCCTTTCTAAGGACCTTTCTAGCTATCTTTAGAGAAGTTTCAGCTAGATATATTTGCCTAGCGTGATCGAGTTCCCAAATACCACTTACATTAGGTGAACAGTCGCTTAAAACAAGGTCTATCTTACCATTAGCTACTTTAACAATTTTCTCTAAAGTCTCTTCACGAGTTATATCTCCTTGGATGAAGTACACATTGGGAAGAGGAGCAATTTCAACCAGATCAACACCGATAATTAAGCCGTCTTCACCTATTCTGCTTAGAGAATACTGCAACCAACCGCCCGGCGCACAACATAGATCCAGAACTTTTTTAACTCCTTTGAAGATCTTAAATTTTTTGTCTAATTGCTCAAGTTTATAGGCAGCTCTAGATCTTAATCCTTCAAGCTTAGCTTTTCTGTAGTAAAAATCTCTTCTTCTCTTTTTTAACCAGTCCTTACCCAACAAGTTCACCTCTTTACAAGCTTAACTTTAACATTAATTCTTTTCGATTGCCTTAACAGTTTCCAACAACTCCTTACGAAGCGCATTTGTTTTTATTCCATAAGGGCAAAAATGCGTTTCATAAGCATTAAATCCTCTTTCTTTTAATTTTTCTATCAAAATCGCTTTAGGAGGTACATGAACTTTAGCTTCCTTACAAACTTTATGAACATTGTGATAAAAAATTGGTGCATCAGCTTCTCTAAAAATTTTCTCCACAAATTTTAGAGCATATATCTTAGTGTAAAAGTCCGATTTTTCGAGTATTGTGAGCATACTTCTGCAAAACTCTTTTTCCAGTATTTTATCTGTCCAGAGCGGGCCTCCCAGTTCAATTTTAGTAGATCCGCAAACTCTGCACACATTCGGTAAAGAACCTACAATTTCTCTTAAAACTTCTCTGTGATTACAATTAAAACAGTGTAACACATATCCTAATTTTTCAACACTTTTATTTGCAAGTCTTGCCCCTCGACTAGTTCTTAGGAATATTCTTAGGTGGTGTTTATTGAAGTAGGAGAAAACCGGCTCGATACCTATATCATATTTTGCTGCTTCCATTGCAACGTGACTTATGAGAATTCTCACAGCTAATTCGTGAGAATATTCTGTTCTTAAGGGTTTACTATGATATTTTCTATAACATGCCTCAGGATATACCCCACATAATGTTGCTGTGTCTGTGGCTGTAATGCATAAGAACCCGTTTTTGGCTCTTAAGACTTTAAATGCTGCGTCCAAAAATTGTACAGGTGAACCATACGGATCTATATCTACAACATCAAATTGTGAACCATGTGCAGAGAGTCTACACATTAACGAAGAGGCTTCTTCATTATAAGCTTCTACTTTACTTTCTACGCGATTAATTTTTATGTTTTTGTTCATTAAAGAGAAAGCTACGGGATTCCAGTCGTTTATTACAACTTTTTCGATTCCCTCAACATCTTTAGCATATCTTATACCGCGAACTCCACATCCAGAGAGCGGTTCGCAAATTGTTAGTTTTTTATTGTTGGTTTTTTGAAACACTTGTATTGCTGCAACTGAAATGTCTCTATTGAGCATGTTGACAGGTTTCATTGCTGGATATGAAAATCTAACGCCTTTCTTCCTGATCTGCTTGAAAAATTGCGGTTTTTCAGTCTCTCTGAATGCTTCTACGGCTTTTGCAAAATTTTTAACTACCATTTCACGAATTGTATGACACCATTCATAGGCTGGACATTCATCGGTACATTTAAACAATAATCACTCCTCCACGTTTTCAGAACGCACATACTTAATCAATGTTATCAAATCTATTAATATGCTAGAATAAAGAATCCTTTAAAGTCTATGTAAGGGAGAAGATAACAATATGAAAGTACTAGGCCTTGATGAAGCAGGTAGGGGTCCAGTAATAGGACCGATGGTTATTGCAGGTGTATTAATTAGTCAAGAAAATATTACCTATCTTAGCAGTCTTGGCGTTAGAGATTCTAAGCTTTTATCACCAAATATGCGAGAGAAACTTGTAGATAAAATTAGACAGATTGCAGATGAAATTAAAATAGTGGAAGTTAGCCCCAAGGAGATAGATGAAAGATTCTCTCTACGCAAAACGTTAAACGTGTTAGAAGCAGAAAATATGGCTAAAATAATTGCATGTTTAAAGCCTAACATTGTCTACGTAGATGCTGCCGATATTAAAGCAAATAGGTTTACTAGGACTATTAAATCCTTTTTACCACATTCAATGAAAAAAGTAACTATTATTTCTGAGCACAAAGCCGATAGGGCTTACCCTGTCGTTTCCGCGGCATCTATTATAGCTAAGGTTAGAAGAGATGAACTGATTAGTCGACTTAAGGAAATTTATGGTGATTTTGGCAGTGGTTATCCTTCAGATAAGAAAACTATTAAATTTTTAGAAAACTATGTTAAACGATATCATAAACTGCCAGATTGCGTCCGAAAAACGTGGCTAACTGCAAGGAAAATATATGAGAAATACGTTTTACAGAAAAAACTATTGTAGGTTAATTAATAATTTGTCTTTTTATAATTGTATTAAGTAGTTCTTCCGGTTCTTCCATTCTTTTTAGCTCACTGGTTTTTAGTATAGGTACTCCATCAATATTAGGTGAAACACGCTTTCCTTCTAAAACGAAGACCGCATATTTTCGTATTATTTGGGATATGCTCTTAACGACCTTTATTCTTTTTCTTATACCTCTTTCCCTAGGATATCCTACCCCGGTTAGTATAACGATTTTAGCTTCCGGAGTTTTTGCAACAACGTCAAATGGTGTTCTAAATGTTGGTATAACCCCAAAACCTAATTCTGATAATAGTTCACATACAATTTCTTTTAGTTCGTTTTCAATACTTTCATTTTCTAGGGATTCAACATCTTCAATTTTCCACGCAAAGATATTAATGGGTTGTGTTAACTTTGTATCTAATAGGTTTTCCAATTTATGCGCAGTTTCAACAGTTGCATCCATACTACCTCTCTCGTATTCATAAATAGTTTTTCTGGACACCCCCACCATTTCAGCCAATAATCCAAGTGATAGGTTCTTTCTGATTCTTTCTGACCTTAAGGCTTTGCTATCTATTTTTACGAAGAATCCACCTCTTTTAGCAATAACTATCGGAAACTTACCCTCAATTAGGGCATAAATAAGGGAATTAATATTAATCACCGGTATACCATATCTTTCATAAACCACTCCATCTTCCAACGTTGTATGACCGCTCTTCTCTCCAACAACTAACGGAGAAGCGGAGAATATAAGGGAAAGAAGTTTTAACTCTTTAGCGTGTTCCTGTTGTAAGCTATCTACGTTGTATAGAACTTTAACGAAAAGAAGAATTTCATTTTTCCTGGCAACAAGGTCAAAACACGTAGATTTTACTTTACAATACATGGAAATAGCAAAACCAGCTTCCTTAAATGCTCTTTTTACATTTTCTAACAATATTAGTCGCTCTGGGAGCATGGAAATAGCCTCTTGACTTCTAAGAAATAGATAAGTAACTGACTTAAAAATTAATCGGATATCAGCTATATGCTAATAGCCTCTAAGAAACCTTTTAGCATCACTGAGATCTTTCTTAGAAACACCGAAACCAATTGTAATAATCGTCTTAAATCTTCTTCGCAACTCAACAACATGAGGCCAATAAATGTACGGAGGTAAATCAACATCTTTGTATTCAGAGAATGCAGCATTCGTATTTTTTAGAAGCTTGTGAACTATAAAGGACTCCAGTTTACCGCCACCTATGGTAAATACTCCCTTTCCTAAATCTAATCTACGGATAAGAACGATAGGAAGTCTAACCAATTTGTGTAATTCTTTAGGAATAAAAGAAGCTAAAAAGTTTAATTCTTCCTTATCTATAAGGAAATTACTGCCATCCCTAGATATTACATATGGTTCTTCCTCTTCCAAGAGGTTGGATAGAGGTTTAGTTTTCTTGGGTAGATGATCATTAATTCTCTCTATTTCATATTTCCATAGAACCCTTAGGAACTTATCTTCGCCCATTGCATTAACCTCTCTTCAACAAAGTTTTTCAACGAATCACTACCTGTATATTGCATTTCAATACGGGTAATACAAGGAAATGTAAAATGCTTATAGGGGTCTTACGGTTTATACTGCATAACAAGGAATGCATGCGCTTTGTCAAATGGTTCTAAGTGAACTACGTCTTTTATTTCGAAGTTTCTTTTTTCTAGTGTTTCTATTTCCTTTTTATATACTTCTGATGGTTCTGCTGTAACGTCAACACTTCGAGCTTTAATTGCCAATAGAGCCCAGCCGTTAGGCTTTAAAAAGAACTCAGCATTATCTGCTAATATTTTTGCTTGCTCTGGTTGAGCAACGTCTTGGTAGATAACATCAACTTGTGGCACTAGCATTCTATATTTCCAAGGGAAACGTGCATCTTCAAGCAAGGGTATCATATTTCTGCGGTGTTCTGCTACACTTACCAGTTCTCTTAGAACTCGTGGCGAGAACTCTACACAAAAGACTATCCCATTGGGTCCAACGATATCACTACAGTGAGAACTTGTTGACCCAGTAGCAGCCCCCAGATATAAGATGCGGTCTCCTGTCCTTATTGGGATAACTTTTATTCCCTTAAGTATTGCAGCTGCTAGCTTTGATCGGTAGGGATCCCATAAGCGGTATTCCTCTCCCTCATATTTTATTAAACGTTCACCATATACCGTGTGACCAGGAGCTAGATTTTTTGTTGCTAGTTTCCTTTCTCCCGTATCCTTAAAAACTGCCCAGTAAATGTTTTCAAATTTTTCGTGAGTTTCTACCTTAACGCTCATGTTATTTTCCCTTCTTTTTCCTTTTCTCCTTTTTCTTTTTGCGTATTTTTATTTTTTTAACTTTTTCTGGTTTTTTTCTCTTCGGGGGCTTTGGGTATTTCTTCTTTATTTCCTCGATTCGCTTTTCAAGTTCTGCTTTTAGTTCATCTGCCATGTATTCTCCGGAAAAAGCATCGATTCTTGCAGCTATCGCCAGTTTTCCAGCAACTGCACGAGCTATTTTCCCACGTTGCCATCTAGGGGAGCCGTGAATAGCGGGATATTGGAAGAGAACTCCATGTTTTGGTGGTCGTGCACCTGTTCGCAATGCGCGGAAAAGGGCTTTTTCTGCACCGAGTACTTGAATAGTTGATGCCGGCATTCTAGCTAATTCTTCCAGTGATCCTGCTAAGCTGATTAGCCTTGCTCCTAATAGGGATCCTACTAGTCCTCTTATGTTTGGTGCTGTTTCTTTCATGGATTCATCAATATATTCTTCTAGCTCTTTTCGTAATTGATATAGCTTTAATGTTATGCTTGCAAACTTTTGTAAAGGTTTCATGTCCTCTTCCGCTATGTTCGCACCCATAGAGGTTTTTGCTGACTCTTCAAGCTCTTTGACCCTTTCTGGTGGGAATCCCATTTTTTGTAGATTTTCCCGTGTATAGTTCTTTCTTAGACCTAATTCTTTAACTAGTCTTATGTATGTTCGATGTTCGTCTATTAATTTATTTAATTCTGGAAAATGTAGTCCGTACCATTCACGTATCCTCGATGCAAAAAGATTTAGTGTCTTATCTATATCATCGATTGTTTCTATTGCTTGAGCTATGAGTTGATCTCTTTTTTCGGCTGCTGTTCTAATTTTCCTTCTTGTTAAATATGTGGCTATTTGATGAGCTAATTGAATGTACTCTTGAAGTGATTTTGCATAATTATATTTTTGAGCTAAGTCTGGGATTTGGGCTCTTGTTTGTTGAGCTATTGGACTTGGTTTTTCTACGGTTATTTTAGCCTGATACATTTCTCTTAATGCTTTTGCAAGTGATTCATCTTCCACTACTATTTCTTCAACGTTTTTTACTTTTTGAGCAATTTGTTGAAGTTCAGGTATTATTTCTCCTTGTTGTAGTTTGTATATTTTTTCTGCAATTTTCTCTGAGTTTTTCTCAAATAGCTCTTTTTCTATTACATTCCCTTGGTCATCTACTGCCATTATACCTAATATAGTCTCTACTAAGTGTATCTTTTTCAAGCGTCACCCTCCTAGCATCATCGGTTATTCTCAGTTTTGCTTTCATATTAGGTAGTTAACCAATAATATTTATCATTTTTATTCGTACTTTTAACTCCTTATCAAGTTTTACTATTTAATAAAAATAGACCGTAAGGCGCATTATCTTTAAACAAGCACTTCATAACTCTTATTGATACTAAGAACCACTATATCCATCTACCTTTGGAGCTCTTAGTTCTCGATATTTACCAATTTTGCATTTCAGCACGTGACGTTTATAATTTCGAAGGATTTAGCAAGGAAGTGGAAAATTTAGTAATAACATAATAGCAGTTTCTATTGTAATGAGAGGATTAATTGAACAAAATCACTGATATTTATAAGTTTAAAAGAAGTATAGACGTTGGTGAGTTTGGTATGGTTAGTCTTGCTGTTGATATAGCTGGAGTACGTCTTAGAAATCCTACTATGTTAGCTTCCGGAATTCTTGGAATTAGTGGAAAACTTTTAAGTAAAGTAGCTAAAGCTGGAGCGGGGGCTGTCGTCACCAAGTCTGTTAGTCTTCGTCCAAGACCCGGTTATCGCAATCCTACGATCATAGAAGTTGATTGCGGTTTTATTAACGCTATGGGCTTACCTAATCCTGGCGTGGATTATTTTATGAAAGAAGTTGTTATTGCAAAGAAGGGAAACGTACCTGTTATTGCTAGTGTCGTTGGAGAACGTGCCGAGGAGTTTGTTGAAGTAGCTTTGAAGCTAGAAGCCGCTGGCGTTGATGCTTTGGAGTTAAATGTTTCTTGTCCTCATGCTGAGGCTGGATTGATTGGTCAGAATGCCGAGTTAACATATGAGGTTGTTGAGGCTGTAAAGCAAAAGGTTAAGATTCCTGTCTTTGTAAAGTTAACACCTAATGTTACTGATATAACAGAAATTGCTAAGGCGGCTGCTGATGCAGGCGCTGATGCTATTACAGCAATTAATACTGTGAGAGCTATGCGTATAGATATTGAAACTGGGAGGCCAATTTTAAGTAATGTTTTTGGTGGCTTGTCCGGTCCAGCTATTAAGCCTATTGCTATTAGATGTGTTTATGAAATTTATAGGGTTGTTGATGTACCTATTGTAGGTGTAGGCGGAATTTGTAAGTGGCAGGACGTTATTGAATTTCTTATGGCGGGTGCTTCCGCTGTGCAAATTGGAAGTGGTGTAATAAAGGGGTTATCAATCTTTAGTGAAATTACGGAAGGCTTGAAGCGTTTTTTGGAAAAGAGGGGATATGAAGATATTAATTGTATAGTAGGTTTAGCTCATAGAGTTTAAGTGGTGATGAGTATGAACTACCCCAGGATAGTTGAGGTTAGGAAAATTATGAAAGAGGCTTATGATGTAAAAAGTATATTTTTCAGTCGAGGAGGTCTAGAAAAACCTAAAGCTGGTCAATTTTTTATGATATGGATCCCTGGTATTGACGAGGTCCCTATGAGTGTTTCTTTCATTGGTGAAAATGAATTAGGGATTACGGTGAAGAAGGTTGGTGAAGCTACCGCTGCTTTACATAGTTTGTCTGTTGGTGATAAGATTGGAGTCAGAGGACCCTTTGGAAATGGTTTTACTCTTTCCGATGGGGATGTTCTTATTGTTGGTGGAGGTATAGGCATAGCTCCACTTTATCCCTTAATAATGGATCTTTTGAATACCACTGATAGTATTACCGTCGTTTTAGCTGCTAAAAACAATAAGATGCTAATATTCCTTGATAAAATTTCTAATATTTTGAGAAGGGAATGCGATTCCCTTGTGGTTGTTACTGATGATGGCTCCGCAGGTTTAAGAGGATTGGCCTCTGATATTGCTGCGAAGCTGATCGAGGAAAAAAGCTACGACCATATCTATATGTGTGGTCCTGAAATAATGATGAGGAAAATTTTTGATAAGGCTGAAGAGAAGGGGGTAGAGGTTCAGGCCTGTTTGGAGAGATATATGAAGTGTGGTATAGGACTTTGCGGTAGCTGTTGTATAGGTGAATATTTAGTTTGTAAGGATGGTCCTGTGTTTAATAGTGAGATACTAAGGAAATTGAAAGATGAATTTGGTGTTTTTAAGAGAGATTCTTCCGGATTACCTGTCGAACTTAGCTCTTAAGTTTTTATAGCCTCAGAACTTTATTAAAAAATAAAAGTATGAGATTATGTTAATTTTTTCTTCCTTACTTTAATTAAGATTGCAGCGGTGCATCCTATTGCTACGATTGCTACCGCTATGTATATTGGGTGAATCGCTAGTGTTCTATATGTGAATATAAGTTTTGTTTCCGCGTAGTTTCCGACTTCATCGTACGCTCTTATGGTTATTACATGTTCTCCCTGAGACAATCCTGTTATTGTAATAGACCTTTGGCTTTTTGAAACATTTCCTGATATTAATGCCTCATCTAAGTATATATCAAAGTGATCAAGTTTTATATTGTCAGCGGCTTGCCAAGTAACTTCTATTGAGTCTTTATTTATCTTTGTGTTGTTAATTGGGGAAGTTACAATAATTATTGGAGGCGTATTGTCAATAATGACATTTTTTGTAATTTCGCTCTCTAGTCCACCAGCATCTTGAGCGTATAGCCTAACTATGTGATTCCCGTCATCATACTGTGCTGTATTCCAAGTAAATGAGGTAGTTCCGAGCACATCATATTCATTAGAGTCAATGTATAGAGTTAATTTTTTGAGATTAGTCTCGGTTACTGTCCAGTTGATCTGAATTATGCCATAAACAGAAAGACATTAAAATTATTTTTAATATAAATGCCATCGATTTGAATTTTTAACATTTCCTATTTTATGTTTAAAAAAATCGTATTTGTTACGTATCCAACTGTCTGGCAAATTGTGATTTTTTACTTGCAAGTTGTTGACAGAAAGTTTAATAAGGGAAAGCTAAGAGGATAGGTTTGGTGATAGATTATGCCTGGTTCACATGGCTCGTTAAGTAAGGCTGGAAAGGTTAGGAATCAGACTCCGAAAGTGGAGGCTAAACCTAGGAGAAGTCCTGTTCCACGTGTGAGAAATAGAAAGAACTATATTAAGTATGTAATTCTTAAAAAGTCTAGTGGACAAGCTATTTGACATTCTATTTGATTTTGTTGTTTGTTTACTTTTTCTCATAGAAATACTCATATTTTATTCTGGCTTGTTAGTTTTGTAGAAGAAGCCAGAATTTGAATATAATAAGGTACTATAGAGTGATTTTAATTAAAGCGTAGTTCGATGTGAGGGATATTGTTGGAAGTTGTTTATAAGGAAATTGTCGAGGAAATTTTGAGCCGTGAAGTTCTAACGGAAGAAGAAGTTAATCGTATTAAAGCTTTAGTTTGTAAAAGGTATGGTTTAGATAGGATGCCTAGTAATTCTGAGATTTTAAATTTTGTTTCTCCAGATTTAAGGGAAAAGTTTCTGAGAATTTTGAAGAAGAAGCCTGTTCGTACAATTTCCGGTATTGCTGTAGTTGCTGTTATGGCTAAACCTTATCCGTGTCCTCATGGCCGTTGTATTTATTGTCCCGGTGGCCCTAATTCTGTTTTCGGTGATGTCCCTCAAAGTTATACTGGCCGTGAACCCGCTACTATGAGAGCTTTGCATAATGTTTTTGACCCTTATGCTCAGGTTAAAAATCGTTTAGAACAATTGAAAACTATTGGTCACCCCATTGATAAAGTTGAATTAATTATTATGGGCGGTACTTTCCCTGCTTATCCACTTTGTTACCAAGAGTGGTTTGTTAGACGATGCTTGGACGCTATGAGCAATGAAACAACTTTAACCTTAGAAGAAGCTCAGAATAAGGCTGAGAAAGCCGCCATTAGGAACGTTGGCATTACTGTGGAAACTAGACCTGATTATTGTAAAATAGATCATGTAGATCGCATGCTAAAGATGGGAGTTACAAGGGTGGAACTCGGTGTACAGACAATTTACAACTACATTTATGAACTGGTTCAAAGAGGACACACGGTAGAGGATGTTGTAGAAGCTACTAGAATATTGAAAGATGCAGGGCTTAAAGTAACTTATCATTTGATGCCTGGGCTACCTGGGTCAAATTTTGAACGTGATATTAGAGTATTTCGACGTGTTTTCTCCGACTCTAGGTTTAAACCTGATGAATTGAAAATTTACCCTACATTAGTTATTCCTGGCACCATTCTATACGATATGTGGCAGAAAGGTGAATACACCCCCTTAACCGATGAAGATGTTATTCGACTACTGGTTGAGGTTAAGAGGAAATATATTCCGAGATATGTGCGTATTAAGCGAGTTATGCGTGATATTCCAGCAACAGTTATAGCTGCTGGACCTAAGAAGGGTAATTTAAGAGAGCTCGTTTGGAAAGAACTTAGGAAATTAGGAACACGATGTTATTGTATTCGTTGCCGAGAAGTTGGCCATGTGATGTTAAAATTAGGATTAGAACCTGACATTGAAAACATCAAGTTAAAGACTATGAAGTATGAGGCATCTGAAGGTATAGAGTTGTTTCTTTCATACGAAGATATTAAAAACGATATTTTGATAGGTTTTCTTAGATTACGAATACCATCGGAGAAAGCGCACAGACCTGAGATTAATGAAATGCCTTCAGCGATTGTTAGAGAATTGCATGTTTACGGGCCTCTTGTGCAGCTTGGAAAAACTCCCGAAAGGAAAGAATGGCAACATAGAGGTTATGGTAAGAAACTATTAAGAGAGGCTGAGAGGATAGCTAGGGAGGAGTTTGATGCCAAAAAGATTTTAGTTACTAGTGGCATAGGGGTAAGAGAGTATTATTATTCTTTGGGTTATCGAAGAGATGGGGCTTATGTTTCTAAATATTTAGTTTGAGGTGTATTAGAGTGAGTGAAAATGCTTACGAAGGTTATAGAGGGAAAGCGAGAGAAATTTTGGAGAAATTTAATGTTAAAGTTTGGAGTGTTGTGGAAATTACCACAAAGATAGGAGTTTTTCGCGGTATTATTTTGCCCAGATATCAGCTTGCTGACGATAAACATATTACAATTAAGCTTCCCACAGGGTACAATACTGGGTTGAATGTTGACGAAATTATCGAAATAAAAGAAATTGGCTATGAACCTGGACGATACAAACTTCCATCCCCAAGTGTTAAACCTGATGAAAAAAAGCCAAGGATTCCTTTGTTAGGATGCGGAGGTACGATTGCCAGTAGGCTCGATTACCGTAGCGGCGCTGTTATTCCTGCTTTAACTCCTGAAGAACTTTACAGTATGGTTCCTGAACTAGCAGATATAGCATTCGTATACCCAAGACTTCTATTTGAACTATTTAGCGAAAATATGACCCCCGAGCATTGGATTAAAATAGCGAAGGAAGTTGAAAAGGAAATTAATGAGAGAGATGCATACGGAGTCGTTTTGGGTCACGGAACAGATACTATGAGCTTTACTGCTGCTATATTATCTTTTATGTTGAGAAATTTGCCTGTTCCTGTCGTACTGGTTGGTTCTCAAAGAAGTAGCGATCGACCTTCCAGCGACGCTGCTATGAACTTGATAAATGCGGTTACTCTTGCTTCCAAGGGTGATATTGCTGAAGTTACTGTCTGTATGCATGGTACCACAAGTGATAATTATTCGTTAATTCATAGAGGTACCAGAGTTAGAAAGATGCATTCTTCTCGTAGAGATGCCTTCAGAACCATTGGTGATATACCGCTCGGTAAAGTTGAGAACGGGAAAATAATCATGTTTAAGAAAGATTATAGGAAAAGATCCAGTGGAAACGTCGTTGCAGATGTAAAACTTGAGGATCGTGTAGCCCTAATATATTTTTATCCGGGCATGAAACCAGATGTTATACACCATTTTATTGATACTGGGTACAAAGGGATCGTAGTCGCTGGAACTGGCTTAGGACACGTTTCAATTTACCTTTTTGATGCTATAAAGAGGGCAATTGATGAAAACATCCCAGTTGTTATGACCACTCAATGTCTCTGGGGCTTTGTAGGCATGAATGTTTACGAAACTGGTAGAGATCTCCTAAATTTAGGTGTAATTCCTGCTATGAACATGCTTCCAGAAGTGGCTTACGTGAAATTGATGTGGATCTTAGGCCATACGCAAAACATGGATGAAATAAGGAAGCTTGTACAGACAAATATTGCTGGTGAGATTACTGAGGGAGAACCTTATAATGGATACGTTGTCTTACAAGGGGGAATTCCGGAGGTCGATGAGTTTATTAAACAGCTTTAGACCTATTATCATCATTTGTTGGATGTAATCTCTTTTAATTTTTGTTGAAGTATTCTACTAACTGTTGCACCGTCAATCTTGCCCCTAACTTTGTTCATAATCATGCCCATTAGGGGACCAAAAGCTCCCATCCCACGTTTTTTGACTAGGTCTAAGTTTTCTTGAATAATTTTTTGGATGATTTCCTTAAGTTCGTCTTCTGAAATGGCTAAAACCCCTGCCTCCTTTACGATGTAATTTAGATTGTGATTTGGATTTTTAGCCCATAAAGTTAATATGGTGGGAATTGCTTCTTTTGCAAACATTCCACGAGATAGTGCCTCAAACATTTCCCTCAAATGTTTTTCTGTAAGATTTTCTACCGGCACTCCATCTCTATGTAAAGCTTTTAATGTCTGAAGCAAGGTGGATGCTACAAGAACTGGCGATAACTTGTATTTTTTCACTATTTCTTCAAAAAATCTGTATATCCCATCATAGACAAGCATTTCCGCGAATTCTTTAGTTAGATTATACTCTTTGATTATTCTTTTTACTGCATCCCAGGGATATTCTGGGAGCTTCTTTCTTATTTCTTCTATCCTCTCTCTAGAGATCGTGAAGGGTGGAGTATCTGTATCAGGATATAACCTTGCCTGACCATGCAATTCTCTAATTAAAGAAGATGTCCCGTCTTCTTTTACTTGCCTAGTTTCTTCTGGCACTCCTTTTAAGGCCATTTGGGCGCGTTCAACGACCAATTTTAATGCTCGTCTAGCCTCTTTTTCCTTACCAACAACTATTACAACAGCGTCATTTTCAGTTTTTCCTACTTGTTCAAAAAGTTTTTTGATTTCCTCTTCGGAGAACCCGTAAGATACTAGGTTTTCATCTGAGTGAATTATGCCTTTTAGTGTTGTATAGGCTTTTACTCTGTCTGCAAATTCTGTTCCAAACCTTCTATTTGGCTGTATTTCTCTGCCAAGTAATCCTCCAAATCCCTTAAGGTTTAAAGCTAGTACTTTTTCTCCTCTCTCTATGGCTTTCTTTACAAATTTACATTTTGTGTTTTTAAATATCTGTGTTACGTCAA
Source organism: Candidatus Baldrarchaeota archaeon (assembly GCA_030587435.1). The sequence continues at coordinate 14,333 of JAUQZC010000058.1, read as the reverse complement.
CAAAATTCTCCTGAATATCTTCTAGTTTTATGTTTCTATTATTAAGTTCTTTTTTTATTTTTATGAGTTCAAGTTGTCTTTTTATTTCCATGTTTATGGCTTTAGGGATTAAATCTAAAAGCTGTACTCCCTTAAGCTCTACTCTTGCTCCACCTTCAATACTTACATTAATATCTTGTCTTATGGTTCCTAAGCCTCTTCTAGCTTTTCCAGTTGCTTTTAGGAGAGTGCCCAAACGCCTTGCAGCTTCTACTACTTCTTGAGGTGTTTTCATATCTGGTCCTGTTACTATTTCTACGAGAGGTATTCCAAGTCTGTCAAGCTTATAGTAGACAATTTTTCCTCTACTTTTTTTATCGTCTTTTCTTGCTGCTTCTTCCTCGAGATAAACGTGCAAAATACTTATTTTCTTCTCGTCAATGGGGACGTAGCCACCACCGCCCATGTATATTGTTCTTTGAAAGCCGCAAGGAACTGAGCCGTCTAGGTAGTTTTTTCTGCAGACATGCAGTTCGTCAACGATATTACAGTTTAATAGTAAGCAGATCATGATTGCTATATCTACAGCTTCCTCGTTTGGCGGAAATGGTGGTGTTTCATCGAGTTCATATGAACATGTGGTGTCATTGTATCCTTCATAAATTATGGTTAGTCCTTTTTCGAATTCTCTTAGCATGGCTTTATCAAATTCTCCCATTTCTCCCATAACTGGCCTAAAGAATCTTTTAACGTAGAAATCAGGCTCATCTGTACGAAGAAGTACAGGACAACGGCAAAAAAGTTTTTTCTTTGTATCAAGTTGGACGTGAATCTCCAAACCAGCCTTAAACCCAAGTTTTTCGTAGTCAAACTCTTGCTTCATATTTTTCACCTATTTTTCGATTTTATCTTTAATTTACTCAAGGAATTCTACGGTGTCTATTATTCCATCACTATCCTCATCTATTCCTTTAACCACTCTTGCTGGGACATCTGGATTGTAAAAGTTATTTTCAGCAACTTCATCAAGATGCTTAACAAAGGCAATTATTGCTGCTCGCGTACCCCAGTATCGTTTTCCAGCCAAGATTAGGATGCCAGTTTCATCAGGGTTGAAGGGATTGGGTATTTTAACGATTATGCCGCATTCATCCTCGTAATATGTTTTGTTAGAGATTTTTGAAACGATGTGACTTTGATGCATTATGTCAAAATATATAGGTAATTTTTCGTTTATTTTATATGTAACTGTATTAACAATTGGCCCGCCGACCAATATTAGGTTTCTTTTCATGTCTCCCTCTCTTATTTCTGTATCTAATCGAGTAATAAATTCTGGTTCGCAACGGGAAATTGATCCAAGAAATAGAGCTAAGTCTACTGCGTAATGTCCATCTCTTGCTTGACTTCTATATGGACCGTGAGAATCCGGACTTCCAATAACGATAAGGGTATCTAATTTTCCGTTCTTCACATGAGGATGTAGAAACTGTCTGGATTTTTCACTTAGCGGGGTAGCGGGTAAAGGAAATTCTTCAACATCTTTTGGCTCAGCTAGGTTTAGTACTAGGTTAAGTGATTCTGCTACGTAATATTTGGCTACGGCTCCCTTTTTTTCCTCCCTTTTTTGAAGCTTTATAAGGCCAGTTTTTTCTAATAGTTTAATATGATAATATATGGTTTGCTCATCAACCTTGAGGTAGTTGGCTAATTGGCGTGAATACATTGGTTGAGAAGCAAGTGTCTTTAAAATTTTTAATCTTAATGGATTAGCAACCGCTAATATCTTATTAAAGTCATCAAGTAATGTGGCTGGAGCTACAACATACTTTCCTTCTTTTTTGAACACTACGTAGGGTTTCAATGAATACCCCTCCGTACAAATGTGTTTTTATAATATTATGAATTATTTTATAATAGTTATCATAAAACTTCTCGATATTTTTAGACACCTTAAAAGTGGTTTTTGGCTTTCTAATCGTCTAAAAATGTTTTGATTTTCGGGGTAACTCGTTATATGTAAAAGATGACTTAAACAATTCTAAATGTATTCTTAATAATGTTTAATTAGGTTACCTAAAATATCCCCCTATCAGCGTTGGGGGTTTATCAGTGTGCGGTATTATCGGTATTGTTTCGAACGACCGACATGTTGCAAACTTACTAAGAGAGTGTCTTAAGAGATTGGAGTATCGTGGATATGATTCTGTGGGAATGACAACAATATATAATTCTACATTACACACTAAAAAAGATAAGGGTAAAATTGATGAAATACATCAGAAATTAAATTTTGATACGCTTCCTGGACATATAGGTATAGGACATACTAGATGGGCGACACATGGTCCTCCTTCGAAACGTAATGCTCATCCACATATGGACTGTACGAGGAAAATAGCTGTTGTACACAACGGGATCATAGAGAATTTTTTAGAGCTGAGAAAGCAACTTGAAGAAAAAGGTCATGTATTCCAATCAGACACCGATACTGAAGTTATTCCGCATTTAATTGAGGAATATATAGCAACGGGTTACAATTTGGCAGATGCTGTGCGAGAAGCACTTAAGCAATTAAAGGGCTCGTACGCTATAGCTGTTATATATGCTGAAGAACCAGATAAGATTGTTTGTGCTAGGAAAGATAGCCCCTTAGTTATTGGAATTGGTGAAAAAGCTGTCTATTGCGCATCCGATATACCAGCCTTCTTACCAATGACCAACAAGGTAATTTTTCTTAATGACGGCGAACTTGCAATATTGACGCCCTATAGTGTGACTGTGCAAAATCTTGAAGGTGAAGTTTTAACGAAGGAAATTAAAATCATTAACTGGACTGCAGAGATGGCCCAAAAAGGAGGATTTCCTCATTTCGTTTTAAAAGAAATTCACGAACAACCTAGAGCAATAAGAGACACCCTAAGGACACGACAGGAATACGTGGATGTTTTTGTTGAAAGCATAATGAAAGCAAAGCGAATATATTTTGTAGCTGCTGGAACTTCTTATCACGCAGGATTAACTGCCACGTACATGTTTTCGAAGCTTGCAAAAACATATTCACAAGCAGTAATTGCCTCTGAGTTTCCAGAGTTTATTGGCGAAACTTTAGATGAAGATACTGTGATTGTAGCAATAACTCAGTCAGGTGAAACAGCAGACACATTGACCGCCGTAAGACATGCAATGAAATATGGTGCAAAAATTTTGGCAATAACAAATGTCTTAGGAAGTTCAATAACAAGACTTGCTCATCACACCTTCTACATGCAGGCAGGGCCAGAAATAGGCGTAGTAGCAACAAAAACTTTTACAACTCAACTTGCAACTTTGGCATTAATAACAATAAACCTAGCAAGACAAAATGGAGCATTAACAGACATGGAAGCAAAGCAACTGTTTGAGGAACTATACCAGATACCAGTGAAGGTAAAGGAGATTATAGAAACCCATGAAGAAAGAGCAAAAACTCTTGCAGAGAAATGCTATCTTAAGGATAATTTTTATTTCCTAGGAAGGGGAATAAGCACTGCAACAGCATTAGAAGGCGCTCTGAAACTTAAAGAAATATCGTATATTCATGCAGAAGGATACCCAGCAGGTGAATCAAAACATGGTCCCATAGCTCTTATAGAACCGGGTTATCCATGTGTCTTTATAGCACCAATGGACGAAACTCATAAGCATATAATAGGAAATATTATGGAAATGAAAGCAAGAGGTGCGGAAATAATAGCGGTAATAGATAAAAGCGATCAAGATGTGTTACAACTAGCAGATACTGCCTTTAAAATGCCATCTACACCCGCTATATTCACACCAATAACCTACATCATCCCTCTTCAACTATTCGCCTATTATGTAGCAGTAAAAAGAGGGGTTGATCCAGATAAACCTCGTAACTTAGCAAAATCAGTAACAGTAGTTTAACCTAATTTAACAACTATTTAAATTATTTACGAATTCTTTTGCAGGTTTTGCAGCAATAACTTAAGTTGAAGAGAAGTTTATAGAAATGTAGATATAATGCTTAGTATCTTAGTTTTATTGGTAGTAATCGGAGGTTTATGATTTGTGGATGATTTATAGACCTGATGCTGTTACTGTTTGGCGTAATTCCGAAGTTAAGGATAGGCTTAGTCGATATTATGCAATTATGAACAATGAATTACCTGCTAAGTTTCTAGTTGCAAAAAAGGTTTCAGTTAACGTGGATTTAAATGAAAATATTGAAAAGCTTTGGTATATACACGAGAAAACTAGTGAGAAGTTTAGGTCTTTACTTAAGAAAATAGATGCTGGTGAAGTCCATCTTGAGAATTTAGATACTCCTAAGGTTTCTTATCTGGATCTAAAAATAGAAATCGCTTACCGTATTCTTCAAAAATGTTGTTTCTGTGAAAGACGATGCAAAGTCAATAGATTAAAAGGGGAAAGAGGTTTTTGTAGGATTGATGAGAAAGCAAGAGTTTCTACAGCTTTTCTCCATATGGGAGAAGAAGCTCCACTAGTTCCTTCTGGGACAATCTTTTTTGCTGGATGTAATTTTGGCCCTTGTGTTTTCTGTCAGAACTACGATATTTCAAATTATCCCGAAAATGGTGAAGAGGTAACACCGGAAAAACTAGCTAGAATTGTTAACAGTCTCAAAAGGGAAGGTGCGCGGAACGTCAATTGGGTAGGTGGAGAACCTACACCAAATGCGTATCATATAATCGCTTCTATGAAGCATACTACCGTAAATATTGCCCAACTATGGAATTCTAATATGTACTGTTCAAAGGAATTAATGAAACTACTTTTAGATATCATTGATTTTTGGCTTCCAGATTTCAAATACGGAAATGACAAATGTGCTGAGCGTCTCTCAAAGGTTTCAAACTATTGGAATATAGTTTCCAGAAATCATAAGATGGCTTACGATGAAACTGTCGCACAGGGCACATCTGGTATGATCATTAGACATTTAGTATTACCGAACCATGTAGAATGCTGCACCCGTCCGATATTAGAATGGATAGCTAAAAACTGCCCCAAAGCATTAGTAAACATAATGGGACAATACCGACCCCTATTTCAAGTCCCAGGAAACCCAGAATATAGCGATATAGATAGGCGCCCCACGGGAAAGGAAATGGAAAAAGCATACAAAATTGCAGACGAATTAAATATTTTGTGGAGACCAGTTAGCTGAATATTTAAACTATCAACACGGAGTAAACGAAGTGCATGAGTGAAGAAAAGCTATTTTTTCTCTTTTGAAAGCCACCATTCTAAGTACTCTCTTCTCCTTCTCTTTCTCTCTTCCTCTTCTGTAAGGTAGTTTTTTCTCTGCTCATTTCTAATTCTATCTAGTTCTTCTCTTTTTAAGGAAAGCCCGCATGTTTTACAAACATACATAAATCTATTGCGGTCCCATTTCATTTCTCCTCCACATTCTGGACATATGGGCATATTTACCACCATTTAAATTATAAATGACATCCATCCACCTCTTTTAACAAATTTTCCTTTTATAGCTATTTTTTCACCACAATATTTACATTTATTTCCTTCGGCTAAATTCCATTCAACTACATCAAAACCGAATCGTCTCACCAAAAGCTTACCACAGTTCGGACAATAAGTATTTTCACCGTCGTGGCCCGGAACATTACCTATATACACATAATACACTCCTTCTTCTAAAGCTATTTTTCTAGCTTTTTCTATGGTGGATACTTGGGTTGGTGATACATAAGTCATTTTGTAATGGGGATAGAACCTCGAAAAGTGTAGAGGGGTATCGGGGCCGAGACTTTCAACCAGCCACTTGCAGAGAGATCTAATCTCGTCTGCATCATCATTATAGCCTGGAATAATAAGGTTGGTGATTTCAACATGTACGCCTTTTTCCTTCATCATTTCGCATGCTTCGAGTACAGGTTTTAAACTCGGTGCTCCACATAGCTCTTGATAAAAACTATCTTTAAAAGCTTTAACGTCAACATTAGCAGCGTCTATATGTGGTAAGAGTTCTTCTAATGCTTCCAGGGTAATATAACCGTTAGTGACAAGAACGTTGAATATGCCTTCTTTATGTGCAATTTTGGATACGTCGAAGACATACTCCCACCAAATTATTGGTTCATTATATGTGTAAGCAATAGATTCACATTTGTAGCGCTTTGCTAATTCTACTATTTTTTCCGGTGAAATTTCTTCAGTTTTTATTTGACCTGGCGACGATTGTGATAAATGCCAGTTTTGACAAAATTTGCAGAAAAGATTACAGCCTACTGATGATATTGAAAACGCTAAACTTCCGGGGTAGAAGTTGAAAAGCGGCTTTTTCTCTATTGGATCAACGGCCATTGCTGATACTGATCCATAAATTAATGTATACAATTTTCCATCTATGTTTTTTCTTGTTCTACATGCACCCACTTTATTGATTTCTAATACACAATGTCGTGGGCAGAGATCACATCTCACCCTGTTATCTGGTAGCTTCGTGTAAGGTGCAGTTGCTTCCTTTATCATTTTGCTTCCTCCTACTCGTATTCACCATTGTTTTGAATAAAAGTCTTTCTATACTTTTGTAAATTATCTAGTTTAGAATTAGCATCTTCCGATACATGTTAATAACTATTAATCTTATGTGTAGTTAATTTGAAAACTAAATTCATGATTTAATTATGAACAATCGCTATTAAACTCACGCACGATTAGTGAAAGAAGGTGCAACATATGGGTCAATATTTCTTTGTTGTTTCGGGGGAACTGGAGTCTTTACCTTTTGCCGAGATAAAAGCTATTTTAGAAAGTGAAAATATCAACTACAGAGTTATTGACACGTTGGATCAAGTGATTATATTAGAATGCTCTGACAACCCGTGCAAAATTATTGCTAAACGAGCTGCTTATACACATGTATGTTGCAAGCTAATATTTTATTGCGAAGCTAACATTTTTGATATCGAGAGCCGTATAAAGGACTTATCATTTGACGATTTTTTGACCGGGAAATCTAGTTTCTCTATTAGAGTTAAACGTATAAAACAATCTTCTCCCCACATAAGTACCATCAAATTAGCGAAACATATCGGGAAAAACATACTGAAAGATGTAAAGAATATCAAAGTTGACTTAGAGACTCCTGATATTTCCTTTTACGGCGTTTTAACAGGAGAGGATTTCATTTTTGGTGTTTGTGAAGCTGAAATTGATCGAGGCGCCTTTAATTTCAGGGCTACACATTTGCGTCCATATATGCATCCAAGTTCTATGAGCCCGTTCCTTTCTAGACTTTTAGTTAATCTTTCTAGAGCGAGAAATAACAGTATTTTCTACGATCCTTTTTGTGGAGCGGGTGGGATTCTAATTGAAGCTGCCTTAATAGGTTGTAGAATTATTGGTTCCGATATCAGCCCTAAAATGGTTAAAGGTGCTATGTATAATTTGAGACATTACGGTTTAAATGTAAATGCGCTACTTGTTGCCGATGCAAGACACGCAAGAATTTTGAAAGTTGATTCTATTAGTACTGATCCCCCCTATGGAATTTCTTCCTCTACCATGGGTAGTCCTCTTAAGAAACTAATTTATGAATTTATTGAAAACATTCCGTCAATGCTTAAAAAGGGGGATTATGCTGTGGTTGCCACTCCTATTTGGGTTCCAACAGAAGAATTTATTGTATCTTCTGGCCTTAAACTTGTTGAAGTTTATTTAATGCGTGTTCATAGGAGTTTAATACGCAAAATAATCATTTTTAGAAATATATGAGGTGTCCGATTTGAGAATCATTTTTTTGGGGACCTCAGGTAGTATGCCAACAAAAGAAAGAGGATTACCAGCTATTGCCGTTAGGAGAGAAAGTGAACTACTACTTTTTGATTGTGGAGAGGGTACCCAAAGACAAATGTTTAGATTTAATTTAAAAATAGGAAAATTATCTAAAATATTTGTTACCCACCTTCATGGTGACCATGTACTTGGCATACCAGGTTTAATTCAAACTTTTTCACTTCTAGGTCGAAGTAAGCCTCTAGAAATTTATGGTCCTCCAGGTTTACATGGGTTTCTTGAATCCATTTTAAAAACTGTTAAATTTACATTAACTTTCGATATAAAAGTCCATGAAGTCGAAAAAGGAGTTGTGGTCGACAGCCGAAATTACTACGTAGAATGCATGCCAGTTGACCACGGAATTTATACTCTTGCCTACGCTTTAATTGAAAAGCCTAGACCTGGAAAGTTTTCTCCTGAGAAAGCCGAGTCACTTGGAATACCTAGGGGTCCCTTGTGGAAGAAACTTCAATTAGGCGAACCAGTTACGTTGAAAAATGGGAGAGTTATTCGTCCGGAACAGGTTATCGGGAAGCCTAGACCTGGAAGAAAAATAGTTTATAGTGGGGATACTAGACCTTGTGATGAAATGGTTAGTTTTGCGCGCAAAGCTGATCTTCTAATTCATGATGGAACTTTTAGCTGGAGTTTAAGAGAGAAAGCTCTGGAGGGTGGTCATTCAACAATCGTTGATGCGGCGAAAATCGCTTTAAAGGCTGGTGTAAAAAAATTAGTACTCTTCCACATTAGTCCAAGATATACTAAGGATGATATACCAAAATTAGAGGAAGAGGCTAAAAACATATTTTCTGAGAGTATTATCTCCTATGATTTTTTAACTATCGATATACCTTATTCATCTTGAATATCTATTTCAAATATGGGCTGTCCTCTTTTTGTTGGAGGTGCAAGCCAATCTATAACTTTATGAGGATCATCTGCCATAATTTGTACAACAATTGGACCAAGAGGCGTTTCAGCATAAGCATTGCAAAAATGTATCTTACCCATGAACGCAGCTTGCTTGCGAAGATAAAATGTAATGGTATTCCCGCTCATACTTCTTTTAAATACTGAACGAGCTGTATCAAGTATCTTTTGTTCTCTTAACAAGCGGTGAAGAGATTTTAACCCTCTACTTCCCTCTATTTCTCCTATTAGGTACGTTTTTCTACCTATTTTCTCTATTTTACAGTCAATGTTTGGTATAATATTTTCAATTGCCTTTTTCACTTTATTTACGTCTTCAGTTGGATATATTGGAGTTTCAACTCTTATTTTTATCATGAATTAACCTCGATTACGTTATTAGGTGTCAGAGGTCAAATTTATTAGAATGTTTTTTAAGATGCTAATCACTTTTTCCTTAAATTCCTCTTTAGTTCCTTTATTTGCCATTTTGAAAAATCTTACGTTTTCTTTTAATATTTTTTCGGCAATATTGATTACTTTTTTATATTTTTCGTCTTCCCAGACGTCTCTCTGTACAAATTCTTCTTCCTGAAGTTTGTCCTTCTCACCTTCGCTTCTTTTAAGCACTCTTTTTAATCGGGTTTCTAGTGGGGCCTCTATTGCAATTAAGTAAAATATGTCGTTGAACTTCTTGTTGAAATATTTGACTTCACCTGAATCTCTTATTCCATCAATAAATATAGCATCTGTGTCACGTTCTTTAATACGTTCATTTAGTAAATTGTAAGTTAAAATTGCTATGGCATCTTCGCCAAGTTCGTTTCTTGCAATATTACCTATTTCTTGGAACATGTATCTTTTTACTTCATTGTAACTTTTTACGCCAAATTTTTTTTCGAACAATTCTCTGTAATGGGTAAATAATGCATAGCTCATTTTTACGGAAAGAGAAGACCATCCTTTTTGTTTTAGCCATTCTTTGGAAAAATTTATAAAAGTAGTTTTTCCGGAAGCAGGGAGGCCGCAAACTCCTAAAACTAGCTTCAAATATTTTCACTCCCCAGTTAAAGGAACATACCTGACCATCCGTTTTTCTTTAGTTGCTTTTTCGCAAAATCTAGTGCTTCTTTTAAAATTTTTTCATCGATTACTTTTCTATTCTTTAAAATTGCCATGTGTAAAGCATTCTTTAACACTTTCTCTTTTAGATCTCTACCGGAGAAACCTTCGGTTTCTTCTGCTAATTTCCATAAATTAGCCTTTACTGGGATAGGTAAACGTTCAGCGTAAAGGGTTAATATTTGAAATCTTTCTTCTTTTGTGGGTAATGGAAATTCTATTTCCTCTTCGAATCTGTTTCTTATGGCTGAATCAAGCAATTCTGGAGCATTTGTTGCACCGATGGTAACAATTCCTAGGTTAGGGTGTAGTCCGTCCATTTCTGAAAGCAATGCATTAACTACTTCCGAAACGTCACCTCTAATAGATTGATATCTTCTATCTAGACCTATTGCATCAAGTTCATCTATGAAAATTATACAGGGAGCAGATTCTCTAGCTTCACCAAAAAGTTGGTGAATTCTTCTCGCCCCATCTCCTACGTGGAGCCCGATAAGATCGGTTGCTCTAGTTAGGAAAATAGGTACATTTGTTTCGGAAGCTAAAGCTTTAGCCATCATTGTTTTCCCAGTTCCAGGAGGCCCGTAGAAGAGTATATTTTTTGGAGCCCATTCTCCGAATTTTTCGGGATGTTTCAAATATTTTTGAATAATTTTACATTTGCTCTTAGCTTTTTCATGGCCTATAACATCTGAAAATTTTACTTTCGGAATTTCGCGAACAATCGGACTTACATTGGACACTTCAAGTTGAATCTTGGTTTTGCTACTAATTCTACCTCCGCTGCGAGGTGAAACTTTTACTACTTCAAAGGCAAAATCGGGGTACATAAATTGATCAAAGAGAAAGTCTCCTTCTTTAACGTAAAAACCTGACCATTGTTCTTTAGCATATGCCTCAAAAAGCCTTAAATTATCTGTTGTAATTGCTGTAGGTCTGTCATCACTAATGGATCTAAGCGGATAACCTACCGGTTTCAAAACTACTAACTTTAGGGAAGGTATACTGATCCTTTTGCCACTTGCTTTTACCTTGTCTACCTCGCCGGCACTTGTCGATGCATGACGTAATTTCTGGTTTTTTCGTGTCACTTAATCACCTCATGATTTGGTAGTATTAGTCCTTTCTTTTCTCCCTTTTTCCTTTTTACTTCGAAAAACATTTAAATCTTTTGTAATAAGTAGGAAAATTGTTGTAAGATTATTAATTTTAAATTGTAAAATGTTTTTGCTGTTTTTTGTCTCTTTATGGCATGCTGTTTTATTTTCATTTATGTGCATAATTTGTAATCCTAGGTATTTTGACAACCCGAGAAATTAACAACTGCATCGACATTTTATTCCAATTAAATTTAGATAGAAATATTTTTGTTTATTTCTTTTTCATGTCGTTTTTTATTTTTGATAAACACCAATTATACTTCCGATCTTTCTTCAGTAGATTTTTGAATAAGTACGCGTCATTCTTAACTATAAGCGAAGGGTAGGCAACTCGTCTTCCTAGACTTTCTGCAGCTCTGAGAGTGGTTTCCGCATCAAAATCCTTTTGTTTGAGTAACCGTTCGAAATTGTCGGTAAACCATGATCTTTTTGTCCAGTCGTATGCATCTATATACGATACTGGGCCGTCCCCTGCAATTGGGATACTTCCCATGACAAGTGCGTGAGTTATGGCTTGAATCGTTGTTAGTTCCGATCCACTACCTAGGTCTGTGCCTTGAGCTATTACACCTATAACTTTCATGAATTTGGGAGGAACATCTCCGCTTGATCTATAGACAGTTTGTCCTAGTCTGTCTATGAAGGCTTTAAGATTAGCTGGCACACCTAAGTGATACACTGGTATACTATAAACTACTAATGGAGCATCAGAGAAAAGCAAATGCTCTATCAACATTCCGGGACAGTAAAAGACTATTGGAGTTAATGAAGTCAGCTGCATGTGAATTTGATCAGAAGAATGGTGCAAACAATTTACAAGCGATCTTGAAAAATCTGCAAAAGAGTAGTGAACTTGCTTTACGAAAAAGGTTGAAGAGCTGTTGGGCATATAAATTCGTGAAGGTGTTAAAATACGATTAAAGTTAAGATTTGGGTATATGTGGAAGTCCTAGATACGGTAATAGCGAGTTTTTGTTAAAGACATCTTTAGAGACTGCAAAAAAGCGTTGCACCAGAATATGTGGAGACTGAATTCTACACACTAGCAGGAAAAACAATATACACCTGTGATTTCTGTTTGTTATGTTTAGAGTATAAGGATTATATGGTTAAAGACAATTTTCACGAACTTAAGGAAAAGTGGTTGATGGAATAATATAGTATTTCTTTGCATGTTCAAATGGGTCAATACTTAACCCATAAACTTCTCGATAGAGCTTTAGTAATACTCCCTCTGCTAATCTTCTGTGGAATCTACATCGACCAGCATTGTCTATCGCATATTCTTTCACGGCTCTATCTAACGCTACTGATGCAAAGAGTTCTGAGTCTGAGAAAATGTTAGCATAGTAAGTCCAATATTTTCCAAGAACATACAATGGAGCTACCATTCTGGGAGCCTCCTTTTACGAAAAATAATGAAGGTAATTCAGATTTACTCTCCATGCAGATCGCATCAACACCTGTTCTCATGAAACTATAGGCAGCGCCGCCTACTGCTGATACATGCAGACCCTAGTCAGGGGGCTTCTAAAAACGGCAATAAGTCTATGTCTTCCATAAAACATACTTCCTGCAAAAACACCTTTCCCAACAAGAAGAACATTATGTGAATCATAGACATTATATTTATAACTCTCATAGATGTCTAAATGTAATTTTATACCGGCATCTAAGGGGCCTAAAACATTATTCTCAGATTCTTCAACTCTAAATTTACTCGTTGAAGCATTGATGTAAAGTATCTTGTACTTGAGGCTCGCTTAATAAACCTCCTTCTGAGGTATGAAAATTAAAGTCCTTTTAAATTTTTAGTCCCTCTCCTCGTAAAAAATATATTATATAAAAATCAAATTAGTTCCCTCAAAGCATTTAAAACCACATATCAAAAATAGTCCAAGAGGGAGCAACCATGGAAAAAATTAGAGCCTTTATAGCAATTGACATCGATGTCCCAGATATTGTAAACAAAATTATACAAATACAAAAAGAAATAGAAAGTTTAAATGCTGCAAAAATGAAGCCAGTGGAACCACAGAACCTTCATTACACAATACGCTTCCTAGGAAACATAACAAACGAACAAGTGGATGAGATATACAAAATAATGCAAAAAGTTAAATTAGAACCATTCCAACTCATTGTGAAAGGAATAGGAGCATTTCCAAGTATTAGTAGACCTAGGGTGATTTGGGTAGGAGCTGGAGAAGGCTCTGAAAAAATTATAAATATATATAACCAAATAGAAAAGGGATTAAGAAAATTAGGCTTTAAATCAGAAGGAAAACAATATGTACCTCATTGCACAATTTTCAGAGTAAAATTCATCACTAAAAAACCGATGTTAACTAAAAAGCTAATGGATTTAATGGATATCACACTAGGGGAAATGGAGGTAAAATCTGTAAGACTAAAAAGAAGCCAGCTAACACCAAAAGGCCCTATATACACTACACTAAGAGAAATAAAAGTAAAATAGATATACGAACTTAAAATTAAGCTAAACTAGCTTCACGTAATGCAAGATAAACCTTAAATGTCAAACATATAGATACAACACAGATATAACAGCCAGCCAAAAACCGTCCAACTCACTTACATAGATTTTCAAAACTAAAGTAAAGATTGGGGCCGTAGTCTAGAGGAAAGCAAAAGCTTTCCGGAGAACTTGGTAGGATGCCAGCCTGGGGACCAGCAAAACTAAAAGCAGGCCAGTCCGCTGGTGGTCCCGGGTTCAAATCCCGGCGGCCCCACCAAATTGGGTTAAAGAATATGAAAAGCGGGTTTTACTTCAATATGATCTTTTTTCCTATTTTTGAAAAATTGTGTGTAAAGCTTTTTGTACCAAAGTAACAAGAAATTTATGTTAGCCTCCGATTTAAAAAATAATTGCGTGTGATCATAGTTTTTGCTGCGCATTAATGGCTTATTGAAATTTTATTATTTTGCTGTTTGTAGGTAGTTTTTTACTTGTTTTATTATGTTTTCTATTTGGGTTTTTGCCGTTCCAGTGTAGTTGTATGGATTTAATGCTTGTTTTATTTCCTCTTCTGTTAGGTAGTTCTGAACAGTTTTATCGGTTTTTAAAACATCGAAAAAGTCTATGTTGTTTTTGTGGGCCTTCATTGCGCATCTTCTAATTATTTCATGTGCCTCTTGTCGTCCTATTCCCTTTTTGACTAGTGTTAACATAACTGCTTCAGCCATTATTAGTCCTTTTGTTAAATTAAGGTTTCTTTTCATGTTTTCTGGGTAAATTCTTAATCCTTTGAGTACTTTTTCATAGTTTTTAACTGTTCATCTAGGAGGATACATGCCTCCGGTACCATTGTT
>JAUQZC010000117.1 GCA_030587435.1 Candidatus Baldrarchaeota archaeon | reverse complement strand
TCTGGCTTTTTCATGGTTTATGTCGTCTTCAACTTCTAAGGCATAGAAGGCGCTTGTATCTACGAATATCATTTTACTCACCGTAAAGTATTTTATCATGCTCTATTGACGTTTTATCCACTACACCCTTCTTTTTCACTAAGGGACCTTCTACAAAGAATGGGTCGTTTTGATCAACTTCCTCTTCCAATAGGTGTTTCCTCACAATTTCCCTTAAAGCTTCCATGATAGTGAGACCTCTAGATTCAGCATATCTGCGTAGTAATTCATATTCAAGGTTGTTAAGCTTCGTTTGAACAACTTTCAATATCATCACCAATGAAACATGAAACATCTTCCATATTTAATAATTCTGATTATATGTGATTTTGTTAGAAGAAGCGGAAATACGGCAATGGCTGTACTTAAAACAATATGACACTATTTAACTAAAAGAGGTGTCTACATGGTTCCGGTTGGAGCGTCAAACTCCCTGGGCACATTGGGCTATGTTGATGCTATGTTTGAATTGGAGAGGCAAGTTGAGAACGGTGAAACCCCCATGCCAAAGTACATTTTTATTCCTGTAGGGTCATGTGGAACCTACGCTGGACTACTATTGGGTAAAAACTATTAGACTTAGATGTTGAAATCAGAGGCATAAAAGTTACTCAAATGAAGATGACAAGCGTAAAAACAATAGTTAAGTTGGCTAACAAAGCGTTAAAACTGTTAAAAGAACATTCACGGGAGGTTCCCAGCGTAGAAATAAGTGAGAAGGATGTTGTTTTGGACCGCGGTTATTTAGGTGATGGTTACGGTTTTCCCACTGTGGAAGGTTTGAGGGCGATGTTGTTGATGGAGAAAACGGAGCACATTGAGCTTGAACCTATTTATACCGCCAAGGCGTTGGCTGCTTTGATCGATTTTGCAAAGAAAAACCAGACGGACCGCTACTGTTCTGGAATACGTATAATTCTGTAGATTTTTCGGAGATACTTAAGAAGCTGGATACGCAGAAGCTACCTAAGAAGATTAGGAGTATGATTGAAAAAGAAAAGCCAATGGATGTAGAAATGATGAAAGAATTAGAACAAGAGGTTCATTGAGTTTAATTCAAATATCGGGTGCGCGCATAGAGGGTAAACTTGCCGCTGAATAGGAAATGTTAGCCGCACAGTTTAGGGCTGCAGCTGTAATAATCACAACACAAGCACAGGCAAACGCAACGTTAATTATGGCTAATGCTACCGCTGAGGCAATTTCCCTCATAGCTGAGAAATGCAATTTAAATGCTACTGAAATTGCACAGCTATATCTGTTGATTGAAGCCTTAAAAGAGATTGCAGAAGAAAATGTGGTGTTTCTTATTATCGTGGGCGACAGCGGACAGTACATAATACCGATACCAAGCGGGTAAACTTAACGTAGCTATTTATTTCACATTTTATTTTTCGTTGGCGTATACGGAGAACAGTTAATGTTATATTTCTTTACTTTTTTCTAGTAATGTTAAATGGTAGAATATTTTGTGGTGCTTCTTATGTGTCGCGCTACTAGAATGTGTGGTGCGGCATTATTTATATTGGTGGTTGTTTTTGTGTTTTCTGTAACGGCGCTTATTAATGGGAGTACATTAAATGATAATATTTCTGGAGTTATGAAAAGAAGTCTGCCTACTGGCATGAAGCTTGATTCAAGTATTGTGATTAATGGTGATTGGAATATAACGTCATACACGACTTTTAAAGATGGTGTAGTGGTTGTTAATGGTAGAATTTTTGTTAAAGATGGAGGCACTCTGGTTCTGCGAAACGCCGTTGTTTACATGAATTCAAGTTACGATGGTGAGTTTTGGGTTGAGGTGTATAGTGGTGGGTTTTTGATTTTGGATAATGCTACAATTACCGCTTATGATCCGAATTACCGGTTTTATGTTAAGTTAAATAGTGGTTCGAAATTTGTTATGGATAATGGTAGTGAGATAAGTTTAGCTGGTTTCAGCGCACATGAAGTTTATAAGCTTGGAGTTTGGATTAATACGGATAACGTTACGATATCGAAAAGTAAAATTGAGGACTGCTATGAAATTTACATTTACAACATTACAAACTTAACGTTAAAACACACAAAAATCTGCTATTGCAGTGAAATAAGAATTCTTAAGTCAAATAACATTACAATAGAAAATAATGTGATCAACGCTGTGTCAAATGGGCTTTCAATAGGGTCATCGTACGGTCTCGCAATCAAAAACAACACGATACTTGACTCCACATATGACGGGATTGACTTAACCAATGTAAACAATACGAAAATAGAATTTAACATAATCAACAACACTAGGAATGGGATTTCAGCAACAGACTGTCATAATCTCGTTTTTAGAGGCAACACAATTGCAGGGAACGACTACGGCATAAAAATAAGCGACGCGACTGACCTTGTAATTCGCGACGACGATTTCTTGGAAAATAGCTATGGAATTTGCGTTGAACAAGCTTTTAATGTAACTATTCAGGAAAATAATGTTTTGTCAAGCAAGATAACAGGTATTAAGGTAGCTGGAAGCAGTAATGTTACTGTTAAGGAAAACTACGTGGATAATGCTCCTTACGGTGGGGAAGGGATCGAACTATCTTTTGGAGAAAATAATAGTGTTGTGCAAAATGTTATCAAAGGCTGTGAAACCGGTCTTTTCATACTTAGTGATAATAACACGTATGTTTCAGGCAACACTTTAATGTTAAATCCCCTTATAGTGTATGCGAACACTAAGAATGAAATAGCGGGCTTAACTATCCTGGAGGATAACACGTTAAACGGTCATCCAATAAGATATTTTTATGATATAAATAATTCAAAACTTACTGGTGGCACTATCGGTGAAATATTGGTTCTTTATTCTGAGAACGTAACAATAGTTAATGTTATTGTGCACACGTTTTTCATAGGGTATTCAACCAATGTTTCTGCAAGCTACATTTCTGCTGAAAACAGTACCTACGGCATATATGTCACGGTGTCGCACTACATAACTATTGAGAACTCATACGCTCAGAAAAACAGGTACGGTGTTTACTTATCTTCATCAGACCATATCACCATTGCTAAAAGCTTTATCAAGAACAATGACAAAGGCATTTATATCGACATGTTACAATGCGTGGATTTCAGAGAAAACACTGTTTCTAACAATGGTTACGGGATGGACATTAATGATTTGGACGATTCTGTTATTTCTGCGAACATTTTCATCTTTAATTCACGGTCTTTTGTTATTGATAGTCAAAGTGACAACTTAACCTTTTATCTTAACGATTTCCTTTTTGATGAACATGCTTCAGTAGATGATGGAGCCAACCGTTTTGACAATGGGACAATTGGAAACTATTGGCTACGATACACCGGCTTAGATTCAGATGGCGATGGAATAGGAGACACTCCATATTATATTGACAGTGATAGTGTAGATCGCTATCCTCTCATGAAACCTCACCGCTTTGAAGATAATGCTGCTCCAGTGATTCATGGTGTTACACGAATACCAGAGCAACCTAATTCCTCCGAAACAGTTACCATCTACGCAAACATAACAGATAATATACGTGTTAAAACCGTGATCTTAAGCTATTATAATGGAAGCGCGTGGACCAACATTACTATGATCCACAATGAAACAACCGGCTTATATGTCGGTGTAATTCCGAATCTTCCTCAAAACACGACGGTACAGTATAAGATCTATGCCGTTGATTACTCTGGAAACTGGGTAGTTAGCGACACTTACAGTTACACGGTTGCAGTAGAACTGCAAGAAAAGCCGCAGTATCCAATTTTAACCGCATTGATCTACGTTCTTGCCATTACAATAGTGGCTATGGTCGTAGCCTTAATGGTTCTTAAATTTAAAAGGAGAAAAACAGAGAAATAAAGATCACCTTTATTTTGAACAACTAGCCAAACTGGTAAGGAACATGTTTCAAATACCGAAAAATGGATCGTTTTGATCAATTTCCTCTTCCAGTAAATGCTTTCTTACAATTTCTCTTAAGGCTTCCATGATAGTGAGACCTCTAGATTCAGCGTACCTGTGTAATAATTCGTATTCAAGGTTGTTAAGCTTAGTCTGAACGACTTTCAATACTATCACCAATGATACATAAACTATTAATCATAATTAATGATTCTTACTATACGAATTCTCTTCGGAACTGCTAGAGACCGTATTAATAAGAATGGAGAACATACACAATTTTGGCGTGAACTGTTGCATTTTATTTTAAGAGGATAAAATCCGATACAAGAAGCAAAGAGACGGCATATAAATGTTAAATTGGAAATGGGATTTACAAATTTGTATTGTTGGAGTTGGTTTGGGTGAAATTTGAGGAAATTGTGGCGAAGTTGAGGAATAATAGCGATCGTTTGTTTCAATTCCTTAGGAGAGTAAATAATGAGGCAGATGTTTTGGTTGTGTTGGCTGATGTACTTGGTTGTCGCCGCGAGATTTCGTATAAGACCGATTTTTCGGAAATGAGGGTGGATCTTGTATGTGAAGATGTTGCTGTAGAAGTCGAAGTAGATAAGCGGCCTTATGATGGTTTTCATCAGGTGTTGGCATACAAGGCTTTGTTGGATTTTGAGAAGGTGGTGATTATGCATGTTGTTCGGTATGCCTACGGAGAGTATGTTGAAGCGTTTAAGAAAATGTTAAATGTGATTCGAGGTGAAAATGTTAGGGGAGTTATAATTTCTGTTGAGGATGGTGAGGTGTTTGCATTCTAGGATTGTTTCATTTATTTCAGCGTCTGGGGGAGTTGGTAAAACGAAGCTGTCACTGCTGTTGGCTTATTACTTGAGAAAACGGTTTAATGTAAGAGTGCTTTTTGTTGATTTAGATCCTACTTCTGGTGCATCTTTGCTCGTTTTAAAGGATGATGTGTTTGATAGATATGTGAATGATGGTAGAACCTTTTCAGATATGATTAAGCGTTACGAAGACGGTGTGAATGTGGAGTTTTATCGTTTTAAGATTGATGTGGAAGTTGGAGACACATTTATCGATTTTTTGCTTCCCGGTGATGACTTAATTGATGTTGTCGATAGGTTTTGGAAGACTGGGGCTGCTGGACCAAGGTTTAGAAAAATGTTTAAATCCATGGTTCCGTTTTCAAGATATGATTATGTGATAATTGATACAGCTCCGTTTTTTGACCCTAGATATATTACCTTGAGCATTTACGTTTCGAGATTTTTTGTGGTTCCGTTGAGGCCAAGTATTGTTGATGTTAAGAGGACAATTAGAATGCTTAATAAAATTAGGGGTGAACTTGAAATATCTTTGGAAGGAAAAGGCATTAGTGCCGATAGTTTTTTGAGGAAAAATGTTTTTGGCGTGTTTAATCTTGTGCCCTCTAATCCGAGACAGGCGGAGTGTCAATTTGTAGAAAGTTTTCTCCAAAGAAGATCCCCATCGTCCGGGGGAGCTACACGAATAAGGGTTGAGAGATTGCTTAGACAGGCACAAAGGTTAGCGGATATAATTAGATTTATTAGGAGCCATGTTAAAGCTTCAGCAACGTTGGAAAGGTTCCCAACAGAGTATAAACAGGCAATAGATGCAGCAAAGGAGTATTTGAGAGAAATATCAAACGAACTTTATAGAAGTACTACAATGTGACCAAGACTTATGTTTAGAACCATTTTTATGACGTTCTAAAGTAGAGACACGAACTATGTGATTGCTGAGGCATTATTTAGGTTTTTGTGAAGTGTTGTTTGTTAAGTGTCAAAAAGGAGGATCTATGAATTTTGGAAAGGTTAGGAGAAAGTTAAAAGATCAAGATTTCCTGGAGAAGAATCCTTTGCTACATCTGTATGATATTTCTAGGATTTTCATCACTTTTTGTATTCTTCCGGTTTAAGAGTGGTAATTTCTAAACTTATGATTAAAAGCCTTACATAATGAGTGCAGCAAGAAATGTAGAAATGCTGATGTAGGGTAAAATAAGCTTTAGTCTAATTTTGAAGAGTTATATAATTGCGACGATTAAGCTACATATTGAAGCGATGCTTAACATGAAAAGCACGGTGAATAGGGGTTCTGGTAGGTTTTTTGGAGGATCTATTGGTAGCATAAAATGTGTTTGCTCCATGTATTGTTTGTAAAGTTTATGGTGGTTCTTTAAGAGATGTTTCTCTTCACTATATGCTAGGAGAATGTATCCTATCAGTGATATTAGCCATACACCGAGTAGTTCGATTGTTCCCTTCCATTCTATGCTCATAAGAGTGAAACCTAAAGTTACAATTGTTAGCCCCAGATATTGTGGGTGTCTGATTTTGGAGTAAAGTCCGTAGGTTGAGATGGGTGTTGTTCTTTTTCGGAAATTTGATAAAGCGAGGAGAAAAATTGTTAAGCCTGCTAAAAACATAGTTCTACCGAAAATAAAATGCCATGAAAAGAATAGTAATGAAAGTTCCGAGGATATAAATTCTGGATGCACGAGTAAAACTGTTACGAAATAGATTATGATGGGTATAGTCATTATTCCGTACCATGGTCCTACAACTGGGATATGTTGAACAATCATGAGAAATGTAGATACAATATTGGAAACCGCCTTTCTTACTTGTTCCATCATTTTATGTTTCAGCTCAGCATAGTTTGAATGTAAGATTTAGTTTAATGTGAAGTTTAAGGCATATAATTCTAACATTTAGAACACGATGTTCTAACTTTAAAACATCTTACACTCAAAATTGCAACATTCATCCTAGGGCTTTGTATATTGTAGTTTTTTCTGCGTAGAGAAGGTATGCTAGATTACTAGGCTTATAAGTTCGGTGATTGCATGAATTATATCGAATGTTGCAGGTTTTGTAATCATTGCTATGGTCGCAATGAAGAAAACAGTAAATACTAGCGTTGAAATTTTTATTCTTTTATTATCTTCAGTTTTTTGATGTGTAGTATATCATGCTGAAGAAAATTGCATACCATAATTTGAAAAGAGCTTGTCTTACTCGGTTTATTAGTGGCGGTAGATCCCAGAAAAGACCGATTTTCTGTGGGATTAATGGCCAGAATATTGCGACGCCCACCATATACGGTAAGTCAAGCAATATATGGAGCATTACACCTGTACTTATGCCTAAAGTAATGGATTTAGCTTTAGTGCTGCGTAAACCTAGAATAAGCCCTAATATAATTAATGTGATTACGAAGAATATGCTGTGGGTCGCGGTTCTATGGAATGTTTCATGTATTTCTGCTAGTTTTTCTGTGCTTAAATCTCCCAAAGCTAGCCATATGAGAAGGGATATGAAAGGGTCGTAGTCTGGTAAGAAACCTCTGACGATAAATCCGTAGAAGAAGTCGTTAGATAATGTTCTTTTAATATTTTCGGTTTTCTTTGAAATTTTAGCTATAAGGTAATGTAATATGCCGTGTAGTCCTGTGGCGGATATTTAAACCATGCCTGAAATTTGTTTTATTAATTTATATACTGTTTCCATTGTTTATTAATCCAATGTTCTATTCCTTTTTGTTTAATTTCTATGAGGTTTTCTATGCAGTGGAATTTTATGACTCCTGGATTGCTTTTAAGTAGGTTGCATGGAAACCGCGGACATTCGTTGCAGAGGTCGAATCCTTTGCTTGAGCAACATTGCCTGATTTGACATCTGTCTTCTTCAGGTTTTTCTTTGATTTCCGCCTTGCATCCGGAGCATATTCCAGAGTTTGCAAGGATTTTTAAGCCAAGTTTAAAGTTTTCCACGTCTACTTTTCCTTCGAGAAGTTTTCTAAATCCGTACGTTTCTACCATGTTTAGAACTGCTTGAAAACTTCTCCTTATTTTACCTGTAAACCAGTCACAGGTATGGCAGTAAGATCCGCAAAACGACACATATCTTTTTTCTCTTCATCATAATTCATTTTGACTCCTCCCTTACACAATTTTCCATTATTAATATTTAAATTGATTCACTTAAGCTCAATTAAGACCTAATTTAGTTGTAGGTGTGAAGGGTCGCTTTTGTCTTTACGGAAAATTTGACTGTAAATTTATTTTTAGGTCTTAGAAGGGAAGACGTAAAAGCGAGGATACTAACAATTTTATTTTGCCATTGTTATTTTTAGAGTTAGGAACCAGTTTACGTGAAGTATCCAAATCCAGAGTAGGCCCATTATAAGGCCACCAGGCCCGGATCCACTTTCACCTGCGAAGAAGGCTTCAAATATTGCGCCTAATACGTAGGTTGTTATGATTGTCTGTTTGCTTGGACCGAATTTTCTAAATGTGAACCAAGCGGCTAGAAACATTACTATGAATATTGGGAGGTCGTTGAATATGTGGTATTGCATATGTTGTTGTAGGAATCCTGGTTCTAAGAGTCTGTGCACGTTAAAGCAAGCTTCGAAGACTATGATGTAGATTAGTGTTAACGGTACGAATAGAAGTGTTTTTAGGCTTTTACTTGTACGTAGCTGTTTTAGTGAGGCGTTTCTTGCTATGCTGGTTGTGCCTACGATGTATGTTATGGGAACTAGGGCATAGAGTTTAGCTGGAAAAGGAAGATTCCAAAAAATTGCTATTGATAAAATACTAAGTGCTGCTGGAATTGCAAACCATGCAAGTGTTTCCTTCATGTCTAAATTTTTAGCGGTCTTGACATTTAAGTTTCTTGGTTTTCGTTGAGTGTTAATGTAACGGATTGATGAGTTGATGTTGAGATCTATTTCATAAATATTGTGTTTATGTTTGTCTTTCCAATTTCTTTTGTTTTTCGTTGATTTCTTTTAGGTTTTTGCCCCAGTAGGCTTCTACGGTGTCTGGGTCGTCTTCAAGTGCTCTTAGATGTACAGCTATTTCTTTCCGCAGTGTGGACAGTTAAAATAGATTACTTCTCCCACTGTGCTTTGTATATGATGTATTTGGATCAGTTCAAAAAGTTTTTCACTCATGTACGCTCCTCCCTTAGGGCTAGTTTCAAACCTAGACTTTTTAATACCAGCCCATAAGACTATCTACGTGAACGTATCTCTACCTTATGGTAGTAACGCTTCAGGTTTTATATTGTTTATTTAGAACAAGTCGAAATGTGATTCGCAGGTATCTTTAGGCTATTGCTTAATTAAAACCTTTGAACCTATACTTGCCCATATATTAGTGTTTTAGGTCCTCTTGCTTTGTAAGTGTTAAATATCCACCTTTGAGATAAGTTAACTACAAAGTTTCGGCAAGCTATTAAAAGGAAATATCAAAGTTTTCCTCATAGAGTACGAGACGAAAAAATGTAAAAAAGTACGTTAAAAAATATATATTAAAATCGGTAAGTCTTCACGAAAAATGACTATCTGTTAAAATTAGGTTTGCGCAAAGGTGCGGATACAACTTTACGTATTGGTCAAACTATTGTTACTAGGTTGCATTAATGGTTAACTTTATATTGGTTACTTTTCTACTTTTCTACTGGTGGTGGAAGTTGAAAAGCATCAAGGTTGACGAAGAGACCTACAGACTTTTGCTAAAATTAAAGTATGAACATGCCATAAGAGGAATTAAAGTCACATTCAGCGACCTAGTTAAGGGAATACTTTTGGGAAAATGCCATTCACACAAAAGGAACGCAAAAATGTGTAACACTAGCCAACAGGACACAAAAAAGGTAAAATTAGGAAAAACTACTACTTCGCTCGTGTAAAAGTC
>JAUQZC010000066.1 GCA_030587435.1 Candidatus Baldrarchaeota archaeon | reverse complement strand
ACAGGTTTCTCAGAGACGCCTTTAAGCCTACCTATCACATTTATCCTAGGAAGCCCCTCTCCTTCTGGAGCCAATTTCTCCAATAGCTCTTCGGGAACCTCTACGTATTCCACTTCATAACCAAACTCTTCAAGTTTCTTTCCGACAAATTCAGCAAATTCAGGATAATTCCTACCAGGAGGATTCTCTGTCGGGATTCTTATTAGATCTTGTGTGAACTTTATGATTTCTTCTCGCATCTCCTCTACTTGACGAAAGACTCTCTCCACATTCTCATGTAACATTACTTAACACCTCTGCTTCATATTTTGTATTTGGACATTTTCCACATAGCCTTGCAGTTCAGATGATTATTTTACAAAATTACAACATAATATTTAAAAGTTATCGAATCGATACCATAATGTATAGTTAACCTTGATATACAAAAAAGGTAAGAGAGGGAGCGAAAGTGTGCATGTTAGCTCTTCAAATATTTAAAGTGTCAGGTATTGCAAATTGGATCGGTGTGGCACTTGTTATCATAGCCCTGATACTAGTTATATACTATTTCAATAAAGGGAGGAAGTAACCATGAATAAGGGTGTTAGTGCTCGAAAACCGATACTTACCTCTCGCCAAATTGGCATTGCTGCAGCACTAGGTGGTTTGGCTTTCGTATGGAGGGCTTTGGGACTTGGCATACCACTAGTTCCACCCTTCGTAATAGACTTATGCCATACAATCACCTTAGTAGCGGCATTTGCCGGGGGACCATACGTAGTAATCATTGTTGGAATACTCATCGGAATTGCTACTGTAATACCATGGACTGATATGTTAGGGTATTCGCTCTGTGGCGTTCTCTTCTGCTTAAACGTGAAGGGCATTTATAGGCTCAGAGGATGGAAGAGACATTTACTCCTCTGGTGGTGGTCAGCGATGCACGCCTATTTCATTGCTCCTCTGTACTGGCTAGCAATGTTCGATTTTGTCCTTCATATGATACCCTTTAAAGTAGTTCTGCTGTGGGTTTGGGGTACAGGAGAAACGACTATATACTGGCTGATTAGAGCGATACCGCTAAGTATCCTGTTGGAGGTTGCACCAACATTCATGGAGCCCAGATGGAGTTGGAGAGGAGGAGAGTTACCGGAGCCAATTGAACCTGGATGGACTCGCTATGATACGTTGGGATTGCTGATATCAATAGTTGTGTCAGTAGTTTCTATTATAGCAATTGTTATACTCCTAATGGTGCTTCCATAATCAAGCGGTACTTTAACCCCACCACTTTTTTTGATCAATGAAATTCAAAACAATAACTTTTAGTAGTATTTTGTTTTTTCACGATTCTAATTGCTACGAGCTTTGAATAGGGAATTTTGAATAATTGATGAAAATGACGATAAATTTATAAATATAGTACATTCATACTTTTCAATTAGTGGGACATTGTACAACTATGCTCTAAATTTCAAAAACCACTATGTAAGTCTTTGAGTACGTAAAAGGGCTAAGATGACACAAAGGGTACCGCTATTTGGAGGGCGTAAAACTGGTATGATATCTAGAACGTGCTAAATCTCTGGAAAGTCGGAATATATGGAGTAGTTTTGGAA
Organism: Candidatus Baldrarchaeota archaeon; assembly: GCA_030587435.1. Next base: position 1,043 of record JAUQZC010000066.1, on the reverse strand, counting down.
TTCATGGTAGCTGAAGCGGTTAAGATGTTAACCGAAGAATTAAAAGATGTCAGCGAGAGACATACCATCTATATGAAAACTAGCAAGTTCAAAAGGCTACTGAAATCCATAAAATAAAACAATAAGATTGTAGAAAACGTTAAAATTATAATCAATGATAACATGTTCGAGGTAGGTATCGACATGGGAAGAGAGGTTATTTCTATAAAAAATCTTACATTTACATATGGTGAGGGGAAAAAGCCAGCACTAAAAAACATAAATTTCAATGTTAGAGAGGGAGAAATAGTTCTGATTACAGGCCCCTCGGGTGCTGGAAAAACCACTTTAATTCGGTGTATAAATGGTTTAATCCCTCATTTCTTCAGAGGTATAATGGAAGGCGATGTCATAGTTGATGGAGTAAACACCCGTGAAACTACAGTAGCCTATTTGTCTTCCAAAATTGGAACGGTTTTTCAAGATCCTTCAGAGTTACTGATTTCCCCCACCGTGGAAGATGAAATAGCATTTGGCCTCGAAAATTTTGGATATCCAGTGGATGAGATCGAAAGAAGAATTGAAAAATACATTAAACTTGCTCGGTTGGAGAAACACCGCAATAGAAATCCACATACTTTATCAGGTGGGGAGCAGCAATCATGTGTTTTAGCATCTGTTCTGGCAGTTGAGCCAAATATTTTGCTTCTTGACGAACCTACATCCAATTTGGACCCCATTGGGAGTCAGATGTTCTTTAGGCTCTTCGCTCAACTCGCTAAAGAGGAAAGAAAAACAATCGTGATAGTTGAACATAAATTGGAAGAACTCTTACCAGTTGCAGATAGATTAGTGGTGCTTTACAATGGAGAAATGATATTGAATGGTAACCCTCGACATCTCTTGACCGATGTCAAGAAGATGTAAGAGACGGGGCTTAAAGTTCCCGATGTGACGCTTCTTTTCTCTGAACTTAGAGAAAAAGGATTAGATGTAAAAGAAATTCCCATGACCGTGGAAGATGCTTATAATATTTTGATTAAAATACTTGAGTCGAAAAAAAT
>JAUQZC010000136.1 GCA_030587435.1 Candidatus Baldrarchaeota archaeon | reverse complement strand
GTAGAAAATTAATCCGTGATAGGGATATCCATCTTACCTCACATGGGAGCTTTTAAATTTTAAGAGTTCCAGACATTCTCTATGTAAACTTTTAACCGCAGGAGTTTAAATTAGTAAATTCTTTCGATAATACCGTCGAAGTCGCTATCAAAACTCATGATATAGGGTATATCTGCAACTTTGATAAGTGCCAATGACGTACAGTCAGTAAAACTTAGTCTGCGATCAGAATACTTGTTAAAGAGTTTCCATGCATAAGAAAAAACTTCTGAGTTAACATATAGCAAGTTAAAGAGTTTTGGATATCCTTTAAGTTCTCCTAAGATAAAATTACCGATGGTTTGCGCTAAATCTTTCCGACCTGTCTTTTTAATAATAAAAGTTACAGTTTCATCAAATATGTAATCAGAAGTGTATAAAGTACCATATTCACCAAAAAACGCATTTTTTAACAATTCTACAGCACATTTATGGTTCTCATCCCTTTTATTAAAGAAAGCTACAAAAATGCCAGTATCGATGAAAACACTCAAATTTGGTCCTCCACATCATATACAACTTTATCTATCTCTTTCTCAGAAGTTCTAACACCCCAGTCAGATGGAAGAGATAAAACTTTTCTTATTTCACTTGAGGATAATGGAAGTTTCAGCTTAGAAAAATATTTAATCAGATCATCAATATTTGAAGTGCCCAGTTTTATGAGAGCATCCAGTATTTCATGCTGAGGAATTTTACGGCCCAGTTTTAAGGTTAACATTGCTTGAAGTTGTTCCAGCCTTTTTTTACTCTCTGAACTTATTTTCACAGACGTTGACATAAGTTTCACCAGTTTACTTTATACTTTTCTACTAAATATACTTTTCTACCATAGATTTTTTCCAAATTACTAAGCCCATTAAATAGTCATCAACAACATCCGTCTTTCAAGTCTAAACTCTCTTTCTTCGAAATATTTAGAAATCTGAGTCGACAAAGTTTCAATGAAATTTACATTCAAGCCATTGCTATCCTAAGGGCCAAATAATTGACAATTTTAACTCATAACTCAGTAGGTTTCGAGATTACAATTATTCTGACTTAACATGTAAGATGCTAAAGGTAACGTTATTAGTGTGATGCTATCATATATGGTATTGGATGATGAAGCTACCCGGGACCGAATTTGATGAGGAATTACAGGATCACTGAAAATAACAAATTAACATTTACCTCAAAATTAGGAGATGAAGCATCTAGAGGTGTGAGAACCAAAATCTTAAATATTGCTTAAATACTCGAATCTTAGGTGAACTCTTAATGTCTTCGAAAAAAGTTGTAAAAAAATTTAGGAGAAGGATTGGTAGAGTAAGACGTGGAAAACGTTTAGGAATAATTAAGTCTGTATGAGGTTTTTGCATGCCTGTAAGAGTTAAGGTTAAAATAAAATCATTAAAAGGAAAAGAAGTTATTACATCGGCTCTTTTAAACACAGGATTCACGAGTTTAGAACCAGATACGCTCATACCTAAAAACCTAGCTAAAAAATTAGGTTTATGGCCTCCACCTGAAAACTCGATACTTGAAACACTTGACACAGCGGGGGGAGAAGTTCTAAGCTATGTAATTCCAAAATCAGTTGAAATAACGATATTAGCAAAAACAAGAAACTCAGAAACCATTAAATGTAATGCCATAGTCTCTACACATGAAAAAGAAGTTCTCTTAAGTGATGCACTAATAGAGGAACTAAAAATAGAAATAATTTCACCTAAAACGGGAATATGGAGATTTAAAGGAGAAACTGAAGAAACTAGTGTAGAACCAGAATACTGGTGACGTGGATTTAAATTTAAAACTATTTTACTGTATTATTCTGTCAATGGGATTTCAGTTTTCTAATTATGTTTTCTGTTACTTCTTTTGCCCATTTGGTGTCTTTTTCTTCAGCCTTTTTCGCAATGTGGTAAATACTGTTTCGTAAAGCATTTAATTCCTTGATTGCATCATATTCTTCCCGAGAAATTATACCTTCCTCGAATAGTATTTCAGCGGCTTCCAAAAGGTATAAAGGTTTCCTATCATATTTTTTAAGTGTTAATGCTTTGAGAAGGTATTCTAGAGATGAATGAAAGCCAAAAATTGCAAGATCGTATAATTTGTTTTCGTAACATGCAATCGCTTCTTCGAAAAGTCTTTTTGAAGCATCCATAAAGTCCTTTACTAACTGTTCTTTCTCGTTCTCCAAGATCTTCACCAACCTTAAGGCAAAAGTCTCAGCTTTTCTACCAAAAACAAGATTTCTAGATATCTCGCTCAAAATTTTCATGTTAATCTTATATTTGTTTGAAATTGTTACTAAGATGTCTCTTTTCGATGTTGGTATGTCTCCTTTCATGCAAAGTCTTGCTAATACCATCCAAAACAAAGATTTGAACACGCAAAAAAGTTTCATTTCAGGGGTCTTAACATAACCAGTTTTTTGATACCATCGTAAGCTTTCGTCAATAGCCAACAAAATACTTCTATAGGTGGGTTTAAACCGAAAAATTTTCTTTAAAACATCCGACTCAAGTAGAGGTTTACCTTTTGAAAGAAAAATTAGTTCAGGTGAATCTTCCATTAACATTTCATCCAATTTTTCAATAGAGATGATGTCAAGAGAAACTCTAGGATCAACGGTCAAAACAGAAGACAAATGTCTCCTCATCTTTTCATCTTTAACAATAACAAAAACATCAATATCACTACCCTCACCGAACTTACCACTCGCTAAACTACCAAACAGTATTGCTCCCTCAATCTTGTCAGCCTCCTTTCGCAGTAACCTCATCAATAGTTCAACAGTTCCCGTTGCAACCATAACATCCACCTAAACTTCAAACAACAACCAAACTACAATTAGAAAATGGTTCACACATTATTAAATTTTGTCAAATACACATAAACTCTTTCACCACAAAAACATTCTACTTCTTCCATTTTAAACTTAAAAATGATGATTATGTTAACATTTAATTCGACGCCTAAATTCGAATTATATCATAAATTACTGATTTAAACCCAGAGAACCTTTGACAATAATTTGAAAACTAGAAAAAAGGTGTAATCAAGAAAGAAGGAAAAGTGAAATGGAAGAGGGTGAAAACACTCATACTATCAGGTTTCAAAAGAAGGTGAAAAACTACTCAACCATCTAGGCATAGGGAAACCAAAAGAAGCCCTAAAAAAGTGGTTCCAAGGAAAAACAGCGATTTAACAAATAATATACATACATTATAGATTTTATTGAAATAATATGTGAAGTACTTTTGCCTTAGAATCCAATGTTATTTTCCATTGATTAATAACTTCTCTACCAATAATCACCTCTTCACTAAGTAGTTCTGGTTCAACGGGAATATATACATTTACATCTCCTATCGAAACATATTCCCCTCTATAATATAGGTATGCTTTTGCGACATAAACTTCGAATTCGGATCTTTGAAACAATGGGTTTTCAAACTCCACGGTTTTAATTGGTTTAGTACCTTCAAAAAGCTTCACAATATCAATATTGGGGTAAACTCCGCCATCAAAACCAGTATCTAAAATAGCGGGGCCCCTCGCCCTAAACTCACCAACCTCTAACACTAAATAAACCACAGGAATATCTGGTATCTTAGTACCATCTGGTAAAAAACCGTCCCCCATGTAGTGATATATTATTTCTTGTTTACTTTTTCCACGATCCATCTACCTTTAATCCTCCTACTAGGATATCTGGGAGACCTCATCTTCAAAAAAACACTCGTCCTAAGCTTCCACAACACAGTTGGATACATTTTAGGTTCTTCAGCAGTTCCAAGTTTTTCTTCAAGTATTCTCGCTATATACTCACTTCTACTCAAACCAACACTCTTAGCATTCCTATCAATTATCTTCAAAAGACGCTCAGGCAAAGAAATACTAACTTTCCTAGAAACCATTCTTACCACAATATACTACCAAGTAGCAAAAACATATAAATATTACCACTTAATTTTACAAGAGACCATAGACATAGAAAAATCCATCCATCTTTGTTTAATCATTTATAATCGACATCATATAAGGAAACTTCAACCGCATTACGCCTATAGGCAACAAAAGTACTTAATTTGTCTAACACAAGCGTAAGTTCATGTTAACGAAGAATACCATACTGATAATTACACGGGGATTAGTGAGTTTTAGGTGGTTCAAAATAGAACCTATATAAATTGACCTACATGGCTCTTTGGTTTACTTATTATCGTCCATTTGGGTATTTTTACGTTGCACTAGCTATCAGGTTATAACATGGCACTCATAAATGTTGGTAATTAACACCAACACATTTACGTGAATTTACCATTAGTTGTAAATATTTACCATTCCCTAGTAAGATATTATTTCTAACCATTAAAATTTATAAACAACCGAAAACAACGTCAATTATACCGTATAAACTCTATTATTTATATATCAACTACGAGAGTGAAAAAACTTGGGTAGTCTAACTAGGGCCTATAACTTCACTCAACTGGCTCTTTTAGTTTATTTAACATTACCCATGTATCTCTGGTACTGTACTGGCCTCCTATACGGCTACAAAGAGGCCACAGGAATTTCCATCGCATATGCATGGGGTCTTTGGCTCAATTTCAGCACAATAAACAGATTCAGCATCAGCTTCTTCCTTCCACTCGAAATAACCTTAATGATGCTATTAATTGTAACTATCGCATTTTATAGTCTTAAAATTAAAAATTTCAATTTTACAACCCTGCCCATGTATGCTATGTCTGGTTTTCCGTTGTTGTCGAAGTCTGCTGTTTCAACTAGTTTTGCGTTGCATTCTATTGATCTTTCCCACATAAAGGTAACATTTCCGCTTGTTGAGTTGTATTTGTCTACTCTTATCCAGTATCCGTGAGCACCTATTAGTTCGTAATATCCGTCGCCATCGATGTCTGCTATTGCTACGCTTTCAACGGGTCCTATGCTTAATTTAATTGGTACAAATTTACTTTCGAAATCAAGAATCCTATACGAGGATGTCGCTATAAAAATAGTCGTGGAGAAAGCGAAAGGTATTCCGATGTACATTTATCAACTTTACAAGGACTTGACGTTGAAACTTTCTAGGGAAATGCATGTAAAACTAGACAAAACATTTGCGGAGGCAATCCCCTCTGGAATGTACGAGTATATAGGTGAACTTATTCAAACATCGATAGTAAATAGACAAGGTGGTAAATCCATGCTGGCAGCGCTGAAAACCGTTGCTATTCTTAAAACCAAAACAATAAACTCTCTGCACTTAGCACAACTATATCAAACCCTGTGTGAGAAACTTGGAGAAAAACCTAACTGGGACTTATACAATCAAACACATACTCTGCTAATATATGATCCTAAAGAAATGACATTAAGATTTCCACATGATACATGGATTGATGTACTAAAAGGAAAATCAAGTACATTGCAACCTACATTAAACTTAATTGACAACGTTATACCGGATACTGAAAAACTAAGACTAGCAAAAATATCAGGTGAAGAAACGTGGAGCAGAAAGTATGCAGATATAACATATTTGAAGGAAAGGGGAGCTTTGACGCAGAGGGATTTAATGCAGGCTCTACTCTTAGCAGAAACACTAAAAATGAACTTTCAAAACATTAGGTTGTTCGGGTTAGAGGAGATAGAAAACTACAAAATTTAACACTTATTCCATTCATCTTTCATCTGCATCGTATTTGTGTTTTAGACAATTATAGCTGAAGTTCAAGGAGTATGCTAAAGTAAATAATCTGCTTGTTACTTTAAAAACAAGCTATAATTAGTGCAATCTGTTAACATTTACTTTTTCTTTGGTCTTTTGATTCTCTCTAAGATCTCTTTTGTTTTCTTGTCCTCTGGTTTTCTTTTAACATACTCTTCAAGCGCTTTAACTCCTTCCTTTATTTTTCCAGCTTTAATATATGCTAGTGCAAGGTTATAATAAACGTCAGCATCTTTTTTGCTCATACCTTTTTTTATAGCCCATTCGTATGCTTTGATAGCTGACATATAATCACCTTCCTCATAATATGCTAGCCCAAGATTATACCATGCTTTGGCTGTATTTACTCTATGCAAGGTGTTTTCAGCTATAGTTAGGAGATATTCGTCCCGTGTTTCTCGCCATCTTTTAAGAAAAGCCACAGCCGCTAAATTTAATGCATCTTTATCAGCTTTAGGGTGGGTAATAACTTGTTCTGCAATTCGAATAGCATCATCCGCTTTTTCGTCAAAATACCATTGCGTAGGATCTGCAACGAAACTTCTTAGCTGACCTGTAAGGAAAGATATATCCTCAACAGAAAGTGTCGGAGGGCCCTTAACTTCGACGGGTTTTTCAAGGACCCCGATATAGGCAAGTTCTTCCTCGGTGAAGTTATTCCTTAGATTTTCAATAAACTTTTGTTTTCGAGATTCGTCCTCAGAAATTTTTAGAACTTCATTCCAAGCTCTTCTCGCCGCTTCAACAAGTATTCTTCGCCTTCGTCTCGAAGGATAAATTGTGTTAACTCTACTGATCTCTCCGCTCATAGGACCGCTGCTTCGTCCCTTAAGAACATCGCCCCAAGAATCATGTGGAAGACGAAATGTGTACGAGATACCCTCTCTAGCAAGATATCTTGTTATGTTGTCGAGAAGGTCGCTAAACAACGCCTCTTCCAAACGGTATTCTCGTCCCGTTCTCATCTTTTTTGCGGTGACAAAAATAGCATTGTATAGGTCTTGATGAACAGCATACCGCAACATATCAGCCATACATAAAAGTGTTATAAGCACTTCGTATCTTTCTGGATGCTCACCTAAAACACGCCACAAAATATCATCCACATAGTCGAACATGCCCTGTGGAATTTGCCTGGCGAAATCAACAGTAAGATCACTTTTCTTAATTTTGAGCTCCCTAACAAGCTGCCATATATAAACTGGCAGTCCCTGTGCCTTTTCAACAACTACATCCGTTGCTTCATCCTCAAGAATCTTAATACCTTCTCTTGACGTATATCTAATCAATATCTTACGTAAATCTTCAGGTTTCATACCTGGTATTTCTATTCTGTTAAAAAGGTTCCAAGGGTCTTCTCCCGTAGTCCTCTGTATATAGGGAACCTCTTCAGTTCTCGCGGTTGCCACTATGTTTTTTGCCCTAGTTCTAAAGATAGAGAGGAGAGCTTCCCTCCTAATTCTAGGTAGGTCGTCGTAGAAAAGAATAATACCTGTTTCCTCGTGACTTCGACTTATAGAAGCTGCACCTTCAAGAATTACACCAACTTGAAAACCTTCCTCAAGTAGTCTCTTAAGAAGTATAAGCATAAAAGCCGTTTTACCAGTGCCAGGTGAACCTATGATAAGTACATTATTTCCTACGGTAATGGAGTTAACAGCTGTTTCTAGAGCTTTAGTTCTAGGCTCATCAAGTACATATTCATCTACAACATAGGATGGTAAACGCCAAAGCCCTTCATCCCCAACAAGCTCGTTGACGCTTCTAATAACTTTAAAATACTTCATGTACAACCCTCAAACTCTCTTTCCATTCCACAAAAATATTATCAAGTTCTTTATATTTTTATTTTTCTATGCAGACTTTATTAACTAAGCAGTTTCAATTTCCCTATAAACGGTGTACATCTTAACTAAGAAATTTCCTGAACCCCTTTATTCTCTAACAATCATTCGGCTTCAAAATAGCTAAATACCATTTAAAATATTCTAATTTGATAAAATTTATAAGCATTAAGGGTAAATTAATGTTTAAAATAAGGAGAAAGAACGATGATAAAGAGACTATTATCAGGAACTTTTTTAATTTTACTTTCCTTATTCACGGTAATGTTTATAATTTATTTTCTACCTTTCCCAGTTATTGTTACCATAATTCTCGCACTTGTCATCTCTTATTTCCAGGTAAAACAAGAGTCACCGCAAGCCAATATATCATAAATGAGTTAGAGAAAGAAATAAAAGACTACAAATACTAAGACATCGACCTCACACCTTGTAATCCTTTCTTCCCTCTTCCAGTTCTTGGATCGTTTCTTGGTCTACCCTTAACTTCGGTCCACTTTTAAGCCACAAAATTAAAAGAATCGGGAAGAATACGAATATAAGGTACAAAATTAAACCCCCAATTTCAGGTCTTGATGGACCCTCTGGACGAGAATTTGGATCGGTCGGATCATAACCTTGAGAAACCTCATACCCATCTGGAAAACCATCACCATCAGTATCAGAAGACTTAGGATTCGTACCAAGCTCGTACTCCTCTAGATTCGTTAAACCATCCCCATCTGGATCACCATTAGCATCATTAGTAGTTGGGTTTAAACCGTACCGCACCTCCCATCCATCAGGCATACCATCCTTGTCGGTGTCGGATGAAACAGGAGAAGTACCATGTTGATATTCCTCTAAATTTGTCAGTCCATCGTTATCTGGGTCTAGTGGTGCATCAGAAGTATCCAAGGGATTCAAGTTGTAATTTACCTCCCATCCGTCAGACATACCGTCTCCATCGGTGTCAGATGAAACAGGGCTTGTTCCCAATTGGTACTCTTCAAGATTTGTTAAAGCATCGTTATCTAGATCTCCGCCGCTATCATTTATAAGGGGATTTAAACCATACTGAACTTCCCATCCGTCAGGCATGGCATCACTATCGCTATCGGCTGATTTAGGATCTGTGCCAAGCTGATATTCCTGAAGATTTGTAAGACCATCATTATCGCTATCAACACTTGCATCTCCCGCACTTCTTGGATTTAAACCATACTGCACTTCCCATCCGTCAGGCAAGCCGTCACCATCAGTGTCCTCCTGGTCTGGAAAAGTCTTATACACATATTCTTCCAAGTTTGTTAGTCCGTCGTTATCTTTGTCCAAGTTTGCATCTTCTGAATTTGTTGCATTTAGATTGTAGCTTATTTCCCATCCGTCAGGCAAGCCGTCACCATCAGTGTCCGGGTCTGTTGAATTCGTGCCAACAATTTTCTCGGAATAAGTTGATAGGAAATCTAAATCGGGATCAACATCTATTAGGTTTCTCGTTCCCATGAAGCTTGTAGATCCATGAAGCCCCTCCCAGTAAACGCGAAAACCAGAAACAATATCTAGACAATAGACATAATTATCGCTACTCCCAAAAACAACCTCCAACCTACCGTCCCCGTCAACATCACCTAAAGCAGGGGAGGACTCAATGCTTCCACCAGTTCCATATTTCCATTTTAGTGTTCCATTCCAACTCAAACAATAAACAAAGCCATCTATGCTACCTACTATGATTTCAAGTTTATTGTCTTGGTCAACATCACCTAAAGCAGGGGAGGACTCAATGCTTCCACCAGTTCCATATTTCCATTTTAGTGTTCCATTCCAACTCAAACAATAAACAAAGCCATCTCCACCACCAATTACTACCTCCACGTATCCGTCACCATCTATATCACCTAAAGCAGGAGAAGAAAGGCGAATATCCCAAATTGCCAGATATCTCCACTCTAACGACCCATTCCAACTCAAACAATAAATATAATGATCACTACTACCGAAAAGTACTTCAACTTCACCGTCACAGTCAATATCTCCTAAAGAAGGAGATGAATAAACCCCGTTACCCGTTGTGTAGTTCCATAGTTTTGTTCCATTCCAACTCAAACAATAAACATTATTATCACGTGAACCAACAATGATCTCCAACTTACCATCATTATTAATGTCACCCAGAGCAGGAGAAGACCTAACTTCCCCATATGTTTTGTATTTCCATTTTAGTGTTCCATTCCAACTCAAACAATAAACAAAACCGTCATTACTCCCCACGATAACTTCCAACCTACCGTCCCCGTCAACATCACTAATGGCAGGAGAAGACATTACAAAGTAACCCGTTGTGTAGTTCCATAGTTTTGTTCCATTCCAACTCAAACAATAAACATTATTATCACGTGAACCAACAATGATCTCCAACTTACCATCATTATTAATGTCACCCAGAGCAGGAGAAGACTCACCACTAATTCCGTAATTCCACTTTAAAGTACCATTCCAACTCAAACAAACAAAACCATAAGGACCAAAACCAATAAAAGCTACTTCAACTTCACCATCATTGTCAATATCACCTAAAGCAGGAGATGAAATAACAGAACTATTTGTCAAGTATTTCCATAGTGTTTGTGGTGGTGTTTCTGGCCCGTCGGGGGCTATTGGGTTTGTTCCGTGTTTTACTTCGGTTCCATCTAGTAGGCCGTCGCCATCTGTATCTATTTTGAAGGGTGATGTGGAATGGGTGAATTCTTGGTAGTCTGTTAAGCCATCGTTGTCGGTATCAGCATCGTTTGCCTTCGTTCCCACAATTTTCTCGTAAACATCGATCAAACCGTCGTGATCGCTGTCGATGTAGCATCCGCTATGCCATATATCTCCTCTAAAACCTATAGAAGGCCAAAGAAAAGCTGTGGGACGATAAACAGGAGAGAAGGGGGAAACAACATCAAAACAATAAACAAAATTGTCACGACTACCAACTACAATCTCCAACTCACCATCATTATCGATGTCACCCAAAGCGGGAGAAGAATCAACATAATGGTTTGTTGTGTAATTCCACAGTAATGTGCCGTTCCAGCTCAAACAATAAATATTGTAGTCATTTGATCCAACTAGAACTTCCACTCTACCATCATTATCGACATCAGCGAGAACGGGAGACGAAGAAACATGATCACCAGCTTCATATATCCACTTTAGTGTGCCGTTTTCACCAAACAAACAGTAAACATGATGATCAGCGCTTCCAAATACTATATCAAGCTTACCATCATTGTCAATATCTCCAAGAGCAGGAGAAGAAGCTACGAAAGACCCTGTTTTATATTTCCATTTTAATGTTCCATTCCAGTTCAAACAATAAATATAGGTATCTCCACTACCTATCACAACTTCCATATTACCGTCATTATCAACATCGCCTAAGACAGGGGAGGAACTAACCCAGTCGTATGTTTTATATCTCCACTTTAGTGCACCATTCTCGCCGCTTAAACAATAAACATATGTATCATCAGATCCTACCACAATTTCCAGTTTTCCATCATTGTCAACATCGCCTAAGACAGGGGAGGAACTAATATAGCCGCCTGTTGTGTAGTTCCATAGTAGTGTGCCGTTTTCACCAAGCAAACAATAAATATGTCCGTAGCCGTCTGTGCCCCAACTACAAATTACAACTTCAGTTTTACCATCATCATTAACATCACCAATAGCTGGAGAAGAAAAGACAGTCCAGTTTGTTGCGTAACTCCATAATAGTGTTCCATTCCAGTTTAAACAATAGACTTGACTATCTTCTGATCCTACCACAATTTCCAGTTTTCCATCATTATTAATGTCCCAAACAGCAGGAGAGGAAATCACTCTAGCACCAGTTTGATATCTCCACTTTACTGCTCCATTTTCTCCATTCAAGCAATAAACATACTTATCATTGCTACCAACTATGACCTCCATATTACCGTCATTATCAACATCACCAATCGTTGGAGAGGATTGTTCTATAGCTGCACCTGTCGCATACCTCCATTTCAAAACTATATGATCGAAGGTAGGCTTTTGCTCTTCCACCCCTATGCTGTAGGTTGGTTCTGGATATGCGTATTTTCTAACTCTGACCCAATCAACTTTTATGTCTGATTCCCAAGCACTTATACGTAAAATACTATTCGACCCTAAATAAGTTGCGGAAACAGCAAGTTGCAATTGTTCGTTGACAAAACTTTTGATATTATTGGTATCATTTCTAACTATCGCAAGCTTATACCAAACACCTACAGCAGTAGGATAACTCTTTTCATACACCGTTGTAGTTCCAGCAGTCTTTACTCTTATTTCTGTTTGCCCTATACCCCCGTCCCATCTAACATTTGCCGAGTAAAGATTATCATTGTCCAGATATTCATCGATACTTCCCGCATCATAGTTATAATTTCTATTGTAAAACATAAAGAGCATTTCAGCTATGTAAGTTGATGAAAGATTATATGAACTGGTAATGTACGCACCTACAAATCCGCTTGTAAGGTCTGTAATAGCATATCCATTTTGCAAAGTAAAATTATCAACTGCAGCCCATTTGTTAGGGTCAAAAATATCTCCTGCAAAGTCATCGAAAAAATTGAAAGTTAAATCTCCATTACTTTTCGAACCTACTGGTAACGTGGTGCTTCCGTAATAAACATAAATTGTAGTGTAATCTGAGGCTGGAATTTGAGGAACTTTAACCCAAACATAAGCCCAACTGCTGTTTATTTTTGTTTCTATCCAGTAGGGTATTTCTATTTCACTACCATCGCTAGCATTGTACCATGTGAATCTCACGTCGCTGAAATCTGGCTGCATATTTGAATCATAAGTTATATTAATCGGAACTTGATAATCTAACAAAGTCTGTGTATTGACTGTGTTATTGATAATTATCTTTCTCCTAAATAACCAATTTTTAAAATACCAGGTTAAAGCGGGGATGGCTTTTGATTCTTCTTCTCCTATAACGTAAGTTGGCTCCGGGTCCGTATATTTACGAACTTTTACTGGTTTAAATAAACATCCACCAGACTCATAGCCTACATCCGTATTGGTCCAAGAGCCATAGGTTACAGGAAGAGGAACTGTTGGGATATTTGTTGTTAAATTTGCTTTGAGCTCATTGTTAAAATATAATCTTACTTCGCTGGGAGTCCACACTATTTTCACTGTCTTTTTCGTACTATCTATTGTTGCTGAAAAATGGTTTCCAATGCCAGCTCCTCCAGATATCGCCGAAAGATACCCCCCTCTCTCTGTCGGGTCACCTGATGATTCCTGATACCATACTCCATTTACATCACTAGCCCAATTATCAACGAAACCATTCAAAGTAATAATTCCAAATCCTATGCCAGTGTGTCCCTGTCCCTTTTCTATACTTTCATACCAGTGCGTTAGGTTGAAATCTGCCTCCAGCACGACTGGAGGTGTAAAATTTTCGGATGATTTAAATGATACATAAAGGTTAGGACTTCCAGGAACATGTGTCCAATAATATTGATCCGTCTCATTAAACGAACCTCCATTGTTGTTATAAAAAGTTAAATTTACAACTATTATACTTGGATCGCTTGTTGACGCAGCAGAAGGATTTCCATAGTACATGTAAATTGTTTCGTATTCGTTTGCAGTTATTTCTGGTACTTTTATCCATATATATGCCCAAGAACTGTCAATTTTACTCTCGATCCAGTATGGTATTTCTGTTTCTGTTCCGTCGGTTGTGTTGTACCATGTGAATCTTATGTCTGAAAAATCTGGCAACATATCGCTATCATAAGTTAAGTTAATTGGGATTTGATAACCTATTAAGGTGTTAGGGTTAGCTGTGTTGTTTACAGTTATTTTTCTTCTATACATCCAGTTTTCATAATACCAGGTTGAAGCAGCTTTTCTTACCAAGTTAACCTCTGGATTGTCATTAGAGTCTCGGTTTAAGTTAGATGTTACTGCTTTAAATATAAAACATTCACCTAACAGCACAACGGCTGTCATAATAATTATTGCTATTGTTACAAGCTTTTTCCCTCTCTTCATTTCATATCACCATAATTTAAGATATAAGATAAGGGATAAGATGGAAGGGAGCGTAAATATGGTAATAGTAAGATGGATATTTATTCAGCTGCTCTCTTGTATAGTATGAATGATAGTAGTGCTGATCCGGCTATGATTGCCAATTGTATTTTTATATCCATGAATATTGTGAAGTTGTATATGTATTTTGATGCTGCATCTGATATGGAAAGCGCTGTTGTTGCTGCTGATGCTGTTATGAACCCATCTCTCGGTCTTACTTCCTCGATGATTCCAATTGGAAATAGTGTTCCTAGTATTGCTCCAGATATGTAGGATGCTAGAACTTTCCCTTTTATATCCAGATTTGGAATTAGAGCATAGCCTAGGGGGAGTAGCAGCCAGAATGCCGATATATACGCTGATACCGCCAGAAGCAAGAATGCTTTTTGCGCTCCTTTCCTTGCCCAAATTGTTAGGAGATATAGTTGTGGGAACATTAAGAAAAATAGCGTTGTACTGATAACTTGGTAGGTTAACGTTAGTTCTTCTGGCATCCAAATTGAAAGAAACCAAAACGCTGTGCATAAAGCTACTGACATTATAAACGCGGTTGTTAGAATTGTTTTGTATTTTAGTTCTCTTTCATACCAGCTTAAAAAAGTTAAATGAATCGTTGCGATGTCAATCGTTAAGGGGATTATTAAGAGTCCAATTATAGAGAGATCCAAGGAATATCCCCCAAATGTTTTTCTCAAGATCTTCTCTCTTAATTGCTTCAAAAACTTGCTAACCACTTTTGAAGCCGATTTTAAACCTAAATGTAGATACTTCTCCTCAATAACCTATTGTTTGCTATTTATGTTGAGCATTAATTTTTGATTGAGAATTTAGGAAAATAATACTTATAATTTTTTCTACTTCGAGGGGTATAAAATAAATAGGAGTTATACGTTAATTGATTAGGAAATGTAATGTAATTTGTCTGTCACATTATTGCTCTTAGTAAAAGTTGGAACTCCCCAAGCATGTCCGGGGGAATTTGAGTTGTTATTTAAATGGAAAAAATCAAAGAAGCCGACAGTGGAAGACATTATTGAGAAAGTTAAAGATTTAAGAGACTTAATTAATATGTCAGGAAGACTCAATCCAAGTGAGCTTAGAGACACCTTAAGGATGATTGCTGACACGGTTTCCACCTTATCAGAAGTGGAAAGGGACCGGTTAGCTCGCCAAATCGACGAACTGTTTGACGAAAAAATTTCCATTAGAAAGGGTTGGAGAGAAGAGAATGTACGAAAAATCCGAGGACTTCTTAAAGAAATCTCAATGGTGCCAAATAAGCAAGATCCAATTGTTAAAACTAAGATGTTGAGAGCAGAGAAACTTGATATGCAAATTAGAATGGATGATGCCACAATTGAAGCGATGCTTCAAATAAAAGAGACAATTGTTGACACAATTAGGAGAGGTATGGAGCCGTTTGAGGCATGGGCAGCTGTAACAAGAATTACCAGTGTTTTAACTGATTATGCTGAGGAGCTCAGCGCAATGCAGGAAGAATACGAGGCAACTATTGGAGAGGTATCAACCGATGTGACAAGCTTAATGCAAACTTACGGCATTACCACAGCAGAAAAGGTCTCTGAGGCGGGAGAAGGAAGATTAAAGGAACTCATTGAAAAATACGGTAGTAGTGAAACTGAACATGAACATAGCGCCGAGGAAACTTGAAATGAATCTAAAAAGGTGAAAGATGAGGGTGACCACATGTGAGTAAGAACAATGCTGAGATAATTAATATAGCAAATCAAATCGATAATATCTATGAGAAATTAAGAAGTAGAGTTATGGATTGGTGGTGGCTGGATCAGGGAGACGCTCCGCTAATCAGTGTGACCTTGGTTAAGATTGAAGGGAAAAACATTAAGGTTGAACGTTCTCCTAAAGTGTCGTTACTAGTAGCTTTAAGAACAATTAGAGACTCGCTGAGAAAAATCTCAAATTTAAAATCTAACGATCGACTATCCATAATCCACGAAATTACCAAAGATTTTCTGAATATATACGAGTCAACAATGCGAATAATGGATGCTAACGACTTCATTAAAAAATTGGAGGAAATAACCAGTACTGCTAATAGAGTATTAGGCAACGAGGCAAAAACCATCCAAACAGATACATATAATCTAATAATGAAAATTAAAGACATTTTCTTAACGAATCCCAAGGAATGGGATAGAAAAAGGGAAGTACTTCAAGCTGAAATAAACTCCATCCGTAAAAAAATCGAAAAACTTAGAAGTAAAGTGGTAAGCGCTGAAGCTGTAGAAAAAAAGGTACGGGAAGAGGAGGGAGAACTTTTAGAGGAGGAGGCGTAGGATGGGTTTATTGAAAAAGAAGAAGGATCCAATTGAAGTTATTCAAAATTTAATTAGAAGACTTGAAGATGTTAGATTCAACTTATCTATGCATAAAAGGAGACTTGAAGCAAAAATAAAAAGATACTTGAAAAGAGGTAAAATGCCTCCAGCTCCTCTTTTAATCGGTTGGAAGACAAGCGATGTACTATTATCAACTGTCGAATCTTCGGTGATTTCACTTCAAACAGCTACAATAATGACAGACATCGGCAGCGCTATCAAGGATGCTGTAGGGTCAAAAAGCTTAGCAAAAGCTGGAGACGTTCTAAGACAGTTAACACAAAGCTTAAGCGATATAAAATTGTCATTGCATCAAATGGTTAGAGTGCAATCCCAAATGGTAAATATTGCTCAAGGAATGAATCAAAACATAGAAGGTATGCTAAATGAGATAATGGGTACAGCAGAAGAGGTGATGCCAGAGGTAGTGGAAAGTATTGGAGCGGAAATACTAGACGAAATAAAATCTTCAGACCCAACACTATATGAAACTCTCCCAGAAGAACTGAAAAGAAAGTTCTCCAGCACGGAGGAGGGATAGTTGTCCCTCTATAATGAAGCTCTCACACTAAAAAGTTTGGCAGAAAAAGCATTAGAAAAGGGGGATACCAAACGGGCTAGTCAATATCTTCAAAGAGCGATTAAAAATCTCGAAATGCTAGAACTACAAACCACCGACCCTGTAATGCAGGCGATCTGGAGAAAAGCTAAAAAAACGCTTCAGGAAATGCTTAACAATATTGATGAATGTGCTAAAGAATACATGGAACGTGCAGCCAAATTCCCAGTAATTGTTAGAAAAACATTTACACTAAGAGAAAGCATTAAACCTAGTTCTAGAATAAGTGCAAGAATACCTAGGAGTAGAGAAAAGGTTGCAGTAGATACGGGTAGAATAAAGCTGCCTCAGGAATGTTTGTCAGATATTGCTTACGTAGATATACCGGACACGACTTTTTCCGATGTAGCTGGGCTGGAAGATGTGAAAAATGAACTTAGAGAAAGTATTGAATGGCAATTAAAATATCCCGACCTATTAAAAGAACTCAATTTGAAACCTCTAAAGGGAATTCTACTTTACGGACCTCCTGGAACCGGTAAAACTTATCTTGTTAAAGCGGCTGCTGGGGAATTTAAAATACCTATTATAGTTGCAGATCCAGCTTCAATAATGTCTAAATATGTAGGTGAATCGGAGAAAGTTGTTAGAAAAATATTTGAATGTGCTAGAAGACTTGCCCCATGTATAGTGTTTGTAGATGAAATAGATAAAGTTCTCCCACTTCATACAAGTGGTTCAGATGCGCCGAAACGTATTGAAGCACAATTTCTACAAGAAATGGATGGAATAAAATCAGAAGAAGGATCCATTGTAGTTTTTGCCACAAACGAACCTTGGAATGTATCCCCCGCTCTAATACGCCCTGGAAGAATAGACCGCATAATCTACGTTGGACCACCTGATAAGGAAGTAAGGAAAAATCTTTTTATGATATATCTTAGAAACGTGCCTTTAACAGATGACGTTACTTTTGATAAGCTGGCTGACCTCACGAAGCCAAACGAAGAGGGGTATTACAGCTCATCGGGTATAGCCCAGATATGTAACGAGGCTAAGAAAATTTTGATGAGAAGATTGACCCAAAAAAAAGATATGACTCCCTTATCATTAGAAGATTTTAAGGAAGCTATAAATAGAGTTCCTAGGAGTATTTCGCATAAAATGATTAAGCAATATGAAAATTGGGGTTTGCAACATAGTTCATTTGCATGAGGGAGTTTTATGGTTGGAGATCCATGTGAAAATCTTGTTAAAGAAGCTATTAAAAAAACACGAATATTTTCGTTAAGTAAAGATATTTGGGGAGGAGCTCTCCTTTACATTCAAGCAGCAGAATGTTACAAGGCTTCTGGCGACTATAAAAAAGCATTTGGCTTAGCTATGGAAGCTGTAGAGCTGCTCAGAAAATATGCAGCAAAATACGGTCATGACTTGGTGATGGGCGATCTAGAAAAAGCACTTCTGGTAGCGTATTCCACAGCAACAGGTAAAAACAAAGAAAAAGTGAAAAGGGAACTGTTCTACACGATGACCCTACATGCAAAACAGCTAGAAATAAGTGGAAACTATCTAGGAGCCGCCGATAAATACGGAAAAGCTATAGAATTTGCTCCATCTGGAAAAGAAGCAAAAAACATGCTTACGCATGCTATTCAACTACTCGAACAAGTAGCACAGCGAAAAGCTCTACAGAGGAAAAATAAATTCGCGGAAAAACTACTTGCTAAAGTTGACGAGTTACGAATGCTTCTTCCAACAGCAACAGAATTAGAAGAGGCATCTTATTTAAGTAAAAAATTTTCGGCAAAAGCCACGTTCAAGCATGCAGATTCACTGCCAGATGTAATTAGCAGAGTAAATATGAATATCGATACAGCTGGTCTACCAGTAGTTAATATAAATAGGATAAATAGAAATGGTGAAGCGATACTAAAGCTGGAAATTGCAGGAGGGGAAATTTCTGCAAATATTGTTCTTAGCGAATCTAGAATTTTAGTAGATATACAAGGCCCGGATCCTGAAACAGTACTAGAATATTTTCTAACTTTAAAGGATCTTGCATTAAGTAGTGTGAGTCGTTCCAAACTAATAGATGAGGAAATGGAAGGCGAAGTAACACCTTTAATGCTCCTAAAACTATTAAACAACATAAAAGACAAATGTAGAGTAAAATACACGTATAGAGAATTGCAAATAAGCCTATTATCGATAGTAAAACTAATTAAATCGAAAAAGAAACTTGTCAGCGACCTAAAGGGCGCAATAAAAGAAATAGAAAAAATAATCAAGAAAATAGAAAAATCGCTTGATAAAGATAAAATAATAAGTGATGAAGAACTCCCAGACCTGATTACTAGTATCAATGCCAGTATAGAAAAAATAAGAAACATTATGTAAACCAAATATCCCAAATAACCATATCTTAAGATTTCCTGGGAGTGAGAGTCAAATGTCCATTAACGTTTATAACCTTATAAACGATTTCAAAAAAATTTTAGTTACACATTTCTCGTCCGTTTGCTGTCCAAGATGCGGCGCATTAATATCACCCAATGCTACCCACTGCGAATACTGTGAAGCACCTTCTCCCCGCGTCATGACGGAGAAACTGGTTGAAAAAATGGAAACATATCTATCTTCTTTTTTACCAGCAGTACAATTAAAAGAAGCTATTAAAGAGCTCAAAAAACTAATTCCCGATATAAAGAATCAGGCAGAACGGTTATCAAATGAAATTGAAGAAAACCTGAGGGAAATCCTCGTTAAAAAATTGGATATTGTGTGGAAAGAAGCTAGAGAAAATGTTGCAGCAAGATTAATGCAGGTGGAAGATGACATAACCCAACTCATGTACAGCATCTATAACAATTTGCGTACAAATCCGCTAAAGGAAATACGTTTTGCATTAACGCCACAAACTGACCCAAAAGAAGTAGCTAACATTGCCACAACAGCCGAACAAAACTGGAATCTCACTAAAATCGGAGTCTCTGAAAGCATAATAGCGGAAATGGAAACATCTGCATCAATGAGGAAAACAGGGGACTTCTTATATCGAGCTGGAAAGTTTAACGAGGCATTAAAATGGTATGCCCGAGCTTTAACAGCAATAATGTATCCTCAAAGTTCCCCCCAAAATAGTGAAACCACGCCAAGATATGCAATCGGAGAATACATTCCGTTTGGGGCGCTAAAACTCGAAAATTACGATGTTAATTTCGATGGAAAACAAGAGTTAATATACATTCCTAGCCGCGAAATTGGCGGGCTAAACATTTTAGGCGCAGTCATTAACAAAGGAGGCTACCAATGGCCAGAAACAAGATTAAAAGGAATAATCATTCCCCTTCTTGGCGTGTTTCCAGACAATAAGATTTTATTTGCAAATTGGGAAAATCCAAGACTATATGATGCTAAAATAGTGACTAACGACGGAGAACCATTAACCATAAAACGCAGTTCCGAAACAATAACAGTAATTCCCTCATATGATTTCTTATGTGGAGATGTTGATGGAGACGAAGAAACGGAGATTGTCGCTTTAACCTATCCAGCAGGCATAGCCATATACAAATATAATGGAGAATGTTTGGAGGAAGTATATAAGAGAGTAACTGGGAAAATATGCGCTGGAATATTGGCTGATATAAACGGCGATGGGAAAAATGAAATAATAATTGTAAGTAGCAATGGGCAAATAACTGCGGTATCGCTTGAAACACCTTCAAAGACCCTAATATCGGAAGGAACAATTACTGACCCTATAACCTGTGTAATAAGTGTCGGAAGAATTCTCAACGAGGATGCAGATGAAATTTACATAACATCACAACGAGAAGGCATCCTACAGCTTACATTGCATCAAGATAAATTGTCCATCGTAAGAATTTCCAGTGAATCTCCAATTAGTCTAACAATAGCAAAGACTCGTAAAGAGAGCAAACCGCACCTAATCACACTAAATTATTCTCTGAATGGATTAAATCTATCTTTCTTTTCAGTTGAAAAAGTACTTGGAGTTACTTCCATTTCAAAACTCTTTGAAATCCCCTTATATCTTCCAGAACCCATAGAAATCAAAAGAGGAAAGAATCTCTGCAGTGGAGATATAAGAACGTCTAGAAACATTGCAAAAAGCCTAGATATAGATAATGACAGCGTAGATGAGTTCTTCTTTGCATTCGAAAAAACACTAATCGGAATCGATCTCAAATTTTAGAGGTGTCTACTATGTGTATAGAATTTGAAAAAGAACCCAAGAAAAAATACGTAGCATCAAGCACAAGTGAAGAGGTACTGGTATATTATAAAAGAATAGATAAAAATGATCCAAATCACTTTATAGTCAAAGGAGACGAAATAGCATATATTATATGTCCAGATGGGCAGGAAATTCCAGTAACTGATCCGGGGACATATAAAACCCTTATAAAGCCCGTTGACGTTATCTGGATAAGGAAAATCCCTACCGACATAAAAGTGGGTGTGCCAAAAGAAGCAACAGAAATAGGCATTGGATTCCACGCAGTAATAAGACTACATCCAACAAACCCCTCTCTCATCGTACAATCGGTCAAGCGGAAAAATCTAGGCATAGGTGAAGTGAGGGATGTTTTACGAAATATAGCGCGAGAAGCGTTTCAAGCACTAATAAATAATATGCATGGGAATATCGAAGAATACCGTAGACTATTTAACAAAAAATTAAACGAGCTTCTTGCTGCTACAAATTTAGCTGGATTCACAGCTGTAACATCCTATATAGGCTTCTCATACATGTGTAAACCAACAGAACTATTAGAGGCGGGACCTCCATGAGTATGTGCCTTAGAAAAACATTAGAAGCCTTCATAAGACATAAACGCAGCACAATAAACGAATGGATATTGGAACTAAAAAGACAAGCATTAATAAATCTAGATACAACAACAGCAAACATGTTAACAGAACTTGAAAACCAAGTAGGGACACTTATGCCATTAAAAACACGTTACAGTCCAAATGAATATATAACTGCGTTAAGATCACATGCCCTCATCTTAAGTTACTTAAGCGAACTATTGGAAACAGCCAAAAACATACTACCTCCGGACATGATTAGAGAGGTAATGTTAAGGATGATTTCACTTGTTAAAGGGGGTTTGTCACTAGATTTCGGTGGAATGGCAATACAATGTAAAAATTTACTGCAAGGTCTACAGGAACTTGGTAACCAAATATTTGCTGAAGGAACAAGAAAATATCTGGTAACAATAATAGAGTCTTGCGGATTTGAAGAACTTTCTAAGGAGGGAGAATTTCTACTCAGAGAAAGTATCGCATCCCTAATACAAAGCATAGAAAAACCATACATCACAATAGAAGAAATATGTATGAAAATGGGAATAAAAGAAAAGCAAACCAAAAAAATCATCAAAAAACTAAGCAACTTATATCCAGAAATACTATTAAGGAATGACATAGTGAGCACAAGGCAAAAAATAGAATTATGGATAGAAAATGTAATAAAAGAAAAGATAAGCGAAGACGAGGTACACAAACTTAAAGAATTATTCCCCGAGCAACTTGAAACCGCTTATATAACAAGTGCAAAAAAGCTAACTAAAATGTTTAACAACTTATTAGAGGGAGAATAACCATATGATTTCTACAGAAAATATTGCAGAAATGACTAAAAAACTAGAAAAACTCAAAGAAAAAATCAGAGAAGAATCAATAGATTGGTGGTGGCTAGATCAAGGAGATGCAGCTCTAATAAACATCACAAAAATAGAATACGACAAAAAAGAAGTAAAATATGTAAAAATGCCGAAAGTGTCAATAAAAACAGCTATAACAATTCTACTAAACAATCTAAAAAATGTGTATAATATTTCCAAGGGGAAAAGAATACAGATAATGAGTATTATCAATGAAGAATTAAATGAGCTACTAAAACTTGTTGAAAATATAAGAGAAGCGCATAAAATCGTCGAAGAACTTGAATATCTGGATAAAATGATAAATAGTATTGATAGAACTGAAGAGGAAAAGGCAGAGCTGAAAAAAATAATTAAGGGTTCGATTAACTGGATCAAAGAAATATTTTATATAAAACCTTTCGAATGGGGAAAAAGAAAAGAAACTTTCAAAAATGTCACTAAAAAACTAAACAAAACCATTATTGAATGAAAAATCTACATAAAATTCTTCTAATATTTTTAATTCGAAGGAGGCCAAGGCCAAAAGTAAATAAGGAAAGTGTTAAGGAACTGGAAGAGAGAATAAAGGATTACAAAACATAGAATCTATTCACTTTTCAAATTTGCGAATTTCTATAGCTTTCGTGTGGTGACTGTAGCTCTCTAATATATTATCTCTTTTTATCTTCTTTAGTTTAATGTTTTCCTTGAATGGTTGGAATGAACTGTTTATAGCAAGTTTTAAATTTTACTTAGCAATTAAGGTTTATTGTCTAGGTTTGGTAAGGGGTGGGGTTTTTGGTTGTCTTGAGTACTGTTGAGTCGATTGTGTTTGGGTTGTGGTTTGTTGTGGTGGGTTATTATTGGCTTCTTTTCGGTTACTATCTTTTGTTTAGGTATTTTGAGAATAGGAGTATGTTTAATTTGGCTATTGCTCTTTTCTTCTTATCGTTAGCTATAGGACGTGGTTTCTACGTGGTATTTGATTTTTATGTGTCGGAGGTTTTGTGGTGGAGGTTGGGAACTTTTTTCCAGTGGGCTGGTTTATCTTGTGTGAGTGCTGCTATAGCGGTAAAACTATTTACTAGAAAAATTATTCAGTATCCTTTTATTTCAATACCTATAGTTATAGGTTGCGCTATCTTGTTGACACCATATGAATACATAGATACTTTAAAACTGTATTTAATTTACGTATTTGCCCCCATATATGCAATACTTGTCCCTGCATTCTTTTTCTTGATCGCTTGGAGGATAGCTGGAAGAATAAGGTTAGGTGGCTTGCTCTGTGGGGTGGGTTTTCTAATACTTTATGCTGGAAGAACTCTTCAGGCTACTTTGATAGAGCCTTGGCTTGGAACAGTAATTGGCTGGGAAGCTTTGGTACTTCTTCTCCCACCAACACTTGTAATTATAGCGCTTTTCTTCATAGTTAGTGGAAGTCAAATTCTGGGAAAGTAAACGGTAAAGTTTATTTAGGATACGTCAGTTTTACTATTTTCATTTTTATTAGTTCTTCGATCTGTTTTCGGACGATGCTTTCAGGGATTCCAAGTTGTTCAGCTATTTCAATGATGGTTTTTGTTCCGTTGCATAGTTTCGCAACTTTTAGGGTTTCAGGTTTTAGGAGACCGAATTGCTCAGCAAGGTTAAGAGAAGATTTTTCAGCTAAAGGTGCGATTTCACCGACTTTTCCATTCATAAGGATTTCATCAAGGACTTCATAAAATGGTCCGAGTTCTGATACTTCTCTGGTCCATCTATCCATCATGTTCCCGTATTTTTCTTCGAATTTTTCAAGGACCTTATTTAGGGCTTTCTTTATTTCTTTTTCATCATCTCTGTAGTCAGCAATTATTGCTATGTATGTGTGGGGTGAACGTTCAAAGACGATGCGGTATCCTTTTAATTTTATTTCTTCAAGTTCTTTTTTCGCTTTAATTATTTCTCCTTCGATTATTTCTCCTATGAATGATTTTAAAGCTGCTATAACTCCTGAAAGAAGAGCGCCGTCAACATCTATTTTACCGTATTTTCTATCTAAAAGATATTCACCTGTATCAGCTTTGACAAGAACTACAGCATGTATCATCTATGTTCTCCTCTTTCGCGATACCAGCTTTCTTAATGCATACAGCTTTGGATGAAGAGAATAAACAGGTCTATTAACTTTGTAATAATTGTTGTTAATCCTTTAAACTACTTACTTATTATCAGCGAATTAGTTGAATAAAAGTATTGCTACTTTTTAGTAGATTTTAAGAAGGACTAACATGGAAGTTGCATCCTGCTAAGTGTACCTTATTTTTGCCCACTCTGTTAAATAATTTTGAGATTAAAATTATGTAGATGTAACATGCTTGGTGGTTTGATCTCACACCTTAATATAAGTTTTTACAACATAGTAAATTGTTATGGCAAGGCTTTTTGCGTTTTAATGGACGATGTGAAGACGTTTTACTTTAGAGTTTCTTTTCCCAGCCATGCGAAAAAATTAAGTTTTATGTAATTCGGTATATAAACACATATGATATGATACATTAATTCAGGGAGGATACAAAGTCATGAATAGTAGACTAGGTTTGCAGGAAGCGGAAATAGGGCTTGAGATGGATGGTGGCTAAATGGAAGGAAGGAATATCGTAGCGCCAACTTCACTAATCTTAACTATATTGTTAGTAGGTTGCTTTGCTTCTCCCGAAGTGGTGGGAAGTCTGGGTCAAAACTCCATTAAACCTATAGAGATAAAAGCAATTCAGAACCCGACACTAAAATGGAGATATGAAACAGGTTCTACCATTTGGTGGTTTTCTTCTCCTGCTTTAGGAGACTTGGATGGGGATGGGAAACTCGAGGTAATAATAGGAAGCCGCTATTTTTATTGTTTAAGTTGGAATGGAACACCAAAATGGAAACAAGATATAGTTGGGGGCGTTTCTCCCGTCTTCGGAGACTTGGATAGTGATGGAAAACTGGAGATAGTGATGGGAGGTGAGAGCTATGTTTATTGTTTGGGTTGGAATGGAACGCTGAAATGGAAATACAAAACAGGTGGGTGGTTTTATTCTTCTCCTGCTTTAGGAGATCTCGAGGGAGATGGAAAACTCGAAATAATAATAGGGAGCTACGATAGCTATGTCTACTGTTTGGCTTGGAACGGAGCGCTGAAATGGAAGTACAAAACAGGTGATTTAATTCATTCCTCTCCTGCTTTAGGAGACTTGGATGGGGATGGGAAAATTGAAATAGTTGTGGCAAGCCGTTACGACCATGTTTATTGTTTGGGTTGGAATGGAACACTAAAATGGAAATACGAAGCATGGAGTGGAGCGTCTTCTCCTGCTTTAGGAGACATAGATAATGACGGTAAATTAGAAATAATAGTAGGTAGTGATGGGAACATTTATTGTTTGAGTTGGAATGGAACACTAAAATGGAAATACGAAGAAGTAGATGGTCCTGTTAATTCTCCTGCATTAGGAGACTTGGATGGGGATGGGAAAATTGAAATAGTTGTGGGAAGCGAAGATCATTATGTTTATTGTTTTGGTGGTTCTGGTTTTAGGGTTTACTGGGAAGGTATGAGAGGTTCTACGGAATTCACGGGCACGAGAAACCTTGTGGATGTTGACCTGGATATGGACTTTCTCTCAACCTACTCCGAGAATATAGTAGGGACTGATCCGAAGAACCCTGATACTGATAGCGATGGTATGCTTGATGGTTGGGAAGTTAATTTTGGCTTGAACCCGATGTTTAACGGAGACGCAAACCTAGATGCTGATGGTGACGGCTTGACAAATCTTCAAGAATACGAGTACCACACAAATCCAGAGAACACTGATACTGAGGGAGATGGCATGCCTGACGGATGGGAGATTAAGTACGGTTTAGATCCCCTTGTGAATGATGCTTCAGAGGATCTCGATGGAGATGGTTACACCAACCTTGAAGAGTATATGGCTAATACTGATCCCACAGATCCGGAATCAAGCCCAGAGATGCAGTTGCTGGGAAGACAGCCATGGCAGCTATCTAAACCCAGCTTTCTAATTCTCCTTCTAATTCTACTCTTCACTATTCTCCTAGTTTTCTTCACTTTATCTATCCGTGGAAAGTTGAGACCTAGAGTTGAGCCTTGGATTATAGAGGAACTGGAGAAAAAAATTAAAGACTACAAAACATAAATTCCCATTATCTAGGGAGTTATTAGTATAAGAAGTTTGAGAATCCTGAGAAGAAATGTTTCCTATTTATTGTAGTTATTTTGATTCTTATTTTCAATTCATGTGTAAATATTTCTACTCACTTCGCCCAATTAAACTTTATCAAACGACGCCTTTTTTAAGGAAGTGTATTATAGCTACATCAAAAATTTGTTAAAACGGTTCCAGCGAATCATTATAAATAGCTCGCTCTACTGCTATTGTTCGAACTATATCGCTATTTAGAATCATTATGTTTTTCATCAATCCTAATAGAATTTACCATAGCTATATTCAAATTATCCGCAGGAAAATTCTACATAATTATCACCATCATATCAAAGAAAGAAGACATATCTTCATGTTTTATAGTCTTTTATTTCTTTTTCTAGTTCTCCTATGGTTAATGAATACACCGATAGTTTTGATTCACCTCAAACCTAGAATATCAACTACACTGGAAAAACTATAAAAGTAAGAATATAAGTTTTGCGTTTGGATGCCATTTAAACGAAATTTAACGTAGGTTCGAGGCTTCACGTATAAATGCAAGTTCAAGAATCAGTGCAAGTATTCAAAAACATTAAAGTCGCCTCAAAAACTAGCAGCTTCACAAGACCCTTAAACCTGGTTACACCTTAGATTTTAGGTGTGGAAGGGGACATGTTAGAGATGTTTGTTATTTTTTAATTTTTTTAAAATGTTTATGATTCCTCCGGACTTGATTATTTCTAATATAAAGTCTGGGAAAGTTGAAGCTTTAAAAGTCTCTCCTGTTGTTAAATTTTTTATTTTTCCGTTGTCTAAGGAAACTTCGAGTTCATGTCCATCTTCAACCTTTTTTGTGATGTTTTTGCATTCTATTGCTGGTAAACCGAGATTTATGGCGTTTCTAAAGAATATTCTTGAGAAGCTTTCAGCTATAACTGCTCCAATACCAAGGTGTTTAAGAACTAAAACTGCCTCTTCACGTGAATTTCCACAGCCAAAGCTATGCCCAGCTACTATAATGTCTCCAGAAGTAACTTTTGCTGCAAAATCTGGTATTATTGCTATGTATGTGTGGGGTGAACGTTCAAAGACGATGCGGTATCCTTTTAATTTTATTTCTTCAAGTTCTTTTTTCGCTTTAATTATTTCTCCTTCGATTATTTCTCCTATGAATGATTTTAAAGCTGCTATAACTCCTGAAAGAAGAGCGCCGTCAACATCTATTTTACCGTATTTTCTATCTAAAAGATATTCACCTGTATCAGCTTTAACGAGAACAACAGCATGTATCATCTATGTTCTCCTCTTTTCAAGATATCAAACTTATTTTAGTACACGGTTTGGAAGAAGAAATTAACATGTTGAGTTAAACCAGCTTTTACCAGATTTTACTTAAATTCTCTAATTGTGATGTTTATCACTTAATACTACTAGCGTAATAATGGAATAAAAGTATTGCCGCTTCTAACGGGTTGCAGCGGTTTAACCATCGCTACAGTTTTATAGTGGTTTTCGGTTCGAATGGTTTCCATCCAATTTTCTTTCTAAATTTGTTGATTGTTTCAATCGCTTTTAATTTTTCTTCTTTGCTCATTTTCTTTGATTTTGGTACTGCCGTGAACAGAACATAGGTTGGACTACGAATCTTTTTGACGAAATTCCATGTTTTATATATCTTCTTCGAGCTCTCTGAGAATTTCTTTTACCTCTTCGACATTGCTTAGTCCGGGTTCACCTATATCTCTAACTTCTCTACCTAGGTATAGGTTTCCTTTCTTTACCCCAACAAATTTTCCTTTCTCAAATGTTATTCTTTCTTTAACAATTCTATCGTAGAACTTCCAACTATCTCTCCACTCGGGATTTCTTTTCCCTAACATATCGAGAACCATTGATCTGATTTCACGAGTAGTTACGCTATCCTCAATCCTTTTACTAACCTCTTCTGCTATTTCTCTTGCATCTTTTTCTGTTGCCTCTGCGTTTATACAAGATTTTTACAATTTTTTCTTTATCAAAATCTTCAAAACTAACATCCATTTTAACTACTCGAATTTTCTTAGCCAAATCTCCCACCTCTCGAAAAATAATAGCGCTTATTTATCCAAAATAGGTGAATACAAAGTTATAAAGTTTATTAACGCTCAGACATCCGCGTTTGCTAGACATTTAGTAACATTTCTGTACGTTTTTGTTAATTATCTGAGTTATTAGAAAAGATAATTTTACTTTGTCTAATTTAGGATTTACTTGGTATCAATTAAATTATATAAAGATGGAGAGTATAATGTTAAGTTAATTATGTAAATTAGGTTAAGGTTTCGGTGGTTAGTATGGAGATATTGGATGAAGGAGAAGGGGAACTTTTAGCTTGGTATGATCCAGATGAGCATAGAAAGTGGATTGCACAAAAACCTAGAGATCTCCGAGATAAACGTATGACAATTAAAGAAGCAGTGTCAAAGTTTGTCCATGATGGAGATTACATCGCTATGGGAGGCTTTGGACACATAAGAGTTCCTATGGCTGCAATATACGAGATTATAAGGCAGAAGAAACGAAATTTAACTATGGCTGGGAAGACTGCGGTACACGATTCAGATATCCTCATAGCGTCAGGCTGTGTAAACAAGATTGAGGTTGCATATGCTTTTGGACATGAGTTACGAGGGCTTTCACCAGCTTCGCGGAGGGCTGTTGAAACGGGTAAATGTAAGGTTGTGTCTGAGTGGTCTAATGCTGCCTTTCAATGGAGGTTCTTAGCTGCTGCAATGGGATTACCTTTTATCCCAACAAGAGTACTTCTTGGAACAGATACGTTCAAGAAGAGTTCTGCAAAGGTTGTAAAGGATCCGTTTGGTGGAAAACCTATTTGCTTGGTTCCAGCATGTTTTCCAGATGTAGTTTTTATGCACGTGCATCGATGTGACATCTACGGTAATGCGCAAATAGATGGAATCATTGTTGAGGATTTTGAACTTGCAAGGGCAGCTAAAAGACTTATAATAACAACTGAAGAAATCATAGATCACGAAAAAATTAGAGAGGAACCTTGGAAGACCGTTATACCCTACTTCTTGGTAGACGCTGTTGTTGAAGTTCCATTTGGAGCACATCCATGCAATATGCCCTATCTCTACTATTTTGACGAGGAACATATAGGTGAGTGGCTTAGACTTTCAAAAACAGAGGAAGGTGTACAAGAATACCTTAACAAATATGTTTATGGTGTAGAGACTTTCGAAGAGTATCTGGAGCTTGTAGGTGGAATTAAGAAGCTTAACTATTTGAGAAGATTGGAGAAGTTAAGAGAAAAACTTTATGCACCATGGATAGGGGGGAAGTCTAAATGAGTGAGGTTAAATATTCTACAATAGAGCTTATGGCTTGTGTAGCAGCTAGAATACTGGAGGATAGGAAATCTGTTTTTGTTGGAACTGGGCTTCCAATGATAGCTGCTATGTTGGCTCAAAGAACCCATGCTCCCAATCTGCTAATAGTTTTTGAAGCTGGCGGTATTGGCCCTCAAATTCCAGTGTTACCTATTTCAGTTGGTGACTCCCGTACTTTCTATAGGGCTGTTGCAGCTTCCAGTATGCATGATGTTATGATGCTTGCGCAAGCCGGTTGGATTGACTACGGTTTTCTCGGTGCAGCTCAAATAGATATGTATGGGAACATTAATACAACTGTTATTGGCCCATGGGAGAAGCCTAAGGTTCGTCTTCCAGGTAGCGGCGGAGCAAATGACGTAGGTTCTCTATGTAATCGTACAATTATATTGATGAGACAGGATGCACGTAGGTTCGTCGAACGGGTAAATTACATAACTACTCCCGGTTATCTTACTGGTCCTGGTGCAAGAGAAAAAGCAGGGTTGCCGGAGGGCAGTGGCCCATATAGGGTGATTACGCAGCTGGGTGTTTACGGGTTTGATGAAGAAACAAAAAGGATGAAGTTGCTTTCAGTACATCCTGGTGTTACTATAGACGATATTAAGGCGAATTCTCAGTTTGAAATATTGATTCCCGAAGAGGTTTCAACCACCGAGCCACCGACAAAAGAAGAGTTGAAAATACTTCATGAAATAGATCCTACTGGAATCGTTTTAAGAAAATAATCATCTATTTTATTATTTTTGCTATGTGGTTTATTGTTTGAATTTTTTCTTTAGGATGTTTATTGCTCCTCCAGCTTTAATTATTTCAAGTAAAAAGTCTGGGAGACTTGATGCTTTAAGGGTTTCTCCCGTTGTTAGATTTTTTATTAATCCGTTGTCAAGGTAAACTTCAAGTTCATGTCCATCTTCAACCTTTTTTGTGATGTTTTTGCATTCTATTGCTGGTAAACCGAGATTTATAGCGTTCCTGAAAAATATTCTAGAAAAGCTTTCAGCTATAATTGCCCCAATACCTAAATGTTTGAGGACTAGAACTGCTTCTTCACGTGAACTTCCGCAGCCAAAGCTATGTCCAGCCACTATAATATCTCCTGACTGGACTTTTGCTGCAAAATTAGGTATAATAGGTTCAAAAGTATGAGAGCTGAGTTCAGATAAATTTCTTATTGTCAAGTATCTGCCGGGAATTATGATATCTGTATTTATGTTATCTCCAAATTTCCAAACTCTTCCCCTAAGCTTTATATCCATTTTATTCACCCAGCATATTTTCTGGGATCCGTTATTTCTCCTTCTATCGCCGAAGCTGCAGCGGTAGCTGGTGAGGCTAGATAGATGAGTGAGGTTTTGCTTCCCATTCTTCCAATAAAGTTTCTACTGCCAGTGGAGACACAGACCTCTTCGCTTCCCAATACGCCAAGGTGTCCTCCGATGCAGGGTCCACATGTGGGGTTGCAAACGACTCCTCCAGCTTTAATAATGATTTCTATTATACCTTTCTTTAATGCTTTTAGGTAGATCTCGTAGGAAGCAGGTATTACTATTAGTCTAACATCTGGATGGACTTTACGGTTTCTAAGTATTTTAGCAGCTATTTCTAGGTCTTCTAGTTTCCCATTGGTACATGAACCTATAAAAACTTGATCTATTGGAGTTTTTTCTACTTCTGAAACAGGGACTACGTTTTCAAGGCTGTGGGGTTTAGCTACTTGGGGTTCAAGTTTTGAAACATCAAAATCTATGATTTCCTCATATTCTGCATCTTTATCCGCTTTAACTACTTTAAATGGTTTATTTGTTCTGCTTTTCACATATTCTATTGTTTTTTGGTCAGGTTCAATTATCGCTGCTTTCGCACCCATTTCCACCGACATGTTACACAAAGTCATTCTCCCGTCAACACTCAGCGCTTGAATCGTGTCGCCGTGAAATTCTACAGCTTTATAGTTTGCACCTTCTACCCCTAGGGTACCTATGACATGTAAGATTACATCTTTTGCAGTCACCATTTCAGGCAGCCTTCCATCAATTACTATCTTCATTGTACTTGGAACTTTGAACCAAAGTTTACCTGTCGCGAGGACAATTGCCATGTCGGTGGCACCTACACCTGTTGCAAAAGCACCAAAAGCACCATGAGTTGTTGTATGGGAATCTGATCCAACTATGAGTTCTCCAGGTCTTACATGACCCTTTTCAGGTAAAACTAGGTGGCAAATCCCTGCTCGCATATCGTACCAATATT
The DNA here is from genome assembly GCA_030587435.1 of Candidatus Baldrarchaeota archaeon. Next base: position 27,652 of record JAUQZC010000136.1, on the reverse strand, counting down.
TAATTTTATGTTCCTTAGCAAATGAGCGACATATCTTATGGATTTCAGCTGCTTCTACATTTGGAGCTGGAACCCAATGGTCTAATAGTGCTACAATTTTCTCGGGATCCCAGACTCTATTTACTCCTGCTTCCCTGAGCATTGCTGCTACTCTTATTCCAAGAACCTCGTGAACCATAGCCACGTCGATTCTAGCGTTAACTATTTCACCCGGCTCAACTCTCTTTAAATCGGCATGTTCCGCAAGTATCTTCTCAGTTATGGTCATGCTCATGGTTAGCCCTCAAATAAGTTAGTGAGTTTACAGGGTTATTAAAGTAAAAATATTATGAGTTTACCTAGTTCACATTTTACATCGCAATAATAAGTAAATTTGGGTTTTGAATAAAACGCAATTTTAAAAATCAGAGTTATTTTAACCTTTGCACTGCTAGAAATGAAAGATTGAAATATCTTAGACCGACATAAAACACGTCAACTGTAAATATTAAATTCGGTAATAGTATAGCTGGAATAGTTATTCTAAAGTAAGCATTTACCGTGATCCCCCCTGTTATTAATTGTTAGCACAAATAATTATGGGAAGAAAGAGGTTAAAAGCTAAGAAGTGTGCATTCTTTGTCCCGTGCTATGCGCGACTGACCATGTTTAAATCCAGTAGAATTTAAAAAATCGTGAATCATAGAGCTTCGTAAAGTGCTAGTGTTTTTTCTTTTAGTGCTTTTTCCTCGTCTATTCCTTCAAGTTTTGGCCATTTTTTTGTATTTACTGGTTCTAGAACAATTTTATTGTTTTCAATTTTTACAAGTAATTTGTCTCCTTTTTTTAGATTTAAGGCTTTAAGAATTTCTATCGGAAGTTTGGTCCTTCCTTGATTATCATACAATGTGACAATTAATGACAAAATTATCACCAATATATTTAATTATACAATTCTATATAAGTTTTACAATTAGCTGGAGGCTATCACGCTTGCAGGCATTAGTTGATACAACAGGGTTGTGGGGGCTCATTTTTGAAGATTCAAAGTACCACGACTACATAATCGAAAATTTGGAAGGAAGAAATGTAGTAGTTTTGTCAATACAATTGCTTGAACTTTTCATAATAGTTTATAGAGAGTTCTCTGAGTATGGTAAAAAACCGCAAAAGGGACTGGAAAAACTTTTAGAAATACTAACTTTCTTAACTGCTGGAAGTTTTGAAAAATACAATATAAAGCTAAAAAATCAGCCCACTACTAGTGAAAATCTAATGGAAGCATTATTTTTAATCATAGAAAGACCGGATCTTTTCCAGAGAAGAGGCCCAAAAGAAACCATGTGGCTAGAGTTCATCGATGCAGTTCTAGCTGTCTTCTGGAGGAAAACTAAAATGACACTATATACGTGTGATCGAAACCTCATAGAATTTGGCAGAGAAAATAACCTAGAATATCAGTTGATAAAATCAATTTCTTAGATCATAATGAAATCGCCCCATAAGCATTGCTAAACCGTAGATTCCGCTGTGATCATTCCTTGAAATCACCGTACTTGTTCATGTATACTTAATATTGTTCAACGATTGAATAGATAAAAAGGACATGAATAAACAATACATCGTCTCCGAGCAATTTTGCTATATGTTTCACTTCATGTGGTAAAACTTAGAGTTGAAATCATCAACTTCAATGTTATAGCATTGATGAAATGGTGTTAACCTCCAATAATATTTGCTACACGTTTTTCACCTTTATGCATTAAAAGTTTCCCAGAAACAGTTGAAAAAACAATGAGATACATGGCGATGATGTTTAAAAGCAGATCTGGATATGGGAAATATTCTTTACCAACCAAAACATCCAAAACATACATTAATGGGGCAATAACCACCAAGATACTGTATGTAAATGGAATCGCTATGAGCAGCAAAGAGTATTTAACATGTTTCCATTCAAGAGACGCTGAGTTAATGGTTTTTTTAGATTGAAATATAATTGAAAGTTCAGGATCAACCATATATGTAGATACATATGTAAGGAAAGTCATGGTCCAGTAGCATATAGTGATAACTACTACAACAAGGAATATTTGAGAAATTAAAGGAACATGTGGAATAGGATATGTGTCCGAGTATGTCTTTACATACCATGCCCAGAAAACTGTCCATGGAAGACTTGCTAAAGCTCCCAGTATGGTGTGCGCTGTTGAAAGACCTTTTGCATAACTTAGAAATTCATTCTCAGCCGGGAAAAACCCCTTTTTCTTCATTAAACTTAAATTTTCTATCTGGAGAAAAAGTAAAACAACTGGGACAAATGAAAGTAGAGATATGTACGTTAATATCGGTTCACCGTATCCAGAGGCCCCCCATAAGATACCAAGAACGTTAAACACTAACAAAAATATAATAGTGTTTCTCCTACTATAAAATACATCTTTAAAAGGAATGTACACCAAACCAATCACCTAGCCTAAAGTACAAAAGAGAAGTATATAATAAATCTTACTCACAAATTTACTTGGCCAAGCTTCGACATAAAATAGAGGGAAACATGTAACGATAAGGAAGAGTAGAATTCCGATACCAAGGGTTTTTCCGGTTATTGCTCCCTTCTCCCAGCTTCCCTCGTCTCTCATCCTCGCTAAAAATTCGTCAATATCAAAGTGCACTGACCCATAAATAAGATATCCATATAATTAGTAATATATGGCTAAGATAGCTATAAAAAGAAGTGTGATTTATTTAACTGGTCGTTGTAGCTCCTCTTAGAATTGTCAAAGACTTGTAGGTAATAAGCATTAGTGGAGTTAGAACATAGATTGAAACTACATAATATATTGAAATTATTATGTTTATTTGTCTATGAACGAGTATTGAGGAGCCCAAGGAAAGTATAGGCATAGTAATTGTCCCCAAAGTGTACATCGACGTTAATAGAAACAGCAAAAAGTTTTTCCCCATAATTTCCTTTCTTCTAAAAAGAAATGTCACAAGAAGTGGAACAGTTAAAGTTAAGCCGGAAAACATGAACAAAAATGGGTTGACCACGAAAACAATGTTGAAAGCAAATATTAATATCAGTGACAATACCGCTACAAATATTCCTGAAACATAAAATACCTTACCATAATATTTCTTAAAAACCTCAGCAACATCCTTTTTACCAATAGTTAATCGATGAACACAAGTGCAAACAGGGAAAAAGAGAAATATAAAGGGAAACATAAGAGCCATATCGCCCATTCTATATCACCTATAACCAACTACGTGAACTGCTTCCGACTTCAGTCGGGAGCTTCCGGCGTTTAGCTGAAGCTTTTCGCCTCCAGCCTCATATGCTAGTTTACGGGGCTCACAGCTCCGCCACTTCCATGCCTTAACGAGAGGCATGAGGGTAGGCTCTTAATTTCAGGTTTAGTGTCGAGCTGATCAGGAACATCCCAGTTTTAAAGTGGGCGCTGAAATATTTAAGTTTAACCGCAATTCATCTCCCCGCTAAAGTAGGGAGTTTTCTTGCAGTGATTTATAAGCTCCAAACCTATGTAACAAATCATTAATAATTTGCGCGGTAACATCATTGGCGGATTTGAAGGAAAAGTTAAAGTATAATTTTCTATTTTCTTTTCTCCTTAAGAATGTTCTTTAGATGCTTATATTCTTCAAAGGCCGCATCTGTAATCTTAGATACTCTATATTTTTCTTCGGCGATTTTGGAGATTATTGCTGAAAGTATTAATAGTGTTGGGAGATATAAAAAGCCAAGTAACGCACCTATTGCTGCGCGAGGAACACCTTTTGGTAGGTAAGAACATAAAGCTATGTCTATTAGTGATAAAATGAATGGGAAAACATATAAACATGGTAGAGCTCACCTACGCATGAACTGCCAAGCTTTTTTACAGTTTTCCATGTCTTCTTCCGTGACCTCTATCCTTCTCTTTGCTAAGGCAAACAATCTAGGTAGCTCATAGTCTTCATTATATATGAGCAGTACGCCTATTCCTGACGCAAGTAAACATATTGGAAGACCGACGAGGAAATCACTTAAGAATGGATTTGTATAGCGAATATATGTTAAGTTTAAGTAGATTAATGTAATTGCAACTAAACAGGTTACGGTACCTAGAAACTTGTATAGAGGCTTCTGCATTTTTATCGATTTTATGTAGGAAAGTTCCAAATCAAAGTCAAGTTTTAAATCAGATTTTTCCGACATCCTACATCACTTAAAAAAGTAAAAAATATTGGAGGTGTGTCGTTAGTCTAACCAATCTCGATATATACGGTAAAAGAACCACCCTACTGCACATGCAGTCCAGAACCACGGTTACTCAAGTATTTAGCAAATGTTGTGGCATGTTATAAGACAATTGTTATGGGGTGTACATCTCTCCGGAATTATTGGAGGACATGCTATGTATAGTATTTGTTGATATCTAGGTGGTTTAACTTATGGTTTTACTTTTTGTTTGGTAAAAGCTGAAGTGACAGGTTTTAAGCATCGTAAAATAAAGAGGTTAGGTTTATTGTTATTTTACTGGTTTGAAGTATAGTATGTCTGTTATGGATCCTGTTCGCTGCTCTTTTTCTTTGAATACTGCTTCAACTTCCATGCCAATACAAACATCTTCAATATCAACTTCACCTAATTTATGTATGAAGCCTCCTTCTGTGCCGTGTATTTTTATGAAGGCCCATATTTCAGGTTTTTCTAGCCGGTTTCCGTTTTCATCAACATATGCTATGGTAAAGGTATGTACTGTTCCTTTGCTACCTACTTCTATCCAATCCTTGAGCTCTTCGAAGCATCTTTCACAGTACATTCTCGGTGGAACATATATGATGTTACATTTTGTGCATTTTGTTCCGAAGATTTTAGCGTTTTCTTTGATTTCTCTGAAGAATCTTTCTCCTGCGACGCCCAGCGTGTAGATGTAGTCTGCTTCCATATCTCCAAATCGATGTTTTATATCACGTGGATCTCTAATTTTTTCAATAGACATGTTCATCCCTCCCCTTCTAAGGGTTTAAAGTACATTATGTCTGTAATTGCTCCTTCTCGTTCTTCTGGTGGTTTCCAAACAGCTTTGACACGCATTCCGAAAAGTTTTCCTGCTTTTGCTTCTTCTATGTCAACGCCTTCAACTTTATGGAGGATGCCCATGTTCTCGGATGCTCCGTCAATTGCTATAACTGCTACGACCATCGGTTTTTCAAGTCTCCCTCTCTCAGCGGAAATGTAGCTGATAGAATATGTTACGATTCTTCCCGTGTCTTTGACGTAAACCCATTCATCTGTCGGCTTGAAGCACCATTCGCAGAACATTCTCGGCGGAACCATTATTCTACCACATTTATTACATTTCCTTGCAATGATTTTACCGTTTTTCAGTTCTTTTAAAAATCTGCTTACAGCGATTCCAGCGCTCCAAGCATATTTAGCGTTTGGACGCCACTTAGTAGTTAATACTTTGCCTTCCTTAAAGTCCTCGGCCTTGAGGGCATGACCGGGATATTCCTTAATTTTCTCACTCACCTTTTCTCCCTCCTTTATGATCTCATAATTATTACTGTTCCTACTTGCATTAGATCTCCCCATGCTTGTGCTAGTCCTGTTCTAGCATCTGGTACTTGTCGTTTCCCTGCTTCTCCTCTGAGCTGCCAGAAGATTTCACATACTTTCATCATTCCAGCTGCTCCTATTGGGTTTCCGACGCCAAGTAGGCCTCCTGATGGATTGATCGGCAAGTCTCCATCTCTCTGGGTGACACCTTCTTTGGTTAGTTTGGGTGCTTCTCCTTTTCGGGCTAGTTGAAGACCTTCCATATGGTGTAATTCCTTATAGTCGAAGGGATCATATACTTCGGCTACGTCTATTTCTTTTGGTGGGTTGTGAATTCCTGCCATTTTATATGCCATTCTAGCTGCATATTCAACATATTTTGGATATGCGAGTTCCCTGTTTGTCCAATATGTTGAGTCGAGGCACCATCCGACTCCATCTATCCAGACAGGTGAATCTGTAACTTTCTTAGCTACGTCTTCCGAACATAGGACAACTGCAGCAGCCCCGTCTGAAACTGGGCTTATGTCAAGTCTTTGAACAGGCCACACCAGTACCTCCGAGTTTAGTACGTCTTCTACGGTTATTTTTGCAGGTATTTGGGCACACGGATGGTCTAAGGCGTTTCTTTTGTTTTTAACTGCAACGAGCGCTATATCTTCCTTTTTGATACCGTATTTATGCATGTATCTGTGCATTTCTAATGCGAATATCCAAATTAGGTTCGGTTCGAGTGGTCTGGTTAATATTGGATCCCATATTGTTGAAAAGGCGTATTGCGGATGTGGATGGCATGGGCTCATTTTTTCTTCTCCTATTACGAGACACGTATCAAATAGTCCTGAGGCGACGTGCCACCATCCAGCTATTGGAACAAATACTCCTGTTCCTCCACCAACATATACTCTTACGTAGGGTTTTCTCCATGCTCCGGCGCCGTCAAGCAAATATTCGCCTTTCATGTGTTGTCCGTCGAAGGCGTCGGGAGCTGTTCCGAGTACGACGCAATCTATGTCTTTAAGTGTTAGTCCAGCGGAATCTAATGCCATTTTGGCGGCTTCCCAGCACATTTCTCTACCTGTTTCTAACATTCTACGTCTAAACAAGGTCATTCCAGCACCAACAACCGCAACACGTTTCTTAATCAACATTTCACACACCTCCCCTAATACTCCCTACTTAAGATAACTACGGCCCCTGTAGCTGTTGGGATTCCCCTCCAGACCTGTGCGACACCTGTTTTTGCATCTGGAACCTGTCGTTTCCCTGCTTCTCCTCTAAGCTGTAAAACTAGTTCCATGGCTTTCTTTAATCCGTCTGCTTCAAGTAGGTTGCCACATCCTAGAGAGCCTCCAGATGGATTTACTGGTAGGTCTCCATCTCTCTGAGTTGCGCCTTCTCTTAGAAGTATTCCTGCTTCTCCTCTCTCGCAGAGACCTAAGGCTTCCATGTGTTGAAGTTCTTTATAAGAAAATTTGTCGTCGATTTCTACGAGGTCTATTTCTTTTTGTGGCTGTGTGATTTTTGCCATTTTGTATGCCATTTTTGCTGATATTTCAGCGTATATTGCTCTTCCCCAGTCTCTTGACTCTAGTTGCGGTGTGTCAGAGCACCATCCAACTCCCTTAACCCATATGGGTGTGTCTGTTAGCCTTTTTGCTACTTCTTCTGCAGCTAGAACCATTACTATTGCTCCGTCTGCCAGAGGGCTTATTTCTAGCCGTTTTAGTGGGTGAAACATTGGTTCCGAGTTTAACACGTCTTCTACGGTTATTTTTGCGCCGAAAGCTGCATACGGGTTGTCTAGAGCGTTTTTCTTGTTTTTTACTACTACCATTGCGCACTCTTCCAAAGTTGTATCTGTTTCGCAGAGGTATCTCATCATTTCGAGCCCGGCGATGTAGAAGGGATGTCCACCTAAGGGTCGGTTGTATATTGGGTCTAGGGCGAATGCTACTATGCCTTCGAAGGTGAGCATGTCTGATGCTTTGCTGTGGGCTTCAACGACTGCTATGTCGATTAGTCCGGTGCGTATTTGCATGTATGCGTTTATTATTCCGAAGAGCCCGTCTGCTGATACTGTAAATACTGGTTTTAATACCGCGCCTAGCTGGTCTGGGACGAATTCGTCGAATATGCTGTATCCTTCCCAGTAGTCTTCTGCTGACGTTATGAAGCTGTCTACGTCTTTTCGCGGATCTATTCCTGCTTCTTCATATGCTTTTGTTGCTGCTTCAAACATCATTTCTTTGTAGGAAACGTCGGGTGTAGTTGATCTAATCTCGGTGCTTCCAACACCTATAATTGCTACTTTCCTCAAGTGAAATCCTCCCTTCTCAAATGAATATTGCTGTTATCGTTTATGTGAAAAGAAACTTATAATGTTTACTCTCTTCTAGTAAATGATCGGTGAATTCTTGTTTTTGATATAAAGATTGAAGGGCTGTTTGTAGTTGTTTCTTTAATTAAGTAAAAGTTAAATTTAGGGTGTTGAAATATTATTAGTTAACTTTCTTTAATCGGTTGAATGTGCTTTGAATTTGGGGGTTAAGAGTATGAGTATTTTATTCTCTGAGGAAGAGTTGGAGTTTAGAGAGCAGGTAAGAGAGTTTGTACAAAGGGAGATTGTGCCAAAAGCTGATGAAATAGAGAGAAACAATATTTATCCGAGGGATATTATCAGAAAACTTGGGGAAGATGGTTTTCTAGGTATATTGTACCCTGAGGAATACGGTGGAACGAATCGTGGATTCGTCTATGAAGTTATTTTGGCGGAAGAAATCTCAGCAGTTTGTCCAAGCCTAGATATGTCACGTATGTCTTCTGTGACCTTGTGCGGTATGCCCATTTATAGATATGGGACGGAAGAACAAAAGAGTAAATATTTGACCCCATTGATTAAGGGTGAGAAGATTGGCGCGATAGGTATAACTGAGCCCAATGCTGGGTCAGATGTTGCTCGTATGGAGACACGAGCTGTTAAAGATGGAGATGAATGGGTTATTAATGGTGAGAAGCGCTTTATAACTAATGGTAGTGTTGCAGATTACATAGTGCTTTTCGCTATAACAGATCCGACCGTAGATCCAAGAAAAGGCATGACCGCTTTTATAATTGATACTAAAAAGCCTGGTTTTAAAGTGATAAAGGACTTTGAACTGATGGGTATGAGAGGTGTCAGGAATACTCATTTCGCCCTTGAAGACTATAGGATCGGTGAGGAAAATATCCTGGGTGGGTTAAATAACGGATTTAGAGTTTTAATGGACGAATTAGATACTGAGAGAATTGCAATTGCAGGTGAAGCTGTAGGTTACGCTAGGGGGGCTTTTGAAATAGCTGTAAAGTATTCGATGGAGAGAGTTCAGTTCAAACGTCCAATTAGGAAGTTTGAGGCCATTAGCTTTAGGATAGCAGATATGGCAACAAAAATAGAGGCAGCCAGACTTTTAGCTCTTAAAGCGGCTAGGATGATAGATAAGGGTTTAAAAGCTACTAAAGAAGCTTCAATGGCTAAATTGTTTGCAACAGAGATGGCTTTCCAAGTTTGTGACGATGCTCTGCAAATACTTGGTGGGATTGGTTATACGAAAGAGACGCCTGTTGAAAAGCTTTTGAGAGATTCTCGTTTGATGAGGATAGGTGGAGGAACGAGTGAAGTTCAGAGATTCGTTATTCAAAGGGAAGTTTATAAGGAGTTTGAAAAGAAGAAGCAAGTATAAGCTTATTGTCACACTCAACTATATTTTACATATATAAAATAGTCAAAGTATATTTGTTTATTCTTAGTTTTACTTTTTTGGTCAATCGGCTTAGAAAGTTTTAATAATTAGTTTTTTGCCTAATATTCACCGAAAATTCTTAAGGAGACCTGGGCGGGATGAAAAGGAAAGTCGCTGTAATTGGTGTTGGATTAACCAAGTTTGGAAAACATCCAAAGGTTAGTAGCCGCGAACTTTTCGCTGAAGCAGCTTTTAAAGCTATAGAGGATGCAGGAATCGACCTAAAAGATATAGAAGAAGCATTTGTAGGAAGCTTTCTACCAGATGTTTTAGAACATCAAGGCCACATAGCTCCCCTCGTAATAGATTATATAGGTCTTACAGGAATTCCAGCCACCCATACCGAAGGAGCTTGTGCTAGTAGCGGTGCCGCGGTAAGAATGGGGTACATATCCATTGCTTCTGGTCTTAGAGACATTGTTTTGGTTGCTGGAGTTGAGAAAATGACGGATTTCCCTACATCTGATGTTACAGAGGCTTTGGCTTTAGCTAGCGATGACTTGTTTGAAGCAGCTGAAGGATTAACGTTTCCAGGGGTTTTTGCTTTAATGGCAAAGGCGCACATGGATAAGTATGGGACAACAGAGGAGCAGATGGCTGCTGTTGCTGTTAAAAACCATCGTAATGCGCTATTTAACCCGTATGCTCAATTTCATAAAGAGATAACCATTGAAACTGTGCTCAACAGTAGGGTTATCGCTTGGCCTCTCAAATTGTTTGACTGCTCCCCTATAAGTGATGGGGCTGCTGTAATAATTCTTGCCAGTGAAGATGTTGCCAAAAAATATACGGATACTCCTGTTTGGATTACTGCTTCTGCTCAAGCAAGTGATACTATCGCTTTATGTGAAAGAGAGGATTTAACGACGTTTAAGGCTGCTAGAATAGCAGCCGAACAAGCTTATAAGATGGCTGGGGTTGAACCTAAGGATGTTGATGTTGCCGAAGTACATGACTGTTTTACTATCGCTGAGATTATTGCTTACGAAGACCTTGGCTTCTGCAAGAAGGGCGAGGGAGGAAAACTTATTGAAGAGGGAGAAACCGAGATAGGTGGTAGAATACCTGTAAATACTTCTGGTGGCCTTAAAGCTAAGGGTCATCCTGTGGGTGCGACGGGGGTTGCTCAGATAGTTGAAGTTGTTCATCAGCTTCGTGGAGAAGCAGGTAAACGCCAGGTAGATGGTGCTGAGATAGGTTTAACTCATAATGTTGGTGGGACTGGTGCAACTGTGACTGTTCACATTCTTAGGAGGTAGAAGTATGGAGGAAGTTGAAAGGCTTGTTAAGAAATATTTTGAATTTGTCAGCGAGAAGAAGTTTATGGGCTTGAAATGCAAGAGTTGTGGAGCCTATATTTTGCCGCCTAAGTCGATTTGTAAAAAATGTGGCTCAAAGGAGTTTGAATGGGTTGAATTCAGTGGAAAAGGCAGTCTTCACACGTTTACAGTTATTCATGTTGCAGCCAAAAGATTTCTAAACGATGCTCCCTTCGTAGTTGGTGTGGTTCAGCTAGAAGAGGGCCCTAGAATAATGGCTAGAATCGTTGGTGTTGATCCAAATAAGCCTGAGACAATAAAAACTGGAATGCCTCTTAAAGTAACTTTCATCGAAAGCGATGAAAAAGTGCTTTTAGCATTTGAACCAGAAAAATAACATTTCTTTTATTTGGTGTCCAAGTTGAGGAAGTATCGTATAGTTGTGTTGCCAGGTGATGGTATAGGCAGAGAGGTTATTCCGGAAGCTGTAAAGGTTCTTAAGGCTGTAGGTGAAGCAGTGAATTTAGATTTTGAGTTTGTGGAATTTCCTTGTGGCGGGGAATACTATCTTAAAACTGGTTTAGAGTGGCCTGAGGATGCTTGGCAAACATGTAAGGAAAGTGATGCTATTCTTTTTGGAGCTGTTGGCTGGGTTAAAAATGGAAAACCAGTTAGACTTCCAAATGGTGACTTAGCAGGCTCGAATGTGATTTTCTCCCTAAGATTTGGTTTAGATCTTTACGCAAATGTTCGACCAGTCAAATTATATCCCGGGGTTCCATCTCTTCTTGCATACAAAGAATCAGAGCATATAGATTTTGTTTTTGTAAGGGAAAATACCGAAGATATCTATGTTCCTATTAGAGGAATGTTAAGTCGCGGAGAGGAAAAGGAGTTAGCAATTGATGTACGTGTAATAACTAGGAAGGGAGCTGAGCGGGTAATAAGATATGCTTTCAATCTTTGCGTTAAAAGGGGAAAAGGAGCACCACTTGATAAGAAGCTTAGGGTTACGTGTGTTGATAAAAGCAATTTGCTACGGGGATGCCAGCTTTTCCGTGAAATATATAACATGGTAGCAGAAGAGTTTCCCCAAGTTGAAAAAGACTATATGTACGTTGATACTATGGCTATGCAAATGGTATGTTTTCCAGAGAAATTTGATGTTGTTGTTTCTCCTAACATGTTTGGTGACATTTTAACTGATTTGGGGGCTGCGTTGCAAGGCGGTTTAGGTATGGCACCTAGTGGGAATATTGGAGATAAACATGCTATGTTTGAGCCTGTTCATGGTAGTTCACCTGATATTGCTGGACAAGAAAAGGCAAATCCGATAGCAGCCATACTAGCCGCAAAAATGATGTTAGAATGGTTGTTTGAGAAGCGAAATGATCAAAAATGTAAGAAAGGCGCTGAATTAATAGAAAAAGCAGTTAAAAAAGTGTTAAAAGAAGGAAAAATAAGAACCTTCGATCTTTGTTATGGGCCTTATTCAAATGTTAAACCTTCTAAGACGTCTGAGGTTGGAGATGCAATAGTAGAAGAAATAAAGCATGAAGTTTAGATTATGTTTCTTTTCTAAATTTTGGTGGAGGTATTTTCCTCTTTGTAATTTTTATTCCTGTTACTTCTTCTACAATTTTGAAAAATTCTTCTTCAGTTACTCCTGTTTGAACTTTTTCCATGAACTCTTTAATTTGCTCTAACTGTTTTTTGCTTCTGTATCGCTTTTTAATTTCATGAAGTTTTTTGATTCTGTCAACTATTTCCCTAAGTTTTCCCTCGGATACTGTTATTCCGAGGGTTTTAAGTCTTGCTTCAACATGATATTTACCTGTGTGTTTTCCAAAGTAGAATTTGCGTTGTCTACCAATTGTTTCTGGGGAGAACGGCTCATAAGTTAAGCTGTGAGCCATAACGCCGTGAACATGTATTCCTGATTCATGGCTGAATGCATTTCGCCCGACAATAGCTTTGTGTACGGGGAGAGGTAAACCAAATTTTTCTTCGACTAAAAGTGATAACTCGTATATTTTTTCCTTTTTTATTCCTGTTCTAACGTCGTAAAGGATTTCTAGTGCCATTACAACTTCTTCGAAGGGCGCGTTTCCAGCTCTTTCTCCGTAGCCGTTAACAGTAACATGGGGATATGTAACTCCTTCTTCAACTGCAGCTAACGTGTTTGCTGTTGCAAGGCCAAAATCATTATGACAGTGAACGGCAAGGGGAATTTTTAGTTTACATTCTTCCCATAGGAAGTCTCTTATTTTTGAAGTGAGGTATTTCATTGAGGCTGGCAGCATGAATCCGACAGTATCTGCAATAACTATTTTGTCTGCTTTGGCTTCAGCTACTGCTTTGAATATGTTTTTTAGATGTGTTAAATGTGATCTAGAACAGTCTTCGGCAACAAAATCAACAATTAATCCGTGGTCCTTTGCGTATTCAACAGCTTCTACAGCTTTCTTTATGGATTCTTCTCTAGACATTTTAAGTTTATATCTTAGGTGTAGATCGCTTGTTGCGAGAAAAATAGGTACTTCGTCTGCGTTACATTCGATAACTAAGTCAATATCTTTTTTCGTGGGTCTAGCTGGTGCTGCAACCTTAGCTTTTGTAAGACCTTCGCTTGCAACCAGTTTTACGGCTTCTTTCTCAGTTTCTGAAACTGCTGGATAACCTACAGCAATTATGGAAACTCCCATTTCATCCATTAGCTTGGCGATTTCCAATTTTTCGTCAGGCGTTAATGCGACGCCAGGAGTTTGTTCACCGTCTCTAAGGGTTTCATCCCAAATGTAGACACGTTTAGGCAAATGTGATGAACGTATCTCTGGCAGTAAGTTGTAGTTTACTAGTAGTTCTTCCGATTTTCCAGCGGAGTTGGATGGCTTCAAAGGGATACCTCCGTCATTCATAAAATAGCACTATCAAGCTCTTTAAATATTTAGCATACTCTAAGGTCAAAAATTGTTGCCCAGAAAGAAAATACTTAATAGAATACGTGGATGCGTCTCTTTTATAAATGCAGGTAGAAAAATGGATTAAGCTGAAAATAAATGGCGCTAATCTAATAAAATACAGTTAGGTAAGATTAAGATATTGATACGTTGTTTCGTTTTAGCGATGACAAGGGCTTCCATTTTTTTAGATATTCTTCAAGCACTCCTCTCTTTTTAAGATATTCTCCATATTCTGTTAAGGCTTTTATTGCCTTTACAGCTCTTTCAGGCGATGGGTAAGATGGGATATGCAGTTCTTCAAATCTTCTTCTGAGATATCTGGCATAATCTGTTTCCCCTACATCAACTGCAACAACTGGTTTCCTGTATTTTTCAGCAACCCTAGCGATTCTATCGGCTACATCGTCGTGCAACGTCGCTGGATGATGTAAAGCTATTACTATGAGAGAGTCTACTTCGTCACTTGATAATGCAAGTTCTGCAGATATCTCATACATCTCACTCGTTGCAATTCCAGTAACATCGATTGGATTCTTGGTCGCAGCAAACTCTGGCAAATCTCCTTTCCTTTTTAGTTCTTCAAATTTCTGTTGAAGTTCTCCGGAAAACGTAGGTACGTTTAACCCTAAATATTCACACATATCAGCTGCTATGACTCCGAAACCTCCGCCATCTGTGAGAATTGCAACATTTCGACCTTTAGCTGGAGGCTGAAAAACTAGTGCTTTAGCCATATCGAATAGGGCTTCTAGTGTGTCAGCTGCGATGCAACCTGATTGTTTGAAAGCGGCATTGTATATTTGGATGCTTCCTGCTAGTGATGCTGTGTGGCTCGCAGCAGCTCTGGTACCTGCGCTGGTTCTTCCAGCTTTTAAAACTATTATTGGCTTCTTCAAAGTTACTTCTTTGCATGCTTCCATGAATTCTCTGCCTCTGTGGATGCCTTCGACGTAGATGGTGATTACTCTTGTTGAGGGATCGTCTCCAAGATATCTAATTATTGGCGCTTCGTCGATATCAATTCTGTTTCCATAGCTTACGAATTTACTTATTCCTATTCCTATACCAGCTGTGTAGTCGAGCGCAGATGTTCCAAAGGCTCCAGACTGACTTATTAATGCAATGTAGCCTTTTTGCGGTCTGGGTGTACTTAATAACTCTTTACCGTAACCGTTCTTTTTAAAGGGCGGAAGAAAAATTGTGTCAACGCCGGTGTAGGGGCTGAAGACTCCAAGCCCATTTGGCCCAATAATACGGATCTTGTATTTCTTGGCTATTCGTTTGACTTCTTCCTCTAGTTCTATGTTCCCTATTTCACTGAAGCCAGAGCTGATGATTGTTACGGCTTTTACACCTTTTTTGCCACATTCTTCTAAAACCTTGGGCACTATTGCAGCGGGAACAATAATTACTGCATGGTCGACTTCGCTTGGTATTTCTAAAACACTTCTATAAACTTTTAAGCCTAAAATTTCTCCACCTTTAGGATTGATGGGGTAAACTTCCCCTTTAAAAACTCCTTTCTCCTTATTAACTACAAAGTTTTCAAGAACGTGATAACCCGGTTTACTTTCATGGTGTGACGCCCCAATTATGGCGACGTTTCTTGGTTCAAAGAAATATTTTAAGACTTCTTTTGCTTCGAAATCTTTGACGCTGTTCATTTTCATACCTCCAAGCTAGATTTTAATCTATTTCGTGTTACTTCGCAGTTTACAAGTCGACAATTTCATGTATAGGGCTTTAATTACGCAAACGAAATCTAATGTTTTAACCATTTTCCAAAGTGAATTGTTGAAGCTGTGTAAACAGAAACCATGTTTGAGATCTCGCATGAAGTTAGCTTCTACGCGGTGTAACTATTGTGTTAAGCCCTTAAAGTTCAGATAAGAAGTGTTTAAATTATTTTGCCCTTTACTTCGTCTTTTAACAAGTTTTAATTAGATCTAACACGAGAAAGAAATGGATAGTCAAAAGTAAAAGAAATATAATCACTATAGCAAACTTATTCTAAAATTACTTGCAAAATTGTTTAGCCAGTTCTTCATGTTTTCTAAAAAAGGTAGAGAATTAAAAGACGATAGAATAGTATTTTTAAATGATAGATATTTATCTACTTTTTGATTGAATTGATTTCAGTTTTGCTAGGGCTTCAAAAAGTTCAGTTATGTTTTTCTCGTATTTTCTTGTTTCTTGACCTAAAGTTACTCTAACGTACTTGCTTAGGTTAAAGCAGGTTCCTGGACAGATTAATATCCCGTACTTCTCAAAAAGTTTTTCGCAAATTTCTTCGCTGTTCTCGGCCCAGTTGATTTCAGCTATGAAAAACGATGCGGCTTCAGGCCAAACTATTCTCATTACATCGCTATACTTTGATGATAAATTTCTTAAGACTTTCTTGTTTTCTTTGACTATTTTCTTAGCTCTTTCAACTAGTTTTTCCCTTACGTTTTCTGATAACGCTATGGTTGCTATGTGGTCGCTTATCTTTGAAGGCGCGATTGTTGTATAGTCTTTTATTGACCAGAGTTTCTCTACTAATCTTTTTCTAGCTACTACCCAGCCTATTCTTAGCCCAGGTAGCCCAAAGACTTTAGATAAACTTGAAGTAACTATTCCCATTTCAATGCCAACTAAGTCTATTACGCTTGGAGGCGTAGGTGAGCCGTGTTCTAAACCTCTATAAATTTCGTCGAAAACCAATATTGTGTTGTTTTTATTTGCTACTTCGGCTATTTCTCTTAGTTCTTTTTCTTTGAGGAATTGTCCGGTTGGGTTATTTGGGTTTATTGCGAAAAATGCTTTCGGTTTATACTCTTCTATAGTTTTAACTAATTCATCTGTGGATAGTTGAAAGTTTCTTTCGGGTTTACGCCAAATTTCTATGACTTTTGCTCCTCTCCATTTTAGTAGACCTGGTATTTGCATGTAGTTTGGCATTTCAACAACAATTGTATCTCCTTTCTCTACTAAAGCTAAGGTGGTAAGAAGGTTTGCTTCGGCACCTCCACAAGTGATAAGTATGTTGTCTTTTGAAACCTCATCGTAAAGTTCAGCTATTTTACTTCTGAGTTCTGGACTTCCTTTTGTCCATCCATATCCCAGCGCTAAACTAGAGTCTATGATTGGTTTTCCATAAAGTTCTTCTAGTTCAGCTATGGTGAGCGGTTCTACACCGCTTTCACTTAAAAGTGTCTTTGCATAGTTTTCTCTTAGGCTTTGCCATCTTTCAAGGCAAAACTCAGGTAAATTATCAATAAGCATCGTAGATCACCCATGCAAATTATCAATTACCATTATTAAAGTCTACGAATTGTAGTTTTGTGCCATTTAGTGTGATTTTGTTACATCCATTCCGATGGTTGCGGAAATCCGTGAAACAATAGCCAGTAAATTGCTGCAAAAATTACAATCCATAGACCTGTGGAGAACATGTAGCTTGCCAAACATTTTTTCTTAAACATTTCTCTTATTTTTTGTCTTAGGGAAACCATTGGAATTGCAAGGAATACGAGTCCAGCGATTATTGTTTCATATGGTATTTGGGCCTCTATTCCGGTGACAATCAAACTGAAGCCAAAGATAAAAGCAATAATTTGATTAACTAGCCAGCGATTTTCAATTTTTTCATCTCTATCTTTGATGATGGAAATTAGAAGGAAATATAGAAGCATTCCGAAAAGAGCGTAGAAGAGAAGCCAATGACCTAGGTGTTCATCCAGGAAATAAGTATACTCATGTAGAGCGATGGGTACGCCTACAGTATGGTTCATGGTAACGTCTATGGCGTTAGCGGCCCAATGTAAGCCATGACCCTCTATGTGAAGAATTAGAAGACAAACAAACAAGTGTTTTAGGAAGATATTGTCCTCTTTTCTTACGAGAAATGTGAAAATGGAGTACAATGTTAGGCCTATGACAAACGGATACAATATGAGGTCTATTAAATCTGGTATAGATATTATTCTAGGTATATAACTGAAGCCAAAGACTATGTACGGGAAAATTTGTAGCAGAAAGAAGCTTAAGCCTAAAATCCACAATCTTAAACTCAAACCTCTATTGGAGATTTCCATAAATACCCTCTCCGCACGATGACTATGTAAATGATATAACGAATATTTAAAAATTCGCTTAAGCTACGAGTACGCGAAAATTAAAAATATTCGTGAAGATCATATAATTTTTCCTTTCCAGCATCCTTCTTTTTCACCGGTTAACGGAAGGCATACTTTGACTGTGTTTACGTCTATGCGTTTAATTTCTGCGTTCATTTTCTTCGCTATTTTAAGTGATGCAACGTTACTTAGAGATATCGTCGCGTATCCCCACTTAATACCCTTTTCTAATGCGATTTCTCTAAGAACTAAAATTAGTGCTGTGCCTATTCTTTTACGTCTCCACTCTCTTTTCACCACTAAGGCTACTTCTGCGCGAACAGGTTTTTCGATGAAAACAACTTCTCCATCACCAATAATTTTGCCGTTAAACTCTGCAACAACACAAAAACCAGTATCATCAGATGTGATCTTTTCAACTATTGGCTTAAAATTTCTGATAACGGAAAGAAACCTATCATAGATAGTTTCAATGTCCAAACTTTGATAAAATTTGATTAAAGCCTCTCTATCATTAATGTCAGCCTTTCTGATCTTAATCTTATAGCCATCATCTGTTTCGAACATCCAAAAACCATCTAACTTAGATAAACGGATCATAAACTACACCAATAAATTATTTAAACTGCAGGAGCCTTTCTTTGACGTCACTAGAATTGAAGTGAATGGTGTTACTTTTCGACTACGTTTTTAGCTCTACTATATGTTTGGTAAATAGCGTAAGCCGCCTCCTTTATCTTCTCTTGCTCATCTTTGGTTAACTGGTTCCATATGTCTGGTCCTAGAGATCTGGTTAATCTAGCTGGGACCGTAACATGAACTGGTTCATCAATATTGTCGAATTTGCGTGGAATAGCGTAACTTAAAAATTTACCTGTGTTAAGTACAATTCCTCTGATTATTTCTATGAAGGAACCTGCTGGACCCCACCGTGTTCCGCCGAGAGCTTTTATAACCTCCATACTTATTCCTTTAACATAGTTTACAACTTCTTCCTTGTTTATCTCTTTTTTGTTTTCTTTCAAATACTCTTCAAGTGGGGTACCGTCGATTTTCACGGTGCTCCAAAGCAGTACTGCTGCTAATCCGTGTTCTCCTCCAACGAAACCTTCAACCATTCTCATCGGTACCTTAAGCGCTCTAGACAGTATTGTTCTGAATCTGGCGGTTTCAAGGTTGGTTCCAGTTCCTATTACAGTTCTTTTCCTCTCTGCCAATTTGTATGCAAGTGTTGCCATGGCGTCAACGGGGTTTGTTATTACGAAGTACCATGCTTTTGGATTGTTATCCAATGTGGATGTTACTATGTCTTTTATGATTTTTGCGTTTTCATCTGCTAGATCTCTTCTAGTCATTCCGGGTTTACGTGGGAACCCGGCGGAAATAACTATTAGATCCGCGTTTTCAATGTATTTGGAGTGTTCGAAGGCTTCGATTTCTATGTCGTATCCGTGGGCTGACAAGCCGTGGTAAAGTTCTTCTTTAACCATTTCTGCAACTTTAGGTTTTATATCAACTAAAGTCAATTTTTCAACGTATCTTTCAAAAATAAGCGTGTACGCCACTCCTTGTCCAACACGCCCAGTACCAACAACAGCTACGTGAACCATTTTTGTCATCTCCTTCTACGGTGTTGTTTTAAATATTAGGATTTAGTTTTAAGGTTGTTTATGTATGAAGTGTGTAATTGATAGTTATATTATCAAAAGATATATAAACATTTGATACTAATGGTATCAATATGGTAGATGTAGCGCTAATTTTAGAGATGAACCCTTGGAGAGACAATCCAGACGTAATAAAATTTGACGAACATGTAAAAAAAGCTATGAATAAGAAAAATAAGCTTTTATACGAATTCAAAAAAGAATCAAACCTTATATTTGTTGGTCCACGAAGAGTTGGAAAAACCACTTTCTTTAAACTTTTAATTTACGACTTACTCATACACAAGAAAAAACAGCCAAAAAACATCGTTTACATCTCATGTGAAATCTTGCAAAATCCTATGGATCTAATAGATGTTTTCAGATTTATTGATGCAAAATACTTTTTCCTTGATGAGGTAACATTTCTAAGTGGCTGGGAAAAATCGTTAAAGTGGGCTATTGATCAAGGCCTTCTCGAAAATAAAATTGTATATGTAACAGGGTCTTCTACAGCTTTTTTGAAGAGAGAAGCGTTCCCAGGGAGAAACGTACGCTTCATACCCTTTACACCACTTAACTTTTTACAGTACTGTAGGCTCTTCGGGAGCGTAAGTCTTAAAGAAAAGCTGGAACATATGCAAAGTATTGAAGAATTGCTTCCAAATTACTCCGAGATATTCAAGCTTTTTGTAAACTATATGGAGTCTGGAGGATTTCCGAAGCCTGCCTTTGAACTCAGCGAAGGCGGAAAAATACCATGGGAAACCTATGAAGAAATTTACTCTTGGTTTAGAGGAGATATTCTTAAACTTGGGAAAAGCGAGGAAATTATGAAAGGTTTAATTATAAGGCTTCTTCAAACACTTTCAACACCGATATCATATCATTCAATAGGCAAATGGATAGGTATCACGCATCGAATAGTTAGGGAATACATAGAAACCTTGAAAAACCTCATGTACCTAGACCTTCTCTATCAAATAGATCTAGGTAAAATGATCCCCTTGATAAGAAAAGAGAAGAAAATCTATTTTACAGATCCATTCATAGTTAGAGCCCTTGAAAAAACTGTAGTAGGAAGAAAAATAGTTGACGAAAGTAAAATGGCTGAGCTGATCGCATTTAACACTTTTAAACTGGCTCGAAACATATATTTCCTTAAAAGAAACATGGAAACAGACTTCCTAGTAAACAGCGTAAAAATAGAAGTTAAATGGCAGGAAAAAACAACACCAAGAAAAGGCACAATTATCTTATCAAAAAAGGACTATAACAAGGAGAAAAACATATTCCCCCTACCACTATATCTACTATGGTTCTTAAAAAAGAAAACTAAAGACCCAAAAGACCTATTTATAAAACCAGAATAAAATTAAACCTACAATCAATAAGTAAACCAATTACATAAAAATTTAAGAGAAAAACGCAATAAAATAAGAAAACCAAGAACACAGTTGCAGTTTTATTTCTGTTCTTCTGAAGGTTTAAAATCAAATTTAAGACTTGATAAGTCGAGGAGAAATACCATGAAAAGCAAGAAAATTGAAAATATGGCTGAGGTTTTATTAGTTATAGCTATTTTTATGATACTTGCATGGTTTATTGAGGTAAAAGTCTCCTTCCCCTTTTGGGGTTTTGTTTCTAAGACTGTAATGATTTTACTATCCATTGTTGCAGTTGTTTCACGTGGAAAACACCTTGAAGACTATGGTTTGTCGATAAAAAACCTGAGTTTTAGCTGTAAGTGGGGTGCATTATTTTCATTAACGGTGGTCACACCACCTCTCTTGGCATTGCTGGTTTTAGGTCAGCTAAAAACAACGATAGAAAACATAGAATCGCTAATGGTTGATATTTTTTGGTATTTTGTCATGGTGGGGTTTGCTGAAGAACTATTTTTCAGAGGTTACATTCAGACACGCCTCAACGAAACATTCAACAAACATTTCAGGAAATTCCTAGGTTTTGAAGTTGAATACGGATGGGGTCTAATAATAACAGCTGTAATTTTCGGAGTAGTACATATATTTGGCGGGATAAATCCTTTCAAAGGAACATATGCGATAAAACCATTTTATGTGTTTATTGCCATATCAGCTACGTTTTTTGGTCTGCTCTTCGGAGTTATAAGGGAAAAAACAGGCGACATCTGGGCGTGCTCAATTTTACACGGGACCTGGGACTTTTTCTGGATTCTAATATTTATGCCAAGCAATGCAACAATATCTGGAATAACCATGTTTATCGGTTTTTTCATCTTTTTCGGAGTACTATTTGAAAAATT
Organism: Candidatus Baldrarchaeota archaeon; assembly: GCA_030587435.1. Next base: position 6,049 of record JAUQZC010000136.1, on the reverse strand, counting down.
CTTAAGTAGTGATCACATTGCAAGGCGATTGTCAAATTAAAGGTGTAACGTGTAGATATCTTCTAACAATAAGCATAAAAGAAGTAATATTATTCGATGCTGGGGAAAGTACGTAGATTTAACTTACATAACTTTATTTCTCTGTTGCAAAAACTAAGTAGTTAGGACTTCGGCTAAGGATTTAGTAATTAGAGATCTTTGTAAAATCTTAATATTCTGGAAAGATTTATATTTATGGAAAAATTATATAATCTGTCAAATTATGAAACATTGGTAAGAGTGGTAAACATGGTTGAAAGTGTTATTCGAAAAATAGATAAGCTGGGTAGGATTACGATACCAGCTGAGTGGAGAAAAGATTTAGGTGAGAAAGTTATTCTGATACGTGAAAAAGATTTCATAAAGATAGTTAAATTAAAGGATTTCAAGTTTTCCGATCTTTTTGATAGCATAGAGTTCTCTGGAACAGAAGAAGAATGGCTAAATGCTAAAAAAATGAAAAGGCGAATACTAAATGAGATTTCTAGACTCTAACATCATACTTTACGCATATTTAAAGCCTAAAAGAAAATCTATGTTAAGTAAAAAGATTTTATGGAGAAAACAGAAAAGCAAAGAAATTCTAGAAAGAATAGAAAACAAAAAGGAACACGTTCTAATATCAACGTCACATTTAGGAGAAATTCTTAATATACTGTCAAGTAAAAGTGGCATCGAACCATCTCAAGCTTTTCTTTCCAAAATACTGACGCTTGAAAACATAACTATAGCATCAGTTACCAAAAAACATTACGAAAAAGCCTTAGTCAAAAGTCTTGAGTATTGTCTTGACCCTAACGATGCTCTTGCAGCAGTAATAATGGAGGAACACAACTGTGACGAAATATACACCTTTGACAGTGACTTTAAAAATATTGCAACAATAAAACCCATCCTCCTCCTAGAAGAAGAAAAAATATTTAAAAATAAGCCTTATAGTAAAGGTTAATATCGTTATTAAAGCTTTATGTTACTTATAGCTTTTAAAGCTCTTTAAAACATTCATTGGTACTGGGTTTTCGTATTTTAGCCCTATAGTTTCACAGAGCTTTTCGAAATCGGTGTCGGTTGTTATTATTGTTGAAGCTTTTTCCTGTTCAGCTAATGCTAGATAAATGCAGTCGTAAACATCATGGTTTAGCTCTTTTGCCAATTTAAATGCTCTCAAAATAGTATCCTTCTTAAGTGAAACAAGACGAGGCATATCGTAACTTTTCAAAAACTTTGTTACAGCGAGAAAAGCGTCTTCTTTGCTGATTTTCCACTTTCTTTCTAAAATCCAGTAAACTCTAATTGGAAGAAAATCAAGTAATATGGGGATATATGAGCCTTTAAGCCCATCTTCAACAATCGGAGAAACATATTTGTTTCCCGGGTGGTCTTCAACAAGGAAAATGGCTAAAATGTTTACATCCCAAACTTTCTTCTCAATATTCACCGAAAGTCGCCTCACCAGCATCCAAAAAGGCTTCACTTCCCCATTTCCTATTGGCTTTAACCTTTACAGGCTTAGGTATTAAAGGTTCCAAAACGACATTTCCCTCTACTATTTTTAACTTCAACTTTGAACCAGGTTTTAAATTCAGTCTTCTCCTATACTCAGATGGAATTAAAACCCTTCCTCTATCGTCAACTACAACTATTACTTCGCCCACAAACATTCACCCACACTAAAATTCCCACTAACATACATATAAACATTCTCCATAAGTAAGGAACAATTTAAAACAAAACGAGGAAAATACGATGTCTAACAACCATTTGAAGAATTTACTGCTAGAGAACTCCAGCACATTTATAGATTTCTTAAGTTTACTCAATGACATACTTAATAACTTCAAAGACTGGTTAGAAATCGATAGACCTCGACCAGTTGATAAACCAGACTACGTTTCCAAAAATAAGATCCCAAGGAAACCAATGGAACCAAGTAGAATTATGGATATCTTTTTGAAACGGATTAAAAAGGCTAGGCGACTCAATAGGAGAAATTTGGAGAGTTTAGCACCTGTACCGCTATATCCGGCGCTGATAGGTTTTCTTGTTGCCCAGATCGTTAATCCGAATAATATTGAAGATTGGGATCTAAATAGTTCTTGGAGTGTTACTCCAAACTTGGAGAAGGAATGTATTTACATGCTTTCTGAAATGGTTGGCTATGATCCTGAAAAATCTACTGGCAACATTGTTTCAAGTGGAACAGTAGCAAACCTAACAGCTCTACTAGTGGCCAGAGACAAAAAATATGGAAATAAAATTAAATACGAAGGACTTTTCAAACTTCCTAAAGGTGTAATTTTAACTTCAGCAGCTTCACATTTCTCCATCGATAAGTCTGCCAGAATTTTAGGTTTAGGGGAGAAAAACGTTATTAAGGTCCCAGTTGCAACAAGCGAAGACATAGAAAACTTTTTGAAAGATGGAACACCGTTCTCTCTAAAACCTCCTCGCACAATATATGAAGACGTTCTAAACAGGTTGAGAGAAAAGAGAGTACAAATTATATGCGTGATTCCAACTGCTGGAACAACCGTTACTGGAACAATAGAGCCAATAAAATACTTAGTGGATTTTAGAAGTGAATTTGATTTTCATTTACATGTGGATGCGGCTTTCGGAGCCTACGCAAAACTAATTAGAGAAGAAGAACTGGAAAGTAAGATAAAAGGATTGGAGGAAGCGGATTCCATTACGGTGGATCCTCATAAATGGGGTTATGTACCGTATCCATGTGGAACAATACTTTTCAAAGAGAAACATGACCTCGATTTACTTAAATACGAGGTTTCCTATCTCAAAAACGTTGCACCAACATTGGAAGGGTCTAGGCCAGGTGCATCGGCTGCAGCATGTTGGATCGCCCTTAAGACACTGGGATGGAAAGGATACGGACAACTATTAAATAAATGTATGGATAACGCAAAATATTTAGTTGAACGGTTACATGAAGAAGGATACCAGCTGCTTCATGAAGTTGATCTTTTCACTGTGAATTTTAGAATTGCGGTGGAGGGAAAGAGACATAGTGAGATAAATAAGCTAAACAGAAAGTTGGTTAAAGAAATCAATAAAAGAAATAATTTTAGAGTAGGTTTTCTCGAAGATTTAGCTGGAATCAGAATAGTTGAAAACGGGAAGAAATATCCCGTACAAGGAATTAAAATTGTGTTAATGAACCCGCTAATAACGCATGAACTAATCGAAAAGCTCATAGATGAAATAAAAGAAGTAACCAAGAGAATATTATCTTAAGGTTTAATAGATTTAATGGTGTAGTGCGATGTCTGTAGCGGATAGGTATAGAGGACATTTTAGAATTAAGAAAAAGTTTAAGGAGATCTTCAAGGATGTAGATAAAGTTATTGAACTTTTTTCGAAAAAAGAAGTTACTAACGAATTAAAATCATAGACCAACTGCTTTAATCTTTTCAATAAGCTCATCAACTGGCTTCTTACTCTTATCGATTCTAATATTAATCTGGAAACCACCTTTTCCACTTGCTACTCTAGTTCCAACAATAATTATTGCGGCTGAATTATGTCCTCTTCTGTCGCCACCAGCTAAAATCCCTGCTTTTAAGGCTTTAAGCAACCTTAATGGAAAACTTGCCCCTTCATTTTCAAGATAAGCAAGATAAGTTTGTTTCAACACGTTTTTTGAGATGAGCAGGTTTCCAAGTACGCAAAACGTGCCCCCTAAAATATGACCATGATGTAAGGGGCAGTTCACCCCGGTGTGAACTGCAAACACACCTCTACTGTTCATAATACATACCTGTCTTATCTCCGGCTTAGGATCTAGAGACAACAATTCATCTAAAGCTTCTCTAGGAGTTTTACCATATTCTAAAAGTCTTAATCCTTCTTTTCCATACATAATGTTTGTGTAAGCTTGTGTTGCAACAACTCCGACCCCTGGTTTAGCCCAAGGGACTCGTGTACCCACAGCAATAGACCCGGAAGTAACCGCAACCCCCATCAACCTAACACTTTCATCAATAGCAACAATAGAAAAAGTACCTACCACCTAACACACCTCTTGCGTAGGGGTCTTAATATTTTAAAACGATGAGTTTAAGTTACTATTTCAAAGTAAATTGCTGTATAACGATATTGTGCAGCAACTGTTTTAAAGTCTTTAATAAGTTTTAGCTGCAGTCATACACTTCATTTTCATTATGTTTTCATTATGAAGTTATAAGTTGATCTGTGGAGGAACACTTAAATATTTGAACTGTTTATGGTTCAGATATAGATTTTTTTGAACTGACTGGTGTTCATACTATGTCTTTGGAAGCATTGGAAGATTGGAATCCTTGGTGGAACAGTGGAGAAGTTCCCAGCGAGTTAAAAGGTATTGGAAGAGATAAACTAAGAGAAGCAAAAGAAATAATCAATCTTCAAAAAGTTAAGATTTACACAGGTGTCAGAAGGTCTGGTAAAAGCACTCTTTTATATCAGATTATAGATTGCCTGCTTGAGAAAACAGATCCTAAAAATATTGTTTTAATGAACTTTGACGATATAAGACTTTCATCTAAACCGCTGGATGAAATATACAAGGAATATATAGAGCGTATGCTACCACAAAAGCCATACATATTTCTAGATGAGATTCATAATGCAGTAAATTGGACCAGCCTTGTTAGAAGGCTAATAGACCAGAGAAAAGCAAACATACACATTACAGACTCCTCATCCTACTTTATCCCAGTAGAATATGCAAGAATTTTAACTGGAAGAAAAATAACGTTAGAGGTATATCCTCTTTCCTTCAAAGAATATCTAAGATTCAAAAACATTAAACTCAGTTTCCTAGGCACCGAAGAAAAAGCAGCAGCGAGAGGATACCTAAAGGAATATATGGAAAAAGGAGGTTTCCCAGAACCCTTCTTCATGAAATGGAACATCGGGAAAAAAGTCCTCATAGAATATTTCAACGACATCGTAACAAGAGACGTGGTAAGCAGATTTGGAACAAACTATACAAAAACCAAAGACCTAGCATACTACCTAATATCAAATGCAAGTCAAAAAATAACATACAGAAAACTGAGAAACACCTTCAAAATGGGACTAGAAACCATTCAAAAATACATAGAACACCTAGAACAAGTATATTTAATATTTAAGGTAAACGCATACTCCCAAAAACTAAAAGAACAAATAACCCAACCCAAAAAGATTTACACAATAGACACAGGACTAATGAACGCCATCGGATTCAAAACATCAGAAAACTTAGGGCCAACACTAGAAAACCTAATCTTCATAGAACTTAAAAGAAGAGGATACCAAATATACTACCTACCACTAGAAAAAGGGGAAATAGACTTCATAGCAAAAAAGAACCTAGAAATAGAAAAAATAATAAACGTCTGCTACGATCTAACAGAAGAAAAAACAAGAAAAAGAGAAATAGAAAACATGATAAAAGCACTCAAAAAACTAGGGAAAAAGAGAGGAGAAATAATAACATGGGAACAAGAAGAAAAAATAAAAATTAACAACAAAGAAATAAAAATAATCCCAGCATACAAATGGCTACTACAAAAACAGAATAAAATATAAACATCCATATTATATTTAAACCTCTTAATTTAAGGGAGACGTTTCATTGATTCAATTTTGTTAAAGTCGCTGTCAAACGAATATATTTCACGGACCCTTTTTTCTTCCATGATTACTACCACTAATGCATCATTTGGATCCAACATTAATTCTTTTGCACTGATACCGCATGTAGGTAATCGTTTTTGTTACGTCAACAACCTCAATGTTTGGCATTGAAAGCAACGTAAAAATGATACCGTTTAAATCCACTGAGGAAATCGCATGTTTAAGTATATTAACTACCTCTGACAAATGAACAGTCTTTATGCTTTTATAGGGTTTCATGTGCATCTTTTAGTCTTTTGTTGTGATTTCTGCTAGTACTCCGGCTTGTTCTAGGTCTAGATAATTATTTATCGATTCGTCGAAAAACAATTCTACTGAGGCGGAGAACTCT